>NZ_JZRH01000019.1:0-109352 GCF_000963985.1 Pantoea sp. BL1 | reverse complement strand
AATTTTACGAATATCCATGAGTGTGGTTCCGTACTCTGTTTAATTGGAATGTGACAGGCGTTTTACTGCCGTTTGTAAAGCCCATGAGTATCCATCAGCGCCAAGTCCACAGATGACGCCAGCAGATACATCAGAAAGATAGGAGTGATGTCGGAACGGTTCGCGTGCATGCACGTTTGAGAGATGCACCTCAATAAAAGGTATGCTGACCGCCAACAGGGCATCACGCAGTGCAACGCTGGTGTGCGTGAACGCAGCCGGATTGATGATGATGTAATCCACATTGCCACGGGCTTCGTGAATACGATCAATCAACTGAAACTCTGCGTTCGATTGCAAATGACTTAATTTCACATCGTGCTGTTCAGCCTGTTGCGTCAGATCGCCGACAATTTGCGCCAGCGTGGTATGACCATACTTATCAGGCTCGCGCGTTCCCAACAGATTCAGATTGGGACCGTTCAAAAGCAGTATGTGAAATTTGTGCGCCATCTTGCTGCTATCTCCTGCAATCAGTGAGGCATCGCGTAAAATACCGCGACATCTGCCGTTTGTCACTCCTGAGAGTGAAAAAGGCGACTTCGCTTGCAATAAAGCCGGGCATTATATCCGTTTCGTCGCAATTCGCAGCAAAATACTGGTCTTATCTGCGAAGTTGATCGGATGCGGCCCTTAGGCCACACCTTTTAACAGATCTCGTGACAGGAAAACAACCGTGCGGGGATTATCGACGCAGAAGATTACGCAACTTATTGTAACGCCAGCCTAACAACACTAAAGCCAGCAGCGCATAAATCCAGGGCTGCGGCGAGAAGACTTTCACCGACCAAAGATAGTGGATAGGTGCGAGGATCGCGACAAGATAGATGCCGTTGTGCAGGGTTTGCCAGCGACGACCCAATTTACGTTGCGCACGCTGAAACGAAGTGATGGCCAGCGCAAACAGTACTATCCAGCAGATCATCCCCAGTAACAGATAAGGGCGTGAAACAATCTCTTTACCCAACAGTTGCAGGTGGTTGTACCCCAACTCCAGCAAGTAATAGCTTGTCAGATGCAAACAGGCCCACACAAAACACCACACACCCAGCATGCGGCGGGTGCGGATCAGCAAGGGTTGCTTCAGGTAGCGTGTTAAAGGGCTGACCAACAGCGTAGCCAGCAACAACTTCAGCGCCATCCTGCCGGTAAAATGCTGAATGTCTTTGGCTGGGTCTGCGCTCAGCCAACCCTGGCTGGCTGCCATAAACAAATAGACGAAGGGCAAGAAGGCAGCCAGATGCAGCACCACTTTCAGCAGGGTGATATGACGTAACGTCAGTCGCACTCAGTAGTTCTCCCGTAAATCGAGCCCGCGATAGAGCGATGCCACTTCTTTAGCGTAGCCGTTAAACAGCAGCGTTGGCTGACGTTCCACATTGAGAATGCCGCCAGAACCAATGAAACGCTCCGTCGCCTGTGACCAGCGCGGATGGTCAACGTGCGGATTCACATTGGCGTAGAAACCATATTCATTAGCAGCGATCTGGCTCCATGTCGTCGGTGGTTGATCGCGGGTCAGCGTGATCTTGACGATCGATTTGATCCCTTTAAAGCCATATTTCCACGGCACCGTCAGGCGAATCGGGGCGCCATTCTGTGGTGGCAGCGCTTTACCGTACACGCCGGTGCTTAATAGTGTGAGAGGGTGCATGGCTTCATCGAGGCGTAATCCTTCCACATAGGGGTAATCCAGGCCACCGCCGATAAAGCGATCTTTCTGCCCGGGCATTTGATCCGGCGCATATAACGTCTGAAAGGCGACAAAGCGGGCATTGCTGGTGGGTTCAGCCAATTTGAGTAATTTATTCAGCTCGAAGCCCACCCAGGGGATCACCATCGACCACGCTTCAACACAGCGCATGCGATAAATACGCTGTTCCATGGCAAAACGTTTAAAGATGTCGTCCATATCCAGCGTGATCGGTTTCGCCACTTCACCTTCAATGCGCAACTGCCAGGGTTCGGTTTTCAGCGTGCCGGCGTTGGCGGCAGGATCGGCTTTATCCAGGCCAAACTCATAAAAGTTGTTGTAGCCGGAAACCTTGTCAAACGGCGTCATGGGCAAATCAGCTTGCCACTGCGCGGGTTTGGTAAATTGCAGATCGCGACCTGCGGGGGCAGGTGGGCGGTCATTGCCTTTGAACCAGCTCAGCACATCTGCCTGCGCCGCGCCGGGCAAACTTGCCGCAGCTGCGCCTAATCCCAGCGCTTTCAACACCTGACGGCGGCGCATATTAAAGATGCTCTCGGGCGTCACGTCGGATTCGGTAAGGTATTGCTTCAGCTTCATGACATTCTCCGGCGAAAAAGGTGTGGTACTCAGCATGATCAACTCACACTGGATACGCCACTTTGCCCGGAAAAATATGAAATTTCCTGGCGAAAGCGCTCTGTTGAGAATAGGACGAAAAAGCCCGTGTGAAACGCAAGCCATCACACTTTGCGGCTATACTCGCGCCGCAGGGCCGATTAGCATGGCGCACCGCCTAATTTGATGCGCGTCTGGCGCTGATTCAGACGATGTTTTGTGCTATTTTGCTCAGGTTTACGCCAATGAGCAGGTTGGCGCCGTTGGATGGCGACCGTTCAGAACCGCAGTGATACAGGCACAGGGATGCGATTAACAACTAAGTTTTCTGCGTTTATTACATTATTAAGCTTACTGGCAATGTTATTGATGCTGGTCGGCTGCGCTTTTAGTTTTATCTGGCTATCGCAACAGCGCGTAGAAACACGCGTCAATATGCTAGCGACCGAAGTCGATAAAGCGCTGACAACGCAATCGCCACAAGAACTGACGCAGTGGTTGACGCGCATCATGCCGGTGATCAATGCGGAACAGATTGAGATGCATAACGGCAATACCGTGGTGTTTCAACTCGCTCGCCATGAAAATCCTATGCTCGAAGATGAGCCGAATCGTTTTATCCAGTTCGATCTTCCGTTGGTACACTCTCCCGGCCTTGAACTGCGAGTAGTGGTACTCGATCCTGCGAAAACCTGGTTCCGCTCCTTTACCGGTGCCTATACGCTGATTGTCCTGCTCAGCGTGGTGGCCATTATGTCCGCTTTATTGGTGATGACGCATCGTTGGATCAATCGTCGCTGGCAGCACATGGAGCGTTTAGAAGCACGCTCCGAGCGCATTCTGGCGGGTGAGCGCGTGCCCTCCGTCGGGCATTATGCCGAATGGCCGCCAAAAGCCAGTCGCGCCATTGACACATTACTTAACGATCTTCAGGAAGCGGGCGAGCAGCGCCTGCGCATTGATACGCTTATCCGTACGTTTGCCGCACAGGATTCACGCACCGGCCTGAATAACCGCCTGTTCTTTGATAACCAGTTAGCCACGCTGCTGGAAGATCAGGAAGATGTGGGCACGCATGGCGTGGTGATGATGGTGCGTCTGCCCGATCTCGACACGCTGCATGAAACGCTGGGCCAAACGCTGGTGGATGAATACCTGTTTGACCTGATTAATATGCTGTCGACTTTTGTTCTGCGCTATCCTGGCGCTTTACTGGCACGCTACTTCCGCAGCGATTTTGCCGTTTTATTGCCGCACCGCACGCTTAAAGAGGCCAACAGTATCGCCGATCAGTTGATCAACGCGGTCGACTCATTGCCGCCGATGCGTATGGTCGATCGCGATGATTTAATCCACATCGGCATCAGTGCGTGGCGCAGCGGAGAAACCGTGCAGCAGGTGATGGAAAATGTCGAGATGGCGACCCGTCGTGCCGCTTTGCAGGGCGGTAACAGTTGGTCAGTCGGTGAAGGCAATACCTTAGACATGGGGCGTGGTAGCGTGCGCTGGCGAACGCTGCTGGAAAACACCCTTAATCGCGGCGGCCCACGTCTTTACCAAAAACCGGCCGTATTGCTGGATGGCAAAGTACACCACCGTGAAATGCTGGCGCGCGTGTTCGATGGCGACAAAGAAGTGGTGTCGGCCGAGTTTATGCCGCTGGTGCTGCAACTCGGTTTGACCGACAGTTGGGATCGCCAACTGGTGACGCGAATCGCGGCACTCTCTGAAGTGTGGCCTGATGAAACACTGGCTTTACCCGTTAATATTGACTCCTTATTACAGCGCCCATTCCAGCGCTGGCTGCAAAAGCTTTTGCTGCAATGTACAAAATCGCAAAGAAAACGTTTTTTATTTGAACTTGCTGAGGCGGATGTTTGTCAACACATCAATCGCTTAGTACCGGTTTTCCAAATGTTGACCGCGTTTGGTTGTCGTGTGGCGGTGGATCAGGCGGGTATGACCGTGGTGAGTAGTGCTTATATCAAGCAGTTCCCAATCGAAGTGATCAAACTCGATCCTGGGCTGGTACGTAATATTGAACGTCGTACTGAAAACCAGTTATTTGTGCAAAGTTTACTGGAAGTATGCAAATCCACCTCGACACAAGTTTTTGCTGCGGGCGTGCGCACGCGCGCGGAGTGGCAAACGCTGGCGAATCTGGGCGTGGCAGGTGGGCAGGGCGACTTCTTTGCCCCATCATTGCCGGTGAACAGTAACGTGAAAAAACATTCACAACGTTATCGAATTTAGGTCTTCAGCCAGTAAAGCGGCGCTGAGTCGCTTTTTTCTGCCATTTGGTGGATAACGTCCGCGCTTATGATGGCTGGAAATGTTAGATTTTATGTCGAAATTCGCCCGGTGATTGAGGGTGAATTTACGTTTAATAGGGCGGCTTAGCGCTATTTAACGGCGGCCAGGGATAAGCGAATCGGCCCAAAAAATTATTCAGCGTATTTTTTCACCGAAGCAGAACGTTTTTGCGCCTTGTAGCGGCTTCGCGTGGTTGGTAAAGTAGGCGGATTTTATTTTCCGCCCCCAGCTTGCAGGATTATCCCTTAGTATGTTTAAAAAATTTCGTGGCATGTTTTCCAACGACTTGTCCATTGACCTGGGTACCGCGAATACCCTGATTTACGTAAAAGGACAAGGCATCGTGCTGAACGAGCCTTCCGTGGTTGCCATTCGTCAGGATCGTGCCGGTTCGCCAAAGAGCGTTGCGGCCGTAGGTCATGACGCCAAGCAGATGCTGGGTCGTACTCCAGGCAACATCGCGGCCATCCGTCCTATGAAAGATGGCGTGATCGCCGACTTCTTCGTGACTGAAAAAATGCTCCAGCACTTCATTAAACAAGTGCACAGCAACAGCTTTATGCGTCCAAGCCCACGTGTGCTGGTCTGCGTACCGGTTGGCGCCACTCAGGTTGAGCGCCGTGCTATCCGTGAATCTGCACAGGGTGCAGGCGCGCGCGAAGTGTTTCTGATTGAAGAGCCGATGGCTGCCGCCATTGGTGCAGGCCTGCCGGTATCAGAAGCAACCGGTTCGATGGTGGTGGATATCGGTGGTGGTACCACTGAAGTGGCCGTCATCTCCCTGAACGGCGTGGTCTACTCTTCTTCTGTACGTATCGGTGGTGATCGCTTCGATGAAGCTATCATTAATTATGTGCGTCGTAACTACGGTTCACTGATTGGTGAAGCCACTGCGGAACGTATCAAGCACGGCATTGGTTCTGCCTATCCGGGTGATGAAGTACACGAAATTGAAGTACGTGGTCGTAACCTGGCAGAAGGTGTACCGCGTGGCTTTACCCTGAACTCCAATGAAATTCTCGAAGCGCTGCAAGAGCCGTTGACCGGTATTGTGAGTGCAGTGATGGTCGCGCTGGAACAGTGCCCACCAGAACTGGCTTCTGATATCTCCGAGCGCGGCATGGTGCTGACCGGTGGTGGCGCATTGCTGCGCAATCTGGATCGCCTGCTGATGGAAGAAACCGGTATTCCGGTGGTTGTTGCAGAAGATCCGCTGACCTGCGTCGCGCGCGGCGGTGGTAAAGCGTTGGAAATGATCGACATGCACGGCGGCGATTTGTTCAGCGAGGAGTAAATCCTCATCGGCTGAGACCGTGGTCAAATTGCGCAGGGAGTCGCGCCTATCGACGCTGCGCACGACGGCGAGATGCGTCCAGCCCTGGAGGCGTTAGTCATAAGACTGGCGCTTCTTCCCTGATGTCGAGGAACACGCAGAATTTATGAAGCCGATTTTTAGCAGGGGACCTTCCCTGCAGTTGCGTCTCTTTCTGGCAGTCATTGTGGCTATCGCGATTATTATCGCAGACAGTCGCGTGAGCTCCTTCTCCCAGATCCGCAACTACCTGGACACGTCGGTAAGTCCATTTTACTTTCTGGCCAATGGGCCGCGACAGCTTCTTGACGGTGTCTCAGAAACGCTGGCTTCACGCCAGCAGCTCGAGCTGGAAAACAAAGCGCTGCGCCGTGAGCTCTTCCTGAAAAACAGTGACCTGCTGATGCTGGGGCAATACAAGCAGGAAAACGCACGTCTGCGTGAGCTGCTCGGCTCGCCGCTGCGTCAGGATGAGCACAAGATGGTGACCCAGGTGATTTCAACCGGCACCGATCCGTATACCGATCAGGTCGTTATCGATAAAGGCAGCGTAAACGGTGTTTACGAAGGCCAGCCGGTGATCAGTGATAAAGGTGTAGTGGGTCAGGTGGTGGCTGTGGGTCAGGTGACCAGCCGCGTACTGCTGATTTGTGATGCTTCTCATGCGTTGCCGATTCAGGTGTTACGTAATGATATTCGCGTGATTGCGGCGGGTAACGGCTGCAGCGAAGACTTGCAGCTGGAACATCTGCCGGGCAACACTGACATTCGTGTTGGCGATGTGCTGGTGACGTCAGGCCTCGGTGGACGTTTCCCTGAAGGCTACCCGGTTGGCGTGGTCTCTTCCGTGAAAGTCGATACTCAACGTGCCTACACCGTGATTCAGGCGCATCCGACGGCAGGCCTGCAACGTCTGCGTTACCTGCTGCTGTTGTGGGGCGCGGATAAGAATGGCGACATGCCAATGGCACCCGATGAAGTTCACCGCGTGGCGAATGAGCGTCTGATGCAGATGATGCCGCAGGTCTTGCCGCCAGCGGGCGAAATGGGCCCACCGGCACCGGATATGATGCAACCTGGCCAGCAAATGGGGCCGCCGGCACCCGCTAACAGCAGTCGTTCGCAAGGGATCCCAGCGAACACACGCGGAGGCCAGCCTTGAGTCGATATCGCAGCCAGGGCCGATGGGTTATCTGGCTGTCCTTTCTGATTGCCCTCATTCTGCAAATCATGCCCTGGCCGGAACAAATCTACATGTTCCGGCCTTCATGGCTTTTGTTGATCCTGGTTTACTGGGTTCTGGCATTACCGCACCGGGTTAATGTCGGAACAGGCTTCTTTTTAGGGGCCGTGATGGACCTGGTGGCCGGTTCGACGCTGGGGGTGCGCGCGCTGGCGTTCAGCATCATCGCGTATCTGGTGGCCTTCAAATTTCAGCTATTCCGAAATCTGGCGTTGTGGCAGCAGGCATTAATGGTTATGGTGCTGTCGCTCGCGGTGGATGTAATTGTTTTCTGGGCTGAATTCCTGGTGATCAACGTCTCATTCCGCCCGGAAATCTTCTGGAGCAGTGTGGTCGACGGCATTCTATGGCCCTGGCTATTCTTATTAATGAGAAAGATTCGTCGTCAGTTCGCTGTTCAGTAAGGAAGACTATGATAAGCCTGTATCTCGCATCCGGTTCACCGCGTCGACGTGAACTGCTCACGCAACTGGGTCTGCAGTTTGAGCGTCTGGTTACCGACGTTGAAGAGCAGCGCCAGCCAGAGGAAGCGGCGGAAGTGTATGTTCGCCGTCTGGCTCTAGATAAAGCGCGCGCTGGCGTGGCAGTCGCGCCGCAGGATTTACCGGTGCTGGGTGCAGATACCATCGTGGTACTCAACAATAACGTGCTGGAAAAGCCGCGCGATGCTGCACACGCAGCGCAGATGCTGAGTCAACTCTCCGGGCAAACGCATCAGGTGATGACTGCCGTCGCGCTGGCTGACAGTGCACGCGAGCTGGATTGCCTTGTCACCACTGACGTGACATTCCGCAATATCACGGCAGAAGAAATCTCGCACTATATTGCCAGCGGCGAGCCGATGGACAAAGCCGGCGCGTACGGAATACAGGGTCTGGGCGGCAACTTTGTCCGCAAGATTAATGGAAGCTATCACGCCGTAGTGGGATTACCGCTGGTTGAAACCAATGAGTTGCTGAGCCACTTTCAGTCACTGCGTGCGTTAAGGGGACAAGATGACGGCTGAGCTGCTGGTTAACGTTACACCTTCTGAAACCCGTGTTGCCTATATTGATGGCGGCATTCTGCAGGAAATTCACATCGAGCGCGAAGCACGGCGCGGTATCGTAGGGAATATCTATAAAGGCCGCATTAGCCGCGTTTTGCCCGGCATGCAGGCCGCGTTTGTTGATATTGGCATGGATAAAGCCGCCTTTCTGCACGCTTCTGACATCATGCCGCACACCGAATGCGTGGCGGGTGATGAGAAGAAAAACTTCGTCGTACGCGATATTAGCGAGTTGGTGCGTCCCGGCCAGGATTTAGTGGTACAGGTGGTGAAAGATCCGCTCGGCACCAAAGGCGCGCGCCTTACCACCGATATTACGCTGCCTTCACGTTATCTGGTGTTTATGCCAGGCGCATCGCATGTGGGTGTTTCCCAGCGTATTGAAAGCGAAGCGGAGCGTGATCGCTTGAAAGCGGTCGTTTCCGCCTACTGCGACGACCTCGGCGGTTTCATTATTCGTACTGCTGCTGAAGGCATCTGTGAGGAAGACCTGGCGCAGGATGCCGCGTTCCTCAAGCGTCTCTGGACCAAAGTCAGCGAGCGTAAGAAACGTAACCAGACGCGCTGTCTGCTGTACGGCGAGTTAGCATTGGCACAGCGCGTGTTGCGCGACTTTGCCGGCGCAGCGCTGGATCGCATTCGCGTGGATTCACGTCTGACCTGCGATCTGCTGGTGGAATTTACCGGCGAATATATCCCGGAAATGGCCAGCAAGCTGGAGCTGTACAGCGGCAAACAGCCAATCTTCGATCTGTTTGATGTTGAGAATGAAATCCAGCGCTCACTGGAGCGCAAGGTTGAACTCAAGTCGGGCGGCTATCTGATCATCGATCAAACCGAAGCCATGACCACCGTCGATATCAATACCGGTGCATTTGTTGGGCATCGTAATCTCGACGAAACCATCTTCAACACCAACATTGAAGCCACGCAGGCGATTGCTCGCCAGCTGCGTCTGCGCAATTTGGGCGGCATTATCATCATCGATTTTATCGACATGAGTAATGACGACCATCGTCGCCGCGTACTGCATTCGCTGGAAAGTGCACTGAGCAAAGATCGGGTGAAAACCGGTATCAACGGCTTCTCGGCGCTCGGTTTGGTGGAGATGACGCGTAAACGCACGCGGGAAAGTATTGAACATGTGCTCTGTGCCAATTGCCCGGTGTGCAAAGGGCGCGGCACGCTGAAAACGGTGGAAACGGTCTGCTACGAAATCATGCGCGAAATCGTGCGTGTGCATCATGCTTATGATTCCGATCGCTTCCTCGTTTATGTTTCCCCGGCAGTGGGCGAGGCGTTAAAAAGCGAAGAGTCACATGCGCTGGCTGAAGTGGAAATCTTTGTCGGTAAGCAGGTTAAAGTTCATGTTGAGCCGCTCTATACTCAGGAGCAGTTTGACGTTGTCATGATGTAAGTCGTGATGCTGAACGCCGTTATTCAACGGGAAGCAAGGAGAGGTGCGTGAGGCGGTTGCCGAGGATTTTGTTACTGCTGCTCGCCGCAATCATCGTTATTGTGGCGCTGCTAGTCAGCGGGTTGCGCCTCGTGATGCCGCATCTCAACAGCTATCGCAGCGACATACTGCAGACGATTTCACGCGTCAGCGGAGTGACGGTGGATGCCAGCGAGCTGCAGGGTAAATGGGAGAACTTCGGCCCAACCCTGCAGGTGCGCAATCTCAACGTTGTGATGCCGGAAGATGGCAAACTCACCATTGGCCGTGTAAATCTGGCGCTTAACGTCTGGCAATCGCTGCTGCACTGGCGCTGGCAGTTCCGTGATCTGACCTTCTGGCAACTGCGTCTCGAAACCAATCATCCGCTGCTCACCAGCGATCAACAAAAAAACAGCTTTAAGCCGGCGCAAATCAACGATCTGTTTCTGCGACAGTTTGACCACTTTGATCTGCGTGATAGCAGCATCCGTTTTCTCACGCCTTCTGGCCAGCACGCTGAGCTGGCGATCCCGCGTCTGACCTGGCTCAACGAAAGCACGCGTCACCGTGCGGAAGGGGAAGTCAATCTCTCCAGTTTTACGGGGCAGCACGGTGTGGTGCAGGTGCGACTCGATCTCAACGATACCAACGGATTACTCAACGATGGCCGCATCTGGATGCAAGCGGATGACGTCGATGTGCGCCCGTGGATAGGTCCGTGGCTGCGTGACAATACCAGCCTCGAAAGTGCCCGCTTCAGCCTTGCAGCGTGGGTAAATCTGCGTGATGGCGATGTCTACGCCGGTGACCTGTTGCTCAGTAAAGGCGGTGCACGCTGGCGCGGCGAACAGGGCGATCACCAGCTGCAGGTCGATGGCTTAACCGCGCATCTGGCGCGTTTCCAAAATGGCTGGAGTTTGTCCGTCCCGCAAACCCGACTCAGCACCGATGGCATCGCCTGGGCGCCGGGGCACTTCTCACTTCTGTGGAAGCCCGAAGACCAGCAGATGCTGGGCGCTAACAGTGGTGCGGAAGTGCGTGTCCGTGCCACCCAACTGGATCTAAAGCGTCTGGCACCGTTGGTGCCGCTGTTCAAACCCTTATCCCCTGCGTTACTGGATAACTGGCGTGCATTGCAGCCGCGCGGCAACATCGATGCGCTGGCGCTGGATATTCCGCTCAATCAGCCCGAGCAAACCCGCCTGCAAGCCAAATGGCGCAACCTGGCGTGGCAGCATTGGGAGTTATTGCCGGGGATCAGCAATCTCAACGGTACCGCCAGCGGCAGCGTGAGTAACGGTCGGTTAGATGTGGCGATGGGACAAGCGGAAGTGCCTTATGGCGACATGTTCCAGGCCCCACTGCAAATTCAACAGATCACTGGCAAGCTGAACTGGCAGCGCGATGCCAGCGGCCTGACGCTGGACGGTCAGAATCTCGATGTTCAGGCACGTTCCCTGTGGGCGCGCGGTGATTTCCGCTATCAGCAAAATGTCGGCAATGCGCCCCAGCTGGATATTCTGGCGGGCATTCGCGTCACCGATGCGGGTGATGCCTGGCGCTACTTCCCGGAACCGCTAATGGGCCATGATCTGACCCATTTCCTCAGCGAGTCGATCAAAGGCGGGAAAGTGGACAATGCCACGCTGTTGTTTGCCGGTAATCCCAGCCTGTTCCCGTTTAAGCACAATGACGGCATGTTTGAAGTGTGGGTGCCGCTGCGTCAATCCACTTTCCAGTTCCAGCCCGGTTGGCCAGCGCTGGAAAACCTCGATATCGACCTCGATTTTGTTAACGACGGCCTGTGGATGAAAGCCGAGAAAACCAAATTGGGGGAAGTGGATGCACGTAACGTCAGCGCGGTGATCCCGGACTATCTCAAAGAGAAGTTGATCATCAATGGCGATCTTAGCGGTCAGGGCAAGCAGATTGCCGATTACTTCGAACAGACGCCTTTGAAATCGACGTTGGGCGCGGCACTGCAGCAGCTGCAAATCGGTGGCAATGTGCGCGGTTCATTGAATCTCGATATTCCGCTGGATGGTGAATTGGTGCATGCCAGCGGGAATGTGGTGATGAACAATAACAGCCTGCACATCAAGCCGTTAAACACCACGCTGGAAAATCTCACCGGGCGCTTCCGCTACAACAACGGCAATCTCGAAAGTGAAGAGATTCAGGCTAACTGGTTCGGTCAGCCCACCGGCGTCCGTTTTTCAACCACTGAGAATCCTGACAACTTCGGCGTCAACGTGAAGTTATTGGGCGACTGGCAGCCGTCGAAACTGAAAGTATTGCCGGCCAGTGTCAGCAGTCAGTTGAGCGGCAGTTTGCCGTGGCAGGGCAATGTCGACATCACGCTGCCACACAATGGTGGTGCGACCTATAAAGTCGATTTGCAGGGTGAGGGCAAAACAGTAAGCAGTCACTTACCTGCGCCGCTGGATAAGCAGTCGGGCGAAGCGATGCCCATCGCCATCAACGCCACCGGTGACCTGAAAGGATTCACGCTAAGCGGCAGCGTGCGTGAGCACAACCGTTTTAACAGCCGCTGGATTCTCGAACCCCAGCTGCGCGTGGATCGCGGCATCTGGCTCAACGATGCGAAAAGCACGCCGAAGCTGCCAGAAAAACGAGGGATGGAACTCAATTTACCCCCGTTGGATGGTGAAGCCTGGATGGGGCTACTGGCGGGAAGCAGTGGTTCGCGTAATGCTCAGGGCGAAACGGAAGTGGGCGGCGCACTGTTACCGGGTGATGTGACTCTGCGGACACCGGCACTGATGCTCGGTGGCCAGCAGTGGCATGACGTTAATGCCACCGTCACGCAAGGGCCGACCGGCAACACGCAACTCCAGCTGGAAAGCCGCGAAGCGCGCGGCAGTTTGCAAACCGCACAGCATGCGCCATGGCAGATCGACCTTAGCTATCTTTACTACAATCCAGAATGGGCGAACAGCAGCGAAAACAACGCCTCGCCGTTGGGTGGCAACAGCAGCACAGTCGACTTCAGTAACTGGCCGGCGATGCAGCTAAACTGTGATGAGTGCTGGCTGCGCGGGCAGAAGTTTGGACATATGCAGGCCAGATTACAGCCGCAGGGAGATACGTTAGCACTTACTAACGGTAGCGTGGATTCCGGCAGTGCCAAGCTGAAGATCAACGGCGAATGGGTCAACAAGCCGGGCAATCAGCGTACCTCATTAAAAGGCAGTCTGAGCGGTAAAAACATCAATGACGCCGTTAACTGGTTTGGGATGAATACCCCACTTCGTGACGCGCCGTTTAACGTGGATTATGACCTGCACTGGCGTTCCGCCCCGTGGCAGCCTTCCGCGGAAACGTTGAGTGGTACGCTGAAAACCCATTTTGGCAAAGGCCAGATTGCGGATGTGAATACCGGGCGCGCAGGACAGTTGCTCCGCCTGATGAGTTTTGACGCTTTACTGCGTAAGCTGCGCTTCGATTTTAGTGACACCTTCAGCGAGGGCTTCTATTTCGATTCCATTAACGGCACGGCGTGGATCGAAAACGGTGTGATGCGCACGGATAACCTGCTGGTCGATGGCCTTGAAGCGGATATCGCCATGCAGGGGCAGATCGATCTGGCAAAACGCCAGATTGATATGGAAGCGGTCGTTGCCCCTGAGATCTCCGCTTCGGTGGGTGTGGCGACGGCCTTTGTGGTCAACCCGGTGATCGGGGCCGCCGTATTTGCCGCCAGTAAAGTATTGGGCCCGCTGTGGAATAAGATTTCGCTACTGCGTTATCACATAAGCGGACCGTTGGATAAACCGGAAATCAATGAAGTGCTGCGTAAACCGCGTGAAGACGACAAGAAGTGAATTTGACGCCGTCGGGGAATTGCCGCAGGCTATGACTATCCGAGCACATAATGAGTGAGAAACGATGACTCTGAATCTGGTAAGTGAGCAGTTACTAGCTGCGAACAGCATTAATCAGCAGGACCTTTTTTCCCTGTTAGGGCAGCTTTCAGAACGTCGTCTGGATTATGCCGATCTCTACTTCCAGTCCAGTTTCCATGAATCCTGGGTGCTGGAAGACAAAATCATTAAAGATGGTTCTTACCATATCGACCAGGGTGTCGGTGTGCGTGCTATCAGTGGTGAGAAAACCGGTTTCGCTTACGCAGACCAAATCACCCTGAACGCCCTGCGTCAGTCTTCTGAAGCCGCGCGCAGTATTGTGCGTGAGCAGGGCAATGGTAAAGCGCATACGCTTTCAGCGGTGATCAACCGTTCGCTGTATGCGCCGGTGAATCCGCTGGACAGCCTGACGCGCGAAGACAAAATTGCACTGCTGCATCGTGTTGATACCGTGGCACGTGCGGCCGATCCGCGCGTGCAGGAAGTCAACGCCAGCCTGACAGGCGTGTACGAGCAGGTGCTGGTGGCGGCGACTGATGGCACGCTGGCTGCGGATATCCGTCCGCTGGTGCGTCTGTCGATCAGCGTACAGGTTGAAGATCAGGGGAAACGCGAACGTGGCTCTAGCGGCGGCGGGGCGCGTACCGGCTATGAATTCTTCTATGCCGATGAAAACGGTGATGTCCGTGCCGATGCGTGGGCGCGTGAAGCGGTGCGTCTGGCGTTGGTGAACCTCTCTGCTGTTGCTGCGCCTGCGGGCACATTGCCGGTGGTGTTAGGCGCTGGCTGGCCGGGCGTGCTGCTGCATGAAGCCGTCGGTCATGGTCTTGAAGGCGATTTCAACCGCCGTGAAACTTCGGTCTTCAGCGGAAAAATGGGTCAACTGGTGGCCTCTGAACTCTGCACCGTGGTTGACGATGGCACCATCGAAGGCCTGCGCGGCTCACTGGCGGTGGATGATGAAGGCGTGCCAGGCCAATACAACGTATTAATCGAAAACGGCGTGCTGAAAGGTTACATGCAAGACAAGCTTAATGCGCGTCTGATGGGTGTTCCGCCAACCGGTAACGGGCGTCGTGAATCCTATGCGCATCTGCCGATGCCGCGTATGACCAACACCTATATGCTGGCAGGAAAATCCACGCCTCAGGACATCATTTCCAGCGTTGAGTATGGGATTTATGCGCCGAACTTTGGTGGTGGTCAGGTGGATATCACCTCCGGAAAGTTTGTCTTCTCAACCTCGGAAGCCTATCTGATTGAAAACGGCAAAGTGACCACGCCGGTGAAAGGTGCAACGCTGATTGGTTCGGGTATTGAAGCAATGCAGCAGATCTCAATGGTCGGTAACGATCTGGCGCTGGATAAAGGCGTTGGCGTGTGCGGTAAAGAGGGGCAGAGTGTGCCGGTCGGCGTCGGCCAGCCAACCCTGAAGCTGGATAAAATCACTGTCGGCGGTACTGCATAATCATTCCAGGTGCGCATAAATGCGCACCTGACGAATGACCGTAGCGTCTGATATTCCCATGCATAGCGCACGCTACAAAGCTTGATGACTCCATGGCACCCACTCTGAAGGCCGTGGGGTCAGATATTCGCATGGCGGACTCTGCTCATTATCGAACAGTCTGAGTTTCCTTATGGCGTACCTGCCGAATGGCGGCATCGCCATTGGAGATTAACCCCTTTAGGAGAATCATCAGCTCTTACGATGCTGCTGATACTGCTGCGCCACCTGCTTAAAGTACTCGGTCAGATAATCGATACATACCTGCACCTTCAACGGCATCTTGTCCTTCTCGGTATACAGCGCATACACCGGACGTGGTTCTGAGTGATATTGCGGGAACAGAATATCGATCTCCCCGGCGTTAATCTCATCAATCACCCACATCAGGGGGACATAGGCGATGCCGCAACCGGCTTTCAGCCAGCGAATCAGCGTCTGTGAATCATTGGTGACGAAGCGACCCTGCGGCGTCAATCGCGTCACCAGGCCTTCCGGCGCGACCAGTTCAAAGGTGTTATCCGGGCGAACGCTGTACTCCAGCCATGAAAAATTATCGATTTCACCCGGTTTGTCTGGCGTGCCATGCTGTGCCAGATAACTTTTTGCGGCACAGACCACCATCGGCATCGCGCCCAGTCGGCGTGAGAACAGGTTTGAATCTTGCAACGCGCCTACGCGGACCACGAGATCCAAGCCGTTAGCGATCAAATCTGGCGCGGGAATGCCGGTAACCAGATTGACGCTCAAACCAGGATATTCACGCAGCATATCGCTGGTCATGGCAGACAACACGTTTTGCGCCATGGTGGAGGAGCAGCCGATACGCAGAATACCGATCGGCGTATTGTTAAAGGCATAAAGCTGTTCGTGCACCTGAGATGCTTCAGCCAGCATGCGGCGGCAACCCTGATAGTAGATCTTACCTGCTTCGGTCAGACCAATACTGCGCGTACTGCGATTTAACAATTTGACCTGCAACTCATCTTCCAGTTTGGCGACAATTTGGCTGATTGACGAAACGCTAAGATGAAGCTGACGTGCCGCGGCGGTAAAAGAACCTAATTCAACCACTTTGGCGAAAATGGACATGCCTTTAAGTCGTTCCATTGTTTACTCTGGCTAAAAAGTGATTTAGCTCACAATATGTAGAAAACGTATAGTCATGCGCGTTACTATACGCACGCTGGGTCTGTTCACCGCACCTTAACACGGCTGTGTTTACACGATGATACGCTATCATTAGCTCAACGCGGCCTGAATGTTGCCATCAGTCTCCCAATCATCCCCTGATTCTCAACCCGACGTGCCATGCGGCATGAGGGCAGGTATCGGTGCAATCCGGCAAGGTCGAACTAAGGAACCGTAATGAGTGTGCTTCCGGTATTTGTCGTATTCGGGCTGAGTTTTCCGCCCATCTTCATTGAATTACTGGTTTCGCTGGCGCTGTTCTGGCTGGTGAAACGCGTGCTGACGCCCAGCGGAATTTATGACCTGGTGTGGCATCCGGCACTTTTTAACACAGCGTTGTATTGCTGCGTGTTTTACCTTGTATCCCGTCTATTCGTCTGAGGTTTTAAGTGAAAGCGCTCATAAGAAAAATCGCGCGTTACGCGATTACAATCCTGCTGGTTATCATCGCAATCGTGATCATCTTCCGCGCCTGGGTGTTCTATACCGAATCGCCCTGGACGCGTGACGCCAAATTCTCCGCTGATGTAGTGGCGATCTCGCCGGACGTGACCGGCCTTATCACTGACGTGCCGGTGCATGACAACCAGCTGGTGAAACAGGGTGATACGCTGTTTGTCGTGGATCGCCCGCGCTACCAAAAAGCGCTGGATGAAGCCCAGGCGGATGTCGAATATTACCAGGCATTGGTCAATGAAAAGCGTCGTGAAGCGGCGCGCCGTAACCAACTTGGCACCAGTGCCATGTCACGTGAAGCCATCGATCAGTCTAATAACGATCTGCAAACCAGCGAACATCAGCTGGCGAAATCGGTGGCAACGCGCGATTTGGCGGTGATCGACCTGGATCGCACCACCATCAAAGCGCCTTCAGATGGCTGGGTCACTAACCTGAACGTTTATCAGGGCGAGTTCATCACCCGTGGTTCCGTTGCCGTGGCATTGGTACAGCAGCACTCATTCTACGTGCTGGCGTATATGGAAGAGACCAAGCTGGATGGCGTGCGTCCGGGCTTCCGCGCCGAAATCACCCCGCTGGGCAGTAATACCGTATTGCGCGGCACGGTGGACAGCATTGCTGCGGGCGTGACCAACAGCAGCAGCAGCGTGGACAGCAAAGGTATGGCGACCATCGACTCCAACCTCGAATGGGTACGACTGGCACAGCGCGTACCGGTGCGCATTCATCTTGACGATCAACCGGGCAACCGTTTCCCGGCGGGCACTACCGCCACGGTGGTGATCACCGGTGATAAAGATCGTCAAACCAAAGTCTCGCCGATGACGCAGTTCTTTAACCGCCTGCGCGAGTTTGGTTAAGCGAGGGCGTTATGATCGAGTTTTTGCGTTTCCCGGTGAAGCTGACATTTGCGCTGGTTGCAGCGCTGATGATTGGCTTTCACTTTAATCTGGAAACGCCGCGTTGGGCGGTGATGACCGCCGGCATTGTGGCCGGTGGTACCGCCTTTGCTGCGGGGGGCGATCCCTATTCTGGCGCACTGCGCTATCGCGGCATTCTGCGCATCATTGGTACGTTTATTGGCTGTATTGCCGCCCTCACTATCATGATCGCCACGGTGCGTGCACCGGTGGTGATGCTGCTGCTGTGCTGTTTATGGGCGGGGATGTGCGTCTGGCTCTCCTCGCTGATCAAAGTCGAGAACTCCTACGCGCTAGGCTTGGCTGGTTACACTGCGCTGATCATCGTGGTCACCGCCGATGCCAGCGGTGGCTTAACGCTGGCACCGCAATATGCCGTTGAACGTTGCAGTGAAATCGTCATTGGCATTCTGTGTGCGATTCTTGCGGATATGCTGTTTTCGCCGCGCTCGATCAAAAAAGTGATTGATGCCGAAGTCGATTCGCTGCTGGTGGCGCATTACAAACTGCTGCAACTCTGTGTCGCCCACGCGGATAAAGACGAAGTGGATCGCACCTGGAGCGCGCTGGTACGTCGCACAACGGCACTCAACGGCATGCGCAGCCAATTGTTGATGGAATCTTCGCGCTGGAAAAATACCAGCCGCCGATTGCAGATGCTGAATACGCTGTCGCTGACGTTGATTACGCAAGCAGCTGAAACCTTCCTGATTCAAAACGCTCGTCCGGATTATATTCCGACGCAGTATCGCCTGCTGATTGAGAAAGACGTTCATAACGTCGATGACGTGCATAAGCGCATGAAGGTGATGCGTCGTTTAATCAGTGTCAGCAATAAAACCGTGCCGATGACGGTGGCAAGCTGGGTCGGTGCAGCAACAGAGTATCTGCTGCTGATTAATGGTGTGCGCAGTAACAGCCGCATTACCACGCTGGAAGAGAGTATCCTGCAGCGCGAAGTGGTGATTCAGGCACGTTCGGCGGAAACCCATCATGCGATGATCAACGGCGTGCGTACCTTTGTGGCGACCGCGCTCGGTTCTCTGTTTTGGCTCTATACCGGCTGGACTTCGGGCAGTGGCTGTATGGTGATGCTGGCCGTCATCACCGCACTGGCGATGCGTATGCCGAATCCGCTGATGATGGCGAAAGACTTCTTCTACGGTATGGCCTTCGCCGTGCCACTCGGTATGCTCTACTTCGTCTATATCCTGCCAGCCACCCAGCAAAGCGCGTTGCTGTTGTGTATCGCGATTGGCGCACTCGGCTTTATCGGCGGTATCTTCGTGCAACGACGTCAGATTGGTACGTTAGGTGCGTTGATTGGCACCATCAATGTGCTGGTGCTGGATAATCCGATGAAGTTTGAGTTCAACGTCTTCCTCGATAACGCCCTGGGCCAGTGGATCGGCAGCTTTGTGGCGATGATGGTCATTCTGCTGATTCGCGATAAATCCAAAGCACGTACCGGCCGTAAATTGTTGAATCGCTTTATGTATGCGGCTGTGGCGGCCCTGACCACTAATCAGGCGCGCCGTCGCGAGAACCATCTGCCCGCGCTCTATCAGCAGCTGTTTCTGCTGCTCAATCTGTTCCCCGGCGATATCGACAAATACCGCATCGCGCTGACGCTGATTATCGGCCATCAGCGACTGCGTAATGCTGAAGTCCCGGTTAACTCGGAGCTTTCGGCTTATCACCGCCAGTTACGATACACCGCCGATCGCGTGATTTCAGCCACCAGCGATGACAAGCGGCGCTACTACTTTGAGCGTTTGTTGAAGGAGCTGGAGATTTATCAGGAAAAGCTCCATCACTATTCGGCACCGGAGAGTGTTACCGAACCGGTGAAACGGCTCTCGTTGATGCTGGATAAATACCAGAACACCCTCATCCAAATCTGAAATCGGCCGCTGCACCTTGCAGCGGCCTTTTTGATCCCACGTTGACACAAAACCCGATGATATTGGCATCTATACTTTCCTGACAGGATGCAAACTAGCAGGAGAATAATGATGTCCACCTCTCTACAACAACACGCGCTGTTTAAAACCGGCTATTTCGCTGCGGGCCAGTGGCACACCGCCAGTGCCACCTTTGACGTCACTAACCCGGCAACCGGCGAAGTGCTGGCCAAAGTCGCCCGAGCGGGTAAGGCGGAAACCGAGCAGGCCATCGCTGCCGCTCAGCAGGCTTTTCCGGCATGGCGTGATAAAACCGCGAAACAGCGCGCGGAGATCCTTCATCGCTGGTATCAACTGATCATTGAGAACAAAAGCTGGCTCGGGCAGCTCATGACGGCCGAGCAGGGCAAACCCCTGAAAGAAGCCGAAGGCGAAGTCGAGTACGCCGCCAGCTTTATTCAATGGTTTGCCGAGCAAGCTAAACGTGCCAACGGCGAAATCATCCCGCCGGCGAAACCCGGATCACGTATTTTGGCAACACGTGAACCGATTGGTGTGGTGGCGGCTATCACGCCATGGAATTTCCCGATGGCGATGCTGACACGCAAGCTTGGCCCGGCGCTGGCAGCAGGCTGCACCGGCATCATCAAACCGGCGAATAATACGCCGCTGTGTGCCTTTGCACTGTTGGCTCTGGCACAAGAAGCCGGTGTACCTGATGGCGTGTTAAATGCGGTGGCGGGCGATACCCATGCCATCAGCGACGCCATTATGGCTAGCCAGGCGGTGCGTAAAATCTCGTTTACCGGGTCGACCGCCGTGGGCAAAACGCTGATGCGCAACGCAGCAGACACCATGAAGAAAGTCTCGATGGAGCTGGGCGGCAATGCACCTTATATCGTGTTTGAGGATGCGGATATTGAGGCGGCGGTACAGGGTGCAATAGCCAACAAATTCCGCAATGCGGGCCAGGTTTGTGTCAGCGTCAACCGTTTCTATGTGCACAACGCGGTCTACGATCGTTTCGTCAATCAACTGGCCGATGCCGTGGGCAAGCTGAAAGTAGGGAATGGCGTTGAAGAAGGCGTGATTGTTGGCCCGCTGATCGAGCGCTCGGCGCTGGAGAAAGTAGAAGAGCACGTGAAGGATGCGCTGAGCAAAGGCGGTAAGTTGCTGATCGGCGGCGAGCGTCATCCGCTGGGAGGCAACTTCTGGCAGCCGACGGTGATTGCCGAGGCGCATGAGGGGATGAAGCTGGCCCAGGAAGAGACCTTTGGTCCGGTCGCCGCCTGCTTCCGCTTTGATGATGAAGCCGATGTCATTCAGCGCGCCAATAACACGGAATACGGATTAGCCGCCTATTTCTACACGCAAAATCTGCAACGGGTGTTCCGCGTCTCGACGTCGCTGGAGGCCGGGATGATTGGCATTAATGAGTGTGCCGTATCCACCGAACTGGCACCGTTTGGCGGTGTAAAAGAGTCCGGTTTGGGACGTGAAGGATCGGTGCTGGGAATGGAAGAGTACCTGGAAGTGAAAGCGCTGCATATTGGTGGGCTTGCCTGACGGGCGGCCCTGCCTGCAAGAGGGAATCACGATGAGAACCGAGCGTTTTGATTTTGACGAAATCGTCGATCAAGCCCATTTCTATCGCCAGTTCAGCGATCGTTTTGCGCTGGCGGATCTGGCCATCAACGATCTTGACGATCTCTGGGATGCGATACTTGGGGAGCAGTTGCCATTGCCGCTGGAAATTGAGTTTGTGAATCTGGGGACAGGGCAGAAACGCCGGTATGGCGCATTAATCCTGCTGTTTGATGAAGCAGAAGAGGAGCTGGAAGGCCAGCTCCGCTTTAATGTGAAGTGACAAGCCGAAAAAGGGCCCCGGCGAGCGGGGCCAAAGGGTTCGTCAGAATTGACGAGGAATTATTTATACAGCTCGGCGGTCACGTGATAGCTGTCGCCGGTTTTCGCTTCAATCACTTTATAAGCACTGGCACCCCTTGCATCGGCTTTCTGAGAAAGCTCAGAACGATAATCCATTGGCGAACCGCCGGTACCGCTGATGGTGATAGTGCTGCCGGTAGGTTGCAGATTTTGCGCCTGCTCATCAGTTACCAGTTGTGCTGCTGATGCACCAAAGGCAAACAGGGAAAGAAGGCTGGCGGCTGCGATGGTTGCTTTGATTTTCATGATTTTTTCTCCTCGTTGTAATCAACAACCTGCGGCAAAAAGTGGGTGAGGCGGGTCGTCGATCAATTGTCTGGCGCCGTTCAGGCGCCCGACGTTCGATGTATTCTTATTTGTACAGTTCTGCAGTCACGTGGAAGGTGTCGCCACGATTATTTTCAATGATGCGGTAATGGCTGGCACCCTGAGCATCGGCTTTCTGCGACAGTTCCTGACGGACGTTGGTCTGATCACCGTCAACACCGCTCACGCTGATGGTTTGATTCAACGGTTGCAGTTGTTCGGCTTGTTCGTTAGAAACCAGGCTGGCGGCACTGGCACCGAAGGACAATACGGAAGCCAGACCTAAGATGGCGATAGCTAATTTGGTTTTCATGATTCACTCTCCTGAAATGGGGTTTGGCAACCTGAGAGGCAAATGCGTCTCAAACGGGTCGCCGTTCACACTGCGTCTTGTTCAGTCAACTTATTTATAAAGCTCAGCGGTGGCGTGATAGCTGTCGCCGGTATTCGCTTCGATCACACGGTAGGCTTTAGCACCTTCCTGATCGGCTTTAGCATTCAGCTGCTCATGGATATCCATCGGAGAACCGCCCACGCCGCTCACACTAATGGTGCCGGCAGGTTGCAAATTCGCTGCCTGTTGGGCATTGATAGAATCTGCTGCAAAAGCACCAAATGACAGGGCAGATAGAACACTCAGGGTTGCGATAGTAGTTTTAACGTTCATGGTATTTTTCCTCGTCTTCTGTTTTTATCTTTTTCTTTCGTGTGATTTACATCACGAAAACAAGTATAGATCTAATAACCCATGAAATTAATATCTGGCTAATAATGTTTGGTTGTTATTCTTTATCCTTATGGCACCTTTTTAGAACTGGAAGTTATTAAAACCGGTCAATCATTAACCATTGACTGTTATTTATTCGTAAAAACAATGATCTGCATCAAATTATCTTTTCGTGCGAAAGATCATGGTTGATCCCGCTGGCTGATACGCCATAAGAAGCTATAACCACTGAGCACAATATGTAAAGCAGTGTAAAATAGCGCGAATGGTTAAGCAGGGGAAAAGGTCGTACCAATATTTCGGCGGATGCAGAACCGGTAGCTATATCGATAACTTATTATTAAAAAAGGATTTTGTAACAAGCGTGGCGGGTAACGGGTCATCAGGAAGGATGTTACCGGCAGATGATCTGCCGGTTAAGACCAGGGTTTTATAGTTCCTGTTCGAATAAAACCAGTACGGCATCATGCAGCTGTTTTACGGAGAAGCTACGTGCAGGGGTAATAAAAATGGTGTCATCCCCCGCGATAGTCCCGAGAATGCCTTCCGCTTTACCGAGTGAATCCAGCAGGCGTGCAATCAGCTGCGCAGCACCTGGGCTGGTGTGAATCACCACTAAGGCATCGTTGTAATCGATATCCAGCACCAGATTCTTCAATGGGCTGGTGGTGGTCGGCACGCCCAGTTCGGCTGGCAAACAATAAACCATTTCCATTTTGGCATTGCGGGTGCGTACGGCACCAAACTTGGTCAGCATACGAGAAACTTTTGACTGATTGATGTTCTCGAAGCCGTCTTCCTGCAGCGCCTGTACGATTTCGCCCTGAGAGCTGAATTTTTCTTCTTTTAATAACGCTTTGAACGCTTTGATCAAGTCGTCTTGTTTTGATGGGTTTCGCATAAGCTACCAATAAAAGAGGGGTGCAGCAGGCAACAGGCCAGCGGCAGATAAATTATTATGCATTTAGATGAATTTTTATGCAATAAGCGTAGTGAGAGAATCGCGCTAATCAACTGCGGACAGGCATCATAGCAGAGTTTTGTGTTGCGCCAAAATCGCGGGCTGACGCGCAAAGCGAAGGTTGCAATGTTGTTATAGTATTGAAGTGGTAACAACTATATCGATGATCATTGCCGTCCATTGTCTTCTGGCTGCGATTGTATCATTCAGGCGACTTCTGAAGTGGAGATGTCTCGGGAGCCGATTGCGGCGTCATGTTATTGCGCGACAGGTTTGTCGCTATCGCCTGAGAAGTTGATTAAACTCGTAACCTGATGGATTTTCGGCATATCTCTGCCCCACCTTCATAAGGAGTTCAGGATGAAAGTTGCCGTTCTCGGTGCAGCCGGTGGTATTGGCCAGGCGCTCGCACTGCTGCTCAAGACTCAATTACCCGCAGGTTCCGCTCTCTCACTTTATGATATCGCCCCGGTCACGCCCGGGGTGGCGGTTGATCTCAGCCATATTCCTACCTCAGTGAAGGTGGAAGGGTTTAGTGGCGAAGACGCAACACCTGCGCTGCAGGGCGCCGATATTGTGCTGATTTCTGCGGGTGTGGCACGTAAACCCGGCATGGATCGCGCCGACTTGTTTAACGTTAACGCGGGCATTGTGCGTAACCTGATCGAGCAGGTTGCCAGCACCGCGCCGAAAGCGCTGATTGGCGTGATCACTAATCCGGTTAATACCACGGTGGCGATTGCGGCTGAAGTGTTGAAGAAAGCCGGCGTGTATGACAAGAACCGCCTGTTTGGTGTCTCAACCCTCGACATTATCCGCGCCAACACCTTTGTTGCAGCGTTGAAAGGCAAGCAGCCTACCGAGATCGAGGTCCCGGTGGTGGGGGGGCACTCAGGCGTGACAATTTTGCCGCTGCTGTCGCAGGTTAAAGGCATCAGCTTCAGCGAACAGGA
The DNA here is from genome assembly GCF_000963985.1 of Pantoea sp. BL1. NCBI lineage: Bacteria > Pseudomonadati > Pseudomonadota > Gammaproteobacteria > Enterobacterales > Erwiniaceae > Pantoea > Pantoea sp. BL1. The sequence goes on along the minus strand of NZ_JZRH01000019.1, from coordinate 84,886 downwards.
AGTGGCTGACCTCACTAAGCGTATTCAAAACGCCGGCACCGAAGTGGTGGAAGCGAAAGCTGGTGGTGGATCGGCGACCTTATCCATGGGGCAGGCTGCTGCGCGCTTTGGTCTCTCACTGGTGCGTGCGCTGCAGGGCGAAGCAAACGTGGTCGAATGCGCTTATGTTGAAGGGGACGGTGAGTATGCGCGCTTCTTCTCTCAGCCGCTGCTTATCGGCAAGAACGGTATCGTGGAACGTCGCCCGTTGGGTTCTTTGAGTGCGTTTGAACAGCAGGCACTTAACGGTATGCTGGAAACGCTGAAGAAAGATATCGCGCAGGGCGAAGAGTTTGTGAAGTAACGCTCAGCAGAAAAAACAACGCCCGGTGATTGCCGGGCGTTGTCATTTATAAGCCGCCAGATTTAAAGGTCTGGCTGGACGGTGAGCCATTGCTGGCCGGTGTTTTACGTCCCAGCGTTTCCATACGCACCTGGAATGGTGGGAACGGCATCTCAATACCGTGCTCTTCAAAGCCGCGCAGAATCAACTGATGCAACTCATGACGCAGCGGCATGCGGTGGCCCATCTCAGCCGCGTGCACACGCAATTCAAACAGCTGAATGCCTTGCTGTAAATCCACCAGGAACACATCCGGCGCGGGCATATCCAGCACATAGGTACAGCGCTCGGCCGCCTGCTTGAGAATGTTGGTGACTTCATCACTGTTGACGTGTGCCGGAGCCGGAATGGTCAGCACCACACGCGTGACAGAATCCGACAACGACCAGTTAACGAACTGCTCAGTGATAAAGGCCTTGTTCGGCACGATGATCTCTTTACGGTCCCAATCGGTAATCGTTGTGGCGCGGGTATTGATGCGGGTAATGCTGCCGGTCAGATCGCGAATGGTAACGGTATCGCCGATACGAATTGGCTTTTCGAACAGGATAATCAGACCAGAAATAAAGTTGGCGAAGATCTCCTGCATACCAAAGCCCAACCCCAGACCTAACGCCGCCACCAGCCACTGCAGTTTTGCCCACTCAACGCCAATGATCGAGAAGCCGACTAATCCGCCAATCAGCATCAGCACGTACTTGGTCAGGGTAGTGATGGCATAACCGGTGCCAGGTGACAGGCTGATGTGTTGCAGTAACGCCAGTTCCAGCAGGGCAGGCATATTACGCACCAGCTGAGTGGTGATAATGAACACCAGGATGGCAATCAGCACCGCGCCCAACGTAATCGGCTGCACGCTCTCTACGCCCTGCACCGTGGTGCTGGCATCCCACAGTGGGATGTTGTCGAGGAAACTAAAGGCCGAGTGAATTTCTGACCACAGTACAATCACCGATACCAGTGCGATCAACGTGAGAATAGAGCGCACCAGACGCAACGACTGCGCACTGATCTCATCCAGATCCAGGCTCGGTTCATCGATCTCAATCGTATCGGCGTTGGCGGGGGTCTGTTGCTCTTTCTCTTCTTCACTACGCGCGCGGTTCGCCAGCATATCGGCACGGCGTTGGCGGGCGCGATCAAAGGCGATGCGACGGCGTTGGATCAGCATCCAGCGGCGAATAATGTGGTAAATCACCAGCAGTAAGAACCAAATGCCTACCGAGGTTTCCAGGCGCGCCAGCAGCGCCTGCGCCGTCGCCAGATAGCCGATGCAGGAAGCCAGCGCCGCCACCAGCGGGATGGCAATCATCAGGTTCCACAGAATGCGGTTAACGAAGTTGTCGCCGTTGCCCTCTTTATCCAGATACAGTGGAATGCCTGCACGTTTGAGGCTGACGGTGACAATACTTAACGCACCGCAAATCAAAATGAAGCACAGGCGACCGAGCGTGCCGGAGAACTGCGGATCGTCGAGATTAGCAAAGGCAATAAGCAGCATGATCAGCGGCACAATCAGGCCAACCGTCAGAGAGTAGTAACGCATAGCACGCGCTACCCGCGCCTGCGGCCAGCGGAAGTGCACCACAAATAGCCCATCATGACGCGCAAAAGCAGCACTGATCATAAAGGCCCACAGCAGCGGCAGCGTGGCGGTGATGCCATCTCCAATCGCAACGGCAAACGGATAAGGCCAGGCGTGCTGCAAACCAAAGCCCAGCGCGGCCCACAATACCGGCAGCGGCACGGCGACCAGAATCGACCAGAACACGGTGCGCAATGTCAGGCTAAAGCGGTCCTGGGTCACTTTGCCCACTTTGCTGGCGGAACGCGCCATAAAGGCATTGTAATGACGGCGCGAGCTGATGCTGAAGCCCACCAACAGCACTGCGCAGATGATTGGCATCACGGTTTCTTTGCTGGTAAACATCATCGCCAGCGCTTTACCGAGTTGCCCTAAGGTATCCAGCGACAGCAGGCGGGTTAAGTCACGCGCCACGTCAATCGGATACTTCAGGTCGATGGCGCTGACATCCGCCGTCCAGAACAGATAACGGTGGGTGGCTTCCTTCACTTCACCCAGGGCGTCCTGCAACTGCGTGTTCGACACCTTCAGCTTGGTGATTTCCAGAATCAGTGTATCGCAGCCGGAGATCAGTGAATTGAGCAGCTCGCGCTGGGTTTTCAACTGGGCATCAAGAATACGGGTTTGCTCGCTGGTGAACGGCGTGCCGTCATCCTGCTTCTCTTTGCGCAGATCCTTTTGCCGCTCCAGCAAATCTTCATAATGCAGTCGTTGTACACGCAGCTGGCCCATCTCGCTGTCGATCTGCTGCGACTTCGGCATATCCGGCAATCTGGCGACTTGCGCACGCAAGGCTTCACCCAGCAGATTCGAGGCGCCCAGCCATTGTGATTGTTCGCGCAGCGTGCTGAGAGCCTGGCGCACCTGTAGCGTTTGGTTGGTGGCCAGACGTTGCTGCGAAGCGACCAAATCCATACGTTGGGCCTGCTCATTCAGGTCGGCTGATAGCTCACGGTTGACGCGGAATTGATCGCTGATCGAAGCCGGTAAATCGCCACTGTTTTCCGCCAGCTGTTCAGTGCGTTCGAGCGCCAGTTCCGCTTCTCGCTGACGCTGGTTATTCAGTTGATTGCGCAGCGATTGCAGATAGTTATCCAGCTGCGTCACTTTGCGCTGATGCACCTCCGCCCGCATACGCGCCAGCTCCTGGCGATTATTGGCGGAGAGCTGTGCCAGTTCTAACTCATCCACGCGCGCTTTATTGGCGGCATTCTCGGCCAGTCGGGCATAAATCTGCGCCTGAGCCAGCGGCGTAGCGGCCGCAGAAAAACCCTGAGCACGGCGATCGCTTTCGGTCATCGCCCGGCGTGCGTCGGTCTGCTGCTGCGGTAATTGTGAAAGTGAATCGCTGATCTCACGTGCGCGGTCCTGCTCTTGCTGCGCCTGGCGGCCTTCTTCCAGCAGCTGGCTGCTGATTTGCAGGATTTCCTGATCCAGCTCGGCGCTGCTCATGTTGGTGCGCACCGTTTTACTGCTGTCGGTCAGCGTGGCAATCTGCTGACGCAGTTCACGTGCCAGCCGCGGGAAATCATCAATCACCTGCTGATACTGTTTGGCACGCTCAAGCGATTCATCACGCTCAGAGAGGAAATTGATCGCCGCTTCAATCGCCTGAACTTGCTCGGCTTGAGCGGGAGAGGCTTTGGCGGATTTGGCCGCATCCAGTTCCTGCTTTAGCTGACTCGCAGGAGGAACGGTGGCTGCCAATACAGAACTGCTGAGCACCAGGCTCAGCAGCAGAGAGAGAAAAACGCGCACGGGATAGGTTCCGGTTATTCAGCGAGCGGGGCGCTTTCGCCGGGCTGCGGCAAGGCAATCGCCAGCGGTTGGCCAAGGCGGGTTTTACTCTCGGCTTCGAGACTTTCCGCCAGCTTGACGCGGCCCGGTGCGAACAAGTTAATCACCGTCGAACCGAGTTTGAAACGCCCCATTTCCTGACCTTTCAACAGCACAACAGCGCCGTCATGATCGGCTGAAGGATAACGCCAACGTTTAATCACCCCTTCACGTGGTGGCGTAATGGTGCCCGCCCACACGGTTTCGATGCTGCCCACAATGGTCGCTCCCACCAGGATCTGCACCATCGGGCCATGATCGGTATCGAAGACGCAGATCACACGCTCATTGCGTGCAAACAGGTTCGGGATGTTACGTGCTGTCAGCGGGTTGACGGAGTAAAGGTCGCCCGGCACATAAATCATTTCGCGCAGAATGCCGTTACAAGGCATGTGCACACGGTGATAATCGCGCGGTGCGAGATAGGTGGTGATGAACTCGCCATCGACGAACTTTTCCGCCAGATCGTCGTTACCGGCCAGCAAGGCCTGCAACGAATAGTAATGGCCTTTCGCCTGGAAGATCTGATCGCCTTCGATGCGGCCTAACTGGCTCACCGCGCCATCGGCTGGCAGCGCCAGCAAGGTCGCGTCGGGATCAATCGGGCGCGCACCCTCTTTTAGCGGACGCACGAAGAAGTCATTGAAGGTGCGATAGCTACCGGTATGGGGTTTGCTGGCTTCGGCCATATCCACTTTGTAGTACCAGACAAAAATGTCGATGACCGCTTTGGTCAGCCAGCCACCGCGACGACTGGCGCCCCAGCCGGCAAGTTCGGTCAGCCCTTTTTTAGGCAGAATATGATTCAGGCCGAGTTTAAAACGATCAAACACCGTTGCCTCCTGGCTTAATTACGCTTGGTTTACACAAAAGGGGGGCGGATTGTAGCAGCGCCCCGGTCAGTTGGCGAATGTGCCGTTGTACCCGTTAATCTTCGCTGGCGGAAAAGTTTTTACGCGTTTTTACCTGCGCCATACTCTCCAGAATCCGGTGGTAGTTATCGAAGCGCGAGATGTTGATTGTTCCATCCTCTACCGCTTCGCGAATGGCGCAGCCAGGATCGGTATCATGCTTGCAGTCGCGGAAACGGCAACCGCCGATAAACTCACGAAATTCGACAAATCCACGGGTGATTTGTTCCGGCTCCAGATGCCATAAACCGAATTCACGTACGCCTGGAGAATCAATCACGTCGCCACCGTGAGGGAAGTGATACAGGCGTGAGGCGGTGGTGGTGTGTTGGCCCAGACCGGAGTTATCAGAGACATCGTTGGTCAGAATCTCATCGCCCGCCAATTCCAGTCCCAGCAGATTGTTCAGCAAACTGGATTTACCCACACCAGATTGACCCGCAAAAATGCTCACGCGATCGGTTAAGGCCTGTTCCAGCTCCGCCAGACCATCTTTGGCACGGCTGGAGACCATCAACACGCGATAGCCAATTTTGCGATAGATATCCATCTGCTCATCCACAAACGCGCGGGCTTCCGCGTCGAGCAGGTCGGTTTTGTTCAGAACCAGCAGCGGCTCAACGCCCAGTGTTTCACTGGCCACCAGATAACGATCGATGATATTGAGCGAAAGTTCCGGCAGGATCGCCGACACAATGATGATCTGATCGATGTTCGCCGCGATCGGTTTGACGCCATCATAGAAGTCCGGACGGGTCAGCACCGTTTTACGTTCGTGGACCGCTTCTACGATGCCTTTGCCGCCGCCAATCGCCGCACGCCACAGCACACGGTCACCGGTGACCAGCGAGCGAATGGTGCGACGGATATTGCAGCGATGCACTTCGCCCACGCCATCTTCCACATCTGCGTGCATGCCGAAACGGCTGATCACCACGCCTTCGCTCGCTTCTCCAAACAGGTTGTCATCCGGTTCCGGCTTTTCATTCCGTTGCTGCAGACGACGCTGATGGTTAGCGCTTACGCGACGTTGTTGACCCTTCGACAGTTTATTTTTGCTCACGCATCCTCTCACGGCTTTCGCCAGGCTTCGCCCCGCTGGGCAAAACGTCTATGATACACCTGAAACGAGTGTAATGACGACTTTGGCAACAGGCGGGAAACGCATGACAGCTGGAAATGAAAATAATCTGATTTGGATCGACCTGGAAATGACCGGATTGGATCCGGAGCAGGATCGCATTATTGAGATCGCCACGATCGTCACCGATGCCAACCTGAACATCCTGGCAGAAGGCCCGGTGTTTGCGGTGCATCAGTCTGATGAGCAATTGGCATTGATGGATGAGTGGAATGTGCGTACGCACACCAACAGTGGCCTGGTCGAACGTGTGAAAGCCAGCCAATACGACGACCGTGCTGCAGAGCGGGCGACCATCGAATTTCTCAAGCAGTGGGTTCCGGCCAACACTTCTCCGATTTGCGGCAACAGCATCGGCCAGGATCGTCGCTTCCTGTTCAAATACATGCCGGAGCTGGAAGCCTACTTCCATTACCGTTATCTGGATGTCAGCACGCTGAAAGAACTGGCGCGCCGCTGGAAACCGGATATCTTGCCAGGCTTCAAAAAAGCCGGCAGCCATCAGGCGCTGGACGATATTCGCGAGTCCGTTGCTGAGTTGGCGTATTACCGCGAGCACTTCTTGCAGCTTTAATCGGCAAAGGGTGCGCAGGAAATCATCAGGTTGCCGATTAAAGCAGCAAACGAACTGAAAGCGCAAAATTTTGCTTTTAGACTCTTGCGACTGAAAGGATTTCTCGTATAATGCGCACCCCGTACCGGTGAAGAATTTACAACGGTGCGCAGCAGTAACACGAAGTTCCAGAATCAAGTATTTCGGTTTGCGGCAAGGCAGCAACGGAACGAATCACAGAGAGCTTACTTGAGTGAGTGACCTGTGTGAGTGAAGGAAGCTAACGCAGCAGCAAATTGAAAGACGAAGATTATGCGGGAATAGCTCAGTTGGTAGAGCACGACCTTGCCAAGGTCGGGGTCGCGAGTTCGAGTCTCGTTTCCCGCTCCAAACTTCGTAAGCAGTAACCTCTTTGCGGGAATAGCTCAGTTGGTAGAGCACGACCTTGCCAAGGTCGGGGTCGCGAGTTCGAGTCTCGTTTCCCGCTCCAAAATCTGTTTAGTAGTAACCTCTTTGCGGGAATAGCTCAGTTGGTAGAGCACGACCTTGCCAAGGTCGGGGTCGCGAGTTCGAGTCTCGTTTCCCGCTCCAGATTTTCATATTCACTAATGTTATTTGCTCTCGGGCGTAATCAGACTTAAAACTGCTGCAGTCTTTATCGATCTTATGCGGCCTATTTTTCTTTCTGGAAATTTTACGTACCGCATTAGCACCAATGATGCCTGTAGTCTGTTGCAGTTATCTTACAGGTTATCCACAATGCGCCTGCAACGTGCTGACGGCGTTTTACCCTATATGCAAAACTGTTTTAAACAGAGTTATCCACAAGCTCTGGACAAGCCCCTGCGCGCTAAACTCTACATTAATGTTTACAGTAATTACCTAACTAATTGTTTTTATTTTATTTATAGGTATTTCAGTCTGTGAATAGTCTTGCTAGACGATATAACGATCCCCGTCACAATTCGGCTCTATAATTTTATTCACAGCATGTGGAAAAGGATTTTATCCTGCGCGATTGGTCAATCACGCATCACGGACCAGGCCTTTCTCGACGGCGCGCACTAAGCGCTGTTTCTTCGCGGGCTGAACCTCTACCCCCTGTGCTGCACGTTTCTGTAACTGCTGCGCGATGGCCCAGTCAATATGCTCATCCAGCATGGCGTGTTCACCGCTACGCATTTGCAACGCCGCCAGATTTTCTTCTGCCCAGGGCGCATTGCCCAATGCCACCGCGATGTTCCTCAGCCAGCGCAAGTGGCCGATGCGACGAATCGCCGAGCCTTCCGTGACACGTAAGAATTTCGCTTCGTCCCACTGAAAAAGATCCACTAACGGTGGCGCGTGCAGCACCGCACGCGGTGAGAAATCATCTTCATCGGTTAACTGACCGTAACGATTCCACGGACAGATAAGCTGGCAATCGTCACATCCGTAGATGCGGTTACCAATCAGCGGGCGGAACTCTTCCGGTATCGCGCCTTCGAGTTCGATGGTGAGATAGGAAATACAGCGCCGCGCGTCAACCACATAAGGCTCAACGATGGCGGAAGTAGGGCAAATAGTGATGCAGGCGACGCAGCGACCGCACTGTTCTTCCTGTGGCTGATCGACGGGCAGCGGCAAATCAATCAGCAACTCGCCGAGAAAGAACCAGGAACCGGCTTCGCGATTGAGAATGAGCGAGTGTTTACCGGTCCAGCCCAGGCCTGCTTTAGCGGCAATCGGGCGCTCGAGAATCGGTGCGGAATCAACAAACGGGCGGAAATTGAGTTCGCCACAATGCGCCTGGATCATCTCTCCAAGCTTTTTCAGTCGATTGCGCAATACTTTGTGATAATCGCGGCCCAGCGCATAGCGGCTGACATAACCCAACTGGGGATTTTTTAAGGTGCTGGCAAACGCTGCTTTCGCGGGAAGATAGTTCATGCGCACGCTGATCACGCGCAGTGTGCCGGGCAGGAGTTCGTGTGGGCGGGCACGCATCATGCCGTGGCGCGCCATCCAGTCCATCTCTCCGTGATACTGCTTCTCCAGCCAATCCTGTAATTTGGGCTCTTCAGCGCTGAGATCGGTATCGCAAATACCAACCTGCTGAAAGCCAAGTTCGCGCCCCCACAGTTTAATTTGGTGGGCAAGCTGTTGAAGATCGAGAGGGTATGACATGAGAAACCAGGCAATTGAAGCAAACCCGCGCAGTTTACCACACTCTGTCTGGCCTGCGCAGGCAATAGGGCAACTGGAGCGCAATGCGGCGGATAGCCTGGGTTTAACCTTGTACGAATTAATGTTGCGCGCCGGGCAGGCGAGCTATGAGCGAGCGCGGGCACAGTGGCCGCAGGCGCAGCACTGGCTGATTCTCTGCGGACAGGGTAATAACGGGGGCGATGGCTATGTGGTGGCGCGGCTGGCACAGGCGGCGGGATTGCGCGTCACATTGCTGGCGTGCAGCGGCAATAAACCCTTGCCGGAAGAAGCACAGCAGGCGCAAGAAGCCTGGCTGGCGGCGGGAGGGGTGATACATGCCCCGCATGCGCCATGGCCGCAAAACATTGATGTGATCGTCGATGCATTGCTCGGTACTGGCATCAATCGTGCGCCAGCCGCACCTTACGCTGAATTGATTGATCTGGCCAATGCACATGCCGCACCCATCTTCGCGATTGATATCCCATCGGGATTGAATGCCGCCACTGGCACCACGCCTGGCAACGCCATCAACGCGGATATCACCCTGAGTATGATTGTGCTGAAACCGGGATTGTTGACCGGTAAAGCTCGCGATCACGTGGGCCAGTTACATTGTGATGCGCTAGGGCTGAACACCTTCCTCGCAGGCGAGACGGTCCCCATGCAACGCTACGATGCGGCGGATCTGGCGCACTGGCTGAAACCACGAAAAGCCACTTCGCACAAAGGCGACCATGGACGTTTAGTGGTGGTGGGAGGGGATACTGGCACCGCCGGGGCAATCCGAATGACGGCAGAAGCAGCGCTGCGCAGTGGTGCTGGGCTTGTGCGCGTGCTCACGCATGAAGATAATATCGGCCCGATTCTGACGGCACGGCCGGAGCTCATGGTCGATGCGTTGGGTGAAGAAACGCTGGAGCAAGCCCTGCAATGGGCTGACGTGATCGCTATCGGACCCGGACTGGGACAACGCGATTGGGCTCAGAAGGCACTGAAAAAAGTCGCGGCCAGTGAAAAGCCGATGCTTTGGGATGCTGATGCGCTTAACCTGCTGGCAATCAAGCCGGATTACCGTCAGAATCGCATCATTACTCCGCATCCTGGCGAGGCCGCACGACTGTTAGGCATTAAGACCAGTGAGGTCGAGCGCGATCGCTTACAGGCGGCACAAACGCTGGCAAAACGCTATGGCGGGGTGGTGGTGCTGAAAGGCGCAGGCACGATCGTGGCCAGCGCGGCAGGTGACATCGCGATTGCGGATGTAGGCAATGCGGGGATGGCATCCGGCGGCATGGGCGATGTACTGAGCGGTATCATTGCGGCCATGCTGGGCCAGAAACTGACTTTACTTGAGGCAGCCTGCGCGGGCTGTGTCGCACACGGTGCAGCGGCAGATGCGGTTGCCCGGCAGCGCGGTACGCGCGGCATGTTAGCCACTGATTTGTTCGAACTGCTGTGGCAGTTTGTTAATCCAGAGATGATCCAACAATAAAGCATGAAGACCTGTGTTATCCCTTTGCCCGATGAGGCGGCAACCCTAAATCTGGGTGCGCAACTGGCCCGCGTTTGCAGCAGCGCGTTGGTGATCTATCTTTATGGCGATCTCGGCGCTGGTAAAACCACGTTTAGCCGCGGCTTTTTGCAGGCGCTTGGCCATCAGGGTAATGTCAAAAGCCCAACTTATACGCTGGTGGAGCCTTACGAACTCGGCTCACGCACGCTGTATCACTTCGATCTTTATCGCCTGGCCGATCCTGAAGAGCTGGAGTTTATGGGTATCCGCGATTACTTCAGCGGGGATGCATTGTGTCTGGTCGAATGGCCGCAGCAGGGAGCCGGCGTATTGCCCGAACCCGATCTGGCATTGACGCTGCGCTACGTGGACGCGGCGCGAGAAGCGGAGATCCGCGCGGTATCTGCGGTGGGTGAAACGTTGCTGGCTCAGTTCCAGCAAGGCAGGGAATCGGCATGACCGCATGGATGAAAGGGATTGTGCTGGCTGCGCTCTGTATCGTTTCTGCTTCTGCGTTATCTGCCACCTTGTCAGATATCAAAGTCGATAACGGCGACAGCCAGGCAACCGTCACGCTGAGTTTTAATGGTCAACCCGTGTATGGTTTCTTCCCGCTGCATAATCCCAATCGTGTGGTGCTGGATATTCGGCAAAGCGGCGCGATTAAAGGCTTACCGCTGAACTTTAGCGGCGAAAATATCGTACAACGTATTCGTAATAGCCAGCCGAAAGACAAACAGAGTATTCGTTTGGTGTTCGAACTGACCCAGGCGGCACACACGCGTGCCAGCACCCAACGTGACGGCAATCAGTATCGCGTGGTGTTTACCATTCGCGGTACGCAACCGGCAAAACGCAGCACTGCTGCCGCACCGGTGACCACCGCCCGCCAAAGCGAAAGTGCCGCGAATCCGTTTAATGCCAATCCGGTGACCACCGTCACCAGCAGCAACACCACGGTACGTCCGGGTGGCGCCGTTTCACGCAATGATACGGTGATTGTGGCGATTGACGCCGGCCACGGTGGTCAGGACCCCGGCGCATCGGGCCAGCATGGCCTGCACGAGAAGAACGTCACCATTGCCATTGCGCGCAAACTGAAAGCGCTGATGGATCAGGACCCGATGTTTAAGCCCGTGCTGACGCGAAACGGCGATTACTTTATCTCGGTGATGGGGCGTTCCGAGGTGGCGCGAAAAGAGAATGCCAACTTACTGGTATCGATTCACGCCGATGCCGCGCCTAATCATTCGGCGACCGGCGCATCCGTTTGGGTGTTGTCAAACCGTCGCGCCAATAACGAAATGGCGAACTGGCTGGAACAGAAAGAGAAGCAGTCCGAATTGCTGGGCGGTGCCGGTGATTTACTGGCAAACAGCCAGGCTGATCCTTACTTAAGCCAGGCGGTACTGGATCTGCAATTCGGCCATTCACAGCGCGTTGGCTATGATGTTGCGGTGAAAGTGCTGCAGCAACTGCGCGGAGTGACGCCGTTGCACAAACGTTTACCGGAACATGCCAGCTTAGGCGTGTTGCGTTCCCCGGATATCCCTTCTTTACTGGTTGAGACTGGCTTTATCAGTAACGCGGCGGAGGAGCGGCTGCTTGGCAGCAGCGCGTATCAGGAGAAAATTGCTCAGTCGATCTATAAAGGATTGCGCAACTATTTCCTCGCGCATCCGCTGCAATCCATCCCAAAGGAGGAAAACCGGCCGCTGGACAGCGCACCAGCGGTTAGCGTGGCCAGCAACCCGGCAACCGGAACCGTGCAATATACTGGCGCGACGCAGCGCCATACGGTGACGCGCGGCGAGACGTTGTCAGGTATTGCCGCCAAATACGGTGTCAGCATGGCAACCCTGCGTGACCTCAATAGCCTGAAGCGCGATGTGGTGTGGGTCGGGCAACGTTTGAAAGTCCCGGCAAAATCGGGCGTTAGCGTGACCGCTGCGAGTCGCCCTACCCGACACAAAGTGGTACGCGGTGACTCACTCACTGGGATTGCCGCTCATTATGGTGTCAGCCCCAAAGCCATCATGCAGGCGAATAATATGAAGTCGAGCAATGTGATGCTAGGGCAAAACTTAAAGATTCCACAATCCTGATTGCTGGCGCTGCGGCGCCAGTCTGCTTAAAGGATCACCACCATGCCAATACAGATTTTACCGCCGCAGCTGGCGAACCAGATTGCCGCCGGCGAAGTGGTTGAGCGCCCGGCATCGGTCGTAAAAGAGCTGGTGGAAAACAGTCTAGATGCCGGCGCGACGCGCATTGACGTTGATATCGAAAAAGGCGGCGCGAAGTTGATTCGCATCCGCGACAACGGTTGTGGCATCGCCAAAGCCGAACTGGCCATGGCATTGGCTCGCCATGCCACCAGTAAAATTGCTTCGCTGGATGATCTTGAGGCGATTATGAGCCTCGGTTTTCGCGGTGAAGCGCTCGCCAGTATCAGTTCGGTTTCACGCCTCACGCTAACTTCTCGCACCGCGGATCAACACGAAGCCTGGCAAGCCTATGCGGAAGGACGTGATATGGATGTCACGGTGAAACCCGCAGCACATCCTGTCGGGACGTCGCTGGAAGTGCTCGATCTGTTTTACAACACCCCGGCGCGGCGCAAGTTCATGCGCACTGAGAAGACCGAATTTACCCATATTGATGAAGTGATTCGCCGTATCGCGCTGGCGCGCTTTGACGTGGCAATTTCGCTGACCCACAACGGTAAGATGATTCGCCAGTATCGCGCCGTGGATCAGGAAGCGCAGCGTGAACGCCGTCTTGGCGCCATCTGTGGCACCCCCTTTATGCAGCATGCCCTGCGCATTGACTGGCAACATGACGATCTGGCGTTACGTGGATGGGTGGCCGATCCCGCCGGGTCACGTCAGGTCACAGACCTGCAATATTGCTACGTCAATGGACGCATGATGCGTGACAAGCTGATCAACCATGCGATTCGGCAGGCGTATCAGACGCAGTTGGGGGAAGATCAACAGCCCGCTTATGTGCTCTATCTGGAGATCGATCCCCATCAGGTGGATGTCAACGTTCATCCCGCCAAGCACGAAGTGCGTTTTCATCAGTCACGACTGGTGCATGATTTCATCTGGCAGGGCGTGATGAGCGCTTTGCAGGCGAGCCGTGTCGCAGAGTTGCCAATCGCGCATGCGGAAGAGCCCGCGCCGAAGTGGCAACCAGAGAACCGACAGGCTGCGGGGACGAATCATTTTGCACAACCGGCGAACACACCACGCAGTAGCACCATCTCCATCAGCAACGGTGCGGCTGCGGCGGGTTGGCAGAATAAAGAGCCGGTCTATCGCGCACGTGAAGGTGCTGCTTATCAGCAGCTCATGAAAACGCCTGCGGCCGACACGCCTCGCGCCGCCGCGCCGCAACCGGCACCTGTGCGTCAACCTGAAGCACGAGAAGCGCCGTTGGCCGCACATGCACAAAGTTTTGGTCGCGTGCTGAGTGTGATGCATGAGCAATATGCGCTGTTAGAACGTGGCCCACAGTTACAGTTGTTGTCACTCAGTGTGGCCTCACGCTGGCTGAAACAGGCCCAGTTACAACCGGGAGAAGAGGGCTTAAAACCCCAACCTTTACTTATTCCGGTGCGGCTGAAAATTGCCAAAGAAGAGTTGAATGTGATCGATACTCAGGGCGCACTGTTACGGCTGATGGGCATTGATTTACAACGAGAAGGTCAGCACGTCACCTTGCGCGCTGTCCCTTTACCGTTACGCACACAAAATTTACAAATCTTGATTCCAGAACTGTTAGGCTATCTCGCCCGGCAGCAAGAGGTTTCTGCATCGGCGCTGGCCCAATGGCTGGCACGTCGTGATGATGCAGAAAACGCTCACTGGAATCACTCGCAGGCGATTGCACTGTTGGCAGAGCTCGAACGACTTTGCCCGCATTTGCTTAAATCGCCGCCTTCAGGTCTGTTACAGACCATTGAGATTGAGAGCGCGATAAACGCGTTGAAGCATGAGTGAACTAAACCAGGCTAGCCGGCCTAAGGCAATTTTTTTGATGGGGCCTACCGCCTCCGGTAAGACGGCATTAGCGATTTCGCTGCGTCAGCAACTTCCGGTGGAACTTATCAGCGTTGACTCTGCCTTAATCTATCGCGGGATGGATATTGGCACGGCGAAACCGTCGGCAGAGGAGTTAGCACTGGCGCCCCATCGTTTGCTGGACATTCGCGATCCAGCGGAAGCGTATTCCGCTGCTGAGTTTCGTCGCGATGCGCTGGCAGAAATGGCGGAGATTACTCAAAAGGGTAAGATTCCGTTGCTTGTTGGTGGAACCATGCTCTACTTCAAGGCGTTGCTTGAAGGATTGTCGCCGCTGCCCTCGGCCGATCCCGACGTGCGTCAGCGGATAGAGCAAATGGCGGCGGAGAAAGGGTGGGATGCCCTGCACCGCCAGCTGTATGAAATCGATCCGGTCGCCGGTAGTCGTATTCATCCGAATGATCCGCAGAGACTTTCGCGAGCACTGGAAGTTTTTTTTATTTCGGGTAAAACTTTAACGGAACTGACAAAAACATCCGGCGAAGCGTTACCCTACGACGTGTACCAGTTTGCTATCGCTCCGGCGAATCGTGAACTTATACATCAACGCATTGCGTTGCGTTACGACCAGATGCTAGCGTCAGGATTTGAAGCGGAGGCTCGTGAACTGTTTGCACGAGGTGATTTGCATACGGATATGCCTTCCATTCGTTGTGTAGGTTATCGCCAGATGTGGTCTTATCTCTCTGGTGAAATCGATTACGACGAAATGGTTTATCGGGGAATTTGCGCCACCCGGCAGCTCGCTAAACGCCAGATGACCTGGTTACGTGGCTGGCCCAACGTCCACTGGTTAGACAGTGACGAGCCAGAATTAGCCCGTAATGCGGTGCTTCAGGTAGTTAGTGCGTAGCAGGGACGATTGTGTACAATTGGTCCGTTATCGTGCGCAAATTTTTACGCAGTTTTTCTGAACCACGGTTCTTAAAGTAACAAACAACAAGCATATAAGGAAAAGATAGAATGGCTAAGGGGCAATCATTACAAGACCCGTTTTTGAACGCATTGCGTCGTGAACGTGTACCGGTTTCGATCTATTTGGTGAATGGTATTAAGCTGCAAGGACAAATTGAATCCTTTGATCAGTTCGTCATTCTGTTGAAAAACACGGTTAGCCAGATGGTGTACAAGCACGCCATCTCTACAGTGGTTCCTTCTCGTCCGGTTTCGCACCATAGCAACAACCCGGGCGGTAGCGGTGGCAGCAGCAATTACCACCATAGCGGAAGCAACCAGGGCGCTCAGTCGCAGCCACAACAAGACGGCGATAACGCAGAATAATTTTGCGCTGCCGTAAAGCCAGGGCTGGGGAGCGAAAGCGTTTTCCCGTCCTGGTTATTTTATTTTAGCGAGGTTATAGCTTGTTTGACCGTTATGATGCCGGTGAGCAGGCCGTACTGGTACACATCTGGTTCTCCCAAGACAAAGAGCTGGAAGATTTGCAGGAGTTCGAAACTCTTGTCTCTTCTGCGGGCGTCGAAGCGCTGCAAGTTATTACGGGCAGCCGTAAAGCGCCACATCCCAAATATTTTGTCGGTGAAGGAAAGGCAGTTGAAATTGCCGATGCGGTGAAAGCGAGTGGAGCATCGGTCGTATTATTCGATCATGCCTTATCGCCTGCCCAGGAACGTAATCTCGAGCGAGTGTGTGAATGTCGCGTTGTCGACCGCACTGGCTTAATTCTCGATATTTTTGCTCAGCGCGCCCGTACCCATGAGGGTAAATTACAGGTCGAGCTGGCACAGTTGCGCCACATGGCAACCCGTTTGGTGCGTGGATGGACGCACCTTGAGCGCCAAAAAGGCGGTATTGGTTTGCGTGGTCCCGGTGAAACGCAGCTGGAAACGGACCGCCGCTTACTGCGTAATCGCATTAGTCTCATCCTTTCTCGCCTTGAGCGTGTAGAGAAGCAGCGCGAACAGGGCCGACAAGCACGCGCCAAAGCCGATGTGCCGACCGTTTCGCTGGTGGGATACACCAACGCCGGCAAATCTACCCTGTTCAATGCGGTGACGTCAGCCAATGTGTATGCGGCCGATCAGCTGTTTGCGACCCTCGATCCGACACTGCGTCGCCTGAATGTGGCAGACGTGGGTGAGGTGGTTTTAGCCGATACCGTTGGGTTTATTCGCCACTTACCGCATGATTTAGTGGCGGCCTTTAAAGCCACACTGCAGGAAACACGTCAGGCGACGCTCTTGCTGCACGTGATTGACGCTGCCGATTTGCGCGTTAACGACAACATCGACGCTGTTAATGAAGTATTGGCAGAAATCGAATCGGATGAAATTCCCACGCTGTTGATTATGAATAAAATCGACATGCTGGACGGTTTTGTGCCGCGTATTGATCGTGATGAAGAGAATAAGCCGACACGCGTCTGGCTCTCTGCTCATAGCGGTGAAGGTCTACCCTTACTTTGGCAGGCGCTGTCTGAACGCTTAGCCGGTGAAATTGCGCAGTATGATTTACGTCTGCCGCCAGAAGCGGGCCGTTTGCGCAGCCGCTTCTACCAACTGCAGGCGATTGAGAAAGAATGGAATGAAGATGATGGTTCTGTCGGTATGCATGTGCGAATGCCGATCGTTGACTGGCGTCGTTTGTGCAAACAGGAACCGTCATTAGCCAGTTATATTGTTTGATATTGCCCTAACGCCTTTACCCAACTTATTGAAAAATGCAGTGATGATTGCTGTGAGCCGCAAATTAGCAGGTTTTACCCGACTATTTCGGATTTCAGCATGGCGGCAACTGAGTGAATCTTCGGGCACTTACGTCAGTCAATGACCGGAGTGCGCGAAGACAGCCAACGCAGCTGCAATTCGCAAGAGAAGGGTAAAAAACGTAAATACAATAAATGGAGTAGAGACATGGCGTGGAATCAGCCCGGAAATAACGGACAGGACCGCGACCCGTGGGGAAGCAGCAATAATCAAGGCGGCAACTCTGGGGGAAATAAGGGAGGGCGCGATCAGGGGCCTCCTGATCTGGATGATATCTTCCGTAAGCTGAGTAAAAAACTCGGCGGACTGGGCGGTGGCAAACAGAGTGACAACAACGGCCAGCGCGGCGGCGGTAGCGGTGGCAAACTGGTTGGCATCGTTGCCGTAGCTGCAGTGGTCATCTGGGCTGCCAGCGGTTTCTACACCATTAAAGAAGCAGAACGTGGGGTTGTGACTCGTTTTGGTAAGTTCAGCCATCTGGTTGAGCCGGGCCTGAACTGGAAGCCAACCTTTATCGATCAGGTGCGTGCCGTTAACGTTGAAGCGGTGCGTGAGCTGGCTGCTTCTGGCGTAATGCTGACTTCGGACGAAAACGTGGTGCGCGTGGAAATGAACGTGCAGTACCGCGTAACCAATCCTGAGCAGTATTTGTACGCGGTTACCAGCGCTGACGACAGTTTGCGTCAGGCCACCGACAGTGCACTGCGCGGGGTGATTGGTCGTTCTACCATGGATCGTATCCTCACTGAAGGTCGTACCGTGGTGCGTAGCGAGACGCAACGTGAGTTGGATGAAACCATCCGCCCTTACAACATGGGGATTACGCTGCTTGACGTTAACTTCCAGGCGGCACGTCCACCGGAAGAAGTGAAGGCCTCGTTTGACGATGCCATCGCCGCGCGTGAAAACCGTGAGCAGTACGTGCGTGAAGCAGAAGCTTATTCGAATGAAGTGCAGCCGCGTGCGAACGGTCAGGCGCAGCGTATTCTGGAAGAGGCCCGCGCATACAAAGAGCGCACGGTGTTAGAAGCGCAGGGTGAAGTGGCACGCTTTGCTTTACTGCTGCCGGAATACAAGGCCGCACCGCAAATCACCAAAGAGCGTCTGTATATCGAAAGCATGGAACGTGTGCTGAGCCATACGCGCAAAGTTCTGGTTAACGACCGTGGTAACAGCCTGATGGTGCTGCCGCTGGATCAACTGATGCGTGGTGGTCAGATTTCTGGCAGCCAGGCAGGCCAGAAAAACACTAATTTGATGAAGCTGCCTTCGTCTGGCAGCAGTGCCAGCAATGATGACTCTTCGTCTTACAGTCCGAGCAGCATCATGGACCAGCGTCGCGCCAATGCGTTACGCAACGATACCCAGCGCGCAGGGAGGGAGTAATCGATGCGTAAGCCAATTATTGCCGTAATTATTGTCGTTCTGGTGGCGCTGTACGCATCGCTGTTCGTGGTGCAGGAAGGTGAGCGTGGTATCGTGCTGCGCTTCGGTAAAGTTCTGCGCGATAGCGAGAACAAGCCGCAGGTTTACGAGCCGGGTCTGCATTTCAAGATTCCGTTCATTGAAACTGTGAAGTCGCTGGATGCGCGTATCCAGACCATGGACAACCAGGCCGATCGCTTTGTTACCAAAGAGAAGAAAGACCTGATCGTTGATTCCTACATCAAGTGGCGTATCAGTGATTTTAGCCGCTACTACCTGGCAACTGGCGGTGGTGATGTTTCTCAGGCGGAAGTGCTGCTGAAACGTAAGTTCAGTGACCGTCTGCGTTCTGAGATGGGTCGCCTGGATGTGAAAGACATCGTGACGGATTCACGTGGCCGTTTGACCACCGACGTGCGTGATGCGTTGAACACCGGTACTGCAGGCAGTGATGACGAAGTACAAACGCCAGCTGCTGATGATGCGATTGCCAGCGCGGCAGCGCGTGTTGAGCGTGAAACCAACAGCAGCGAGCCAGCACCGAACCCGAACAGTATGGCTGCATTGGGTATTCAGGTGGTTGACGTACGCATCAAGCAGATCAACCTGCCGGCGGAAGTGTCTGATGCTATCTACAATCGTATGCGCGCTGAGCGTGAAGCGGTTGCCCGTAGCCAGCGTTCACAAGGTCAGGAAGAGGCAGAAAAACTGCGTGCTCAGGCGGATTACCAGGTCACACGTACTTTGGCTGAAGCTCAGCGTCAGGCATTGATTTCACGTGGTGAAGGTGATGCGCAGGCAGCAAAACTGTTTGCAGATGCTTTCGGTCAGGATCCTGATTTCTATGCCTTTATCCGCAGCCTGCGTGCTTACGAGAACAGCTTCTCTGATAACCAGGATGTGATGGTGTTGAGCCCGGATAGCGATTTCTTCCGCTTTATGAAGGCACCGACTAACACCGCGCGTTAAGAACTGATATAACCTTGAGGCCGACAATGTTGTCGGCCTTTTTTTTGGGAAAAATAGCATGAACACAACCATCTGGATGGCGCTGGCATTAGTTCTGGTGCTGGAAGGGCTGGGTCCGATGTTTCTGCCGCGTGTCTGGCGCCGCATGATTCTGTCGATGGCGCAGTTGCCCGATCGCATCCTGCATCGTTTTGGTGGTGGATTAGTGGTAGCGGGCGTGGTGATTTATTACATGCTGAGCGTGCACGCGATCGCATAGCGTTAAATTTAAGCGGTAACGCACGGCTAAATTGTGTCTTGCATTCGATGTTTCCCCCAACATGTTGTATTGATCAAAACGCGGGCAAAAAACCGCGCAATCGTATGCTAAAAGTGCTGAAAGTGAGCAAAACCGATGGTAGAATCCATTTTTAAGCAATCGGTGATTTTGAAAAAATGGGTAAGAACGTCGTCGTACTGGGCACCCAATGGGGTGACGAAGGTAAAGGTAAGATCGTAGACCTTCTGACTGAACGCGCGAATTTCGTTGTGCGTTACCAGGGTGGCCACAATGCAGGCCATACACTTGTCATCAACGGTGAAAAAACCGTCCTCCACTTAATTCCATCTGGCATCCTGCGTGATAACGTGACCAGCATCATTGGTAATGGTGTTGTATTGTCGCCTGAAGCGCTGATGAAAGAGATGAAAGGTCTGGAAGAGCGCGGTGTGCCGGTACGTGAACGTCTGCTGATCTCTGAAGCATGTCCACTGATTCTGCAATATCACGTCGCGATGGATGTGGCGCGTGAAAAAGCGCGTGGCGCCAAAGCGATTGGTACCACCGGTCGTGGTATCGGCCCAGCTTATGAAGATAAAGTTGCACGTCGCGGTCTGCGCGTGAGCGATCTCTTCAACAAAGAAACCTTCGCCGTTAAGCTGAAAGAAATCGTCGATTTCTACAACTTCCAGCTGGTTAACTACTACAAAACTGATGCGGTTGACTACGAAAAAGTGCTGAGCGATACGTTGGCTGTGGCTGACATTCTGACCAGCATGGTGGTTGACGTTTCTGACCTGTTGGACGGTGCGCGCAAGCGTGGCGATCTGATCATGTTCGAAGGCGCACAGGGTACGCTGCTGGATATCGACCACGGTACTTATCCGTACGTGACCTCGTCTAACACCACCGCAGGTGGCGTGGCGACCGGTTCCGGTATTGGCCCACGTTATGTCGATTACGTGCTGGGTATCGTTAAAGCTTACTCAACGCGTGTTGGTGCGGGTCCATTCCCTACCGAACTGTTTGATGAAACTGGCGAGTTCCTGTGTGCTCAGGGCCACGAGTTTGGCGCGACTACCGGTCGCCGTCGTCGTACTGGCTGGCTGGATGCGGTTGCCGTACGTCGCGCAGTACAGATCAACTCCCTGTCAGGTTTCTGCATGACCAAACTGGACGTGCTGGATGGCCTGAAAGAAGTGAAAATCTGTGTGGCTTATCGCATGCCGGATGGCCGCGAGATGACCACCACGCCACTGGCAGCGGAAGGTTGGGAAGGTATTGAGCCAATCTACGAAACCATGCCAGGCTGGAGCGAAACCACCTTTGGTGTGAAAACGCTGGAAGGTCTGCCGCAGGCCGCGCGTGACTACATCAAGCGTGTAGAAGAAGTGACCGGTGTGCCGATTGATATTATTTCAACTGGCCCGGACCGTAGTGAGACCATGATTCTGCGCGACCCGTTCGACGCATAATCTTACATGGCCGGACACTGTCCGGCCTTTGTTTATCCGCTCTTTGACTCCGCTCACTCTCTTTTTTCTTGCAATTATCGATACTTGCTTAAGAAAAAACGCACCGGCTTCCACGCTCTGGTTTATCATCATATTTAAATACCACGCCGACCGGCGCATAACCCTAACGCCCGATGGTTCACCGAGGTATATGTGCAGCTAACGAGTTTCACCGATTATGGTCTGCGTGCGCTGATTTACATGGCGACGTTGCCGGAAGGTAAGCAGACCAACATTACCGAAGTCACCGATACCTACGGGGTGTCGCGTAACCATATGGTTAAAATCATCAACCAACTAAGCCGGGCTGGCTTTGTCGCCGCAACACGCGGTAAAAACGGCGGAATTCGTTTAGGCATGGACCCGGAAAAAATCGTTATTGGTCAGGTCGTGAGAAAAATGGAGCCATTGCAGTTGGTGAACTGTGAGGAGTGCGCCATCACACCGGCCTGTCGTCTGCGCAAGGCGCTGCACGATGCGGTCCAGTTATTCCTCAAAGAGCTGGATAACTATACGTTGGCCGATCTGGTCAAAGATAACGATTCACTGTACCAAATTTTATTGTCCGAACCGCCGGTGGCAATCCAAATTAAATGACATCGGAGGAACCGTAATGTCAAAAGATCCTTACCAGGATAGAGAAGCAGAAAAGTACGACAACCCCATTCCAAGCCGCGAATTTATTCTGGCGCTGTTAGAAAAGCGTGAGAAACCCATCAATCGCGATGAAATTGCCCAGGAATTGAATATCACCAGCGAAGAGCAGCTTGAAGCGCTGCGCCGTCGTCTGCGCGCCATGGAGCGTGACGGTCAGCTGGTGTTTACCCGTCGTCAGTGTTACGCCCTGCCAGAACGCCTCGACTTACTGCGCGGTAAAGTGATTGGTCACCGTGATGGCTATGGCTTCCTGCGCGTCGAAGGCCAGAAAGATGATTTCTATCTGTCTGCTGAGCAGATGAAATTTTGCCTGCACGGTGATGTGATTCTGGCACAGCCGGGCAGTGCAGACCGTAAAGGTCGCCGTGAAGCGCGCGTGGTGCGCGTGCTGGAACCACGCAACAGCCAGATTGTTGGCCGTTACTTTACCGATGCCGGCACCGGTTTTGTGGTGCCGGATGACAGCCGCCTGAGCTTCGACATCCTGATCCCGCAGGAAGAAACCCAGGGCGCGCGCATGGGCTCGGTGGTAGTTGTAGAGATCGTTCAGCGCTCAACCCGTCGCACCAAAGCCATCGGTAAAGTCACCGAAATTCTCGGCGATAACATGGGTACCGGTCTGGCGGTCGATATGGCGCTGCGCACCCACGAGATCCCTCATACCTGGCCGGAAGAAGTTGAGAAAGAGATCTCGAAACTGAAAGAGCAGGTGCCAGAGGCGGCAAAAAAAGGCCGCGTCGATCTGCGTGAATTACCGCTCGTTACCATTGATGGTGAAGATGCGCGTGACTTTGACGATGCCGTCTACTGTGAGAAAAAGCGCGGTGGTGGCTGGCGTCTATGGGTGGCGATTGCTGACGTCAGTTATTACGTGCGCCCAGGCACAGCGTTAGATGACGAAGCGCATCAACGCGGCACCTCAGTCTACTTCCCATCGCAAGTGGTGCCGATGCTGCCGGAGATCCTCTCCAACGGACTGTGCTCGCTGAACCCGCAGGTTGATCGCCTGTGCATGGTATGCGAGATGACCATCTCTTCCAGCGGCAAGCTCACTGGCTATAAGCACTACGAAGCGGTGATGAACTCCCATGCGCGTCTGACTTACACCAAAGTGTGGAACATTCTGCAGGGTGATACCGAACTGCGTGAGCATTATGCCGCTCAGGTGAAACACCTTGAAGAGCTGCATCACATGTATCAGGAGTTGGAAACCGCACGTGAACAGCGTGGTGGCATCTCCTTCGAAACTGAAGAAGCCAAATTTATCTTCAATGCGGAGCGCCGTATTGA
This sequence comes from Pantoea sp. BL1, assembly GCF_000963985.1. Classification (NCBI taxonomy): domain Bacteria; kingdom Pseudomonadati; phylum Pseudomonadota; class Gammaproteobacteria; order Enterobacterales; family Erwiniaceae; genus Pantoea; species Pantoea sp. BL1. Next base: position 61,850 of record NZ_JZRH01000019.1, on the reverse strand, counting down.
TCGCGTTGAACGAACCGTGCGTAACGATGCGCACAAGCTGATCGAAGAGTGCATGATTCTCGCCAACATCGCCTCGGCGCGTTATGTTGAGAAGCATCAGGAACCGTCACTGTTCCGCGATCACGATCGTCCAACCGAAGACAGCATCAAAAGCTTCCGCACTGTATTGAACGAGCTGGGCTTGAGCCTGCCAGGTGGCGCGAAACCGCAGCCTGTCGACTATGCCGAATTGCTCAAGCAAGTGGCCGATCGCCCCGATGCAGAAATGCTGCAAACCATGTTGCTGCGCTCAATGAAGCAAGCGGTGTACGATCCTGAAAACCGTGGTCACTTTGGCCTGGCGTTGCAGTCCTATGCGCACTTCACCTCACCGATTCGTCGTTACCCTGATCTGCTGCTGCACCGTGCGATCAAATACCTGCTGGCGAAAGAGCAGGGCACGCTGAAAGGTAACACCACGCCAAACGGCGGTTATCACTACGATATGCAGCAGATGTTGCAGCTCGGTCAGCACTGCTCGATGACTGAACGCCGTGCTGATGAAGCCACGCGTGATGTCGCGGACTGGCTGAAATGTGACTTCATGCAGGATCAGGTTGGCAACGTGTTTAGCGGCGTGATCTCCAGCGTGACCGGTTTTGGCTTCTTCGTGCGTCTCAACGATCTGTTTATCGATGGCCTGGTGCACGTCTCTTCACTGGACAACGATTACTATCGTTTCGATCCGATTGGTCAGCGTCTGATTGGCGAATCTGGTGGCCGTACTTATCGTTTAGGCGATACGGTGGAAGTGCGTGTGGAAGCGGTGCACATGGATGAGCGCAAAATCGACTTTGCGCTGATCTCCAGCAAGCGCGTACCGCGCGGCGAGGGTAAAACCGAGCGCGAACGTGAGAAGCGCGGCGGCAAGCCGCCCGCAAGACGTCGTCGTGATGCGGGTAAAAAGGGCACCTTCGAGCCAGATTCAGCGTTCCGCAGCGAGAAGAAGCAGCCTGCGCCTGCTGAAAAATCGGCAAAAAATGAGAAAAAAGGCAAAAAAATCTCTGAGAAAACCCGTAAAATCGCCGCCGCCACCAAGGCCAAGCGCGGGTCGAAGAAGAAACCTAACGAAGCTTGAGGGTTGGCTCGCGAAGTCTAAAGACCTGATCGCACTTTGAAGCTGGGGCCGCCTTAAACGGCGCCCCTAAGCCAGGCCAGCGTGCTGAGATGGCGCCCGTAGGGCAGATCATGGATAAGTGCGTAGTGATGGCGACCCTAAGTTATGCCAGCGTGCTGTGATAGCGCCCGCACGACAGATCATAGATAAGTGCGTAGTGATGGCGGCCCTAAGTTAGTTCAGCGTGTTATGACGACGAGCGTACGTTAAATCGGCGCGTTTTGTAGGGTGCGCATTAATGTGCATCGAAATTAATACCCTTATATTCAGATATATACATCCAACCTTGAGCAAACAAATGAGTGAAATAATTTTTGGTATTCATGCCGTGCAGGCGCTGCTGGAACGTGATCCTCAGCGTTTCCAGGAAGTCTTTATTCTCAAAGGCCGTGACGATCGTCGCCTGCAGCCGCTGATTGCCGCACTGGAAGCTCAGGGAATTGTGGTTCAGGTGGCTAATCGCCAATGGCTCGACAGCCAGGTGGAAGGCGGTGTGCACCAGGGTATCGTGGCACGCGTAAAGCAGGGTAAAAATTATCAGGAAGGTGATTTGCCTGATCTGCTGCAAAGTCTGGATAAACCTTTCCTGCTGGTACTGGACGGCGTCACCGATCCGCATAACCTCGGTGCTTGCCTGCGTAGCGCCGACGCTGCGGGCGTACATGCCGTCATCGTGCCGAAAGATCGTGCCGCACCGCTGAATGCCACGGCGAAAAAAGTCGCCAGCGGCGCAGCTGAGAACGTGCCACTGATCCGCGTCACCAACCTGGCGCGTACACTGCGTTTACTGCAGGAGTACAACATCTGGGTAGTGGGCACCGCAGGTGAGGCCGATCACACCGTGTACCAGAGCAAAATGACCGGCCCGATGGCGCTGGTGATGGGCGCGGAAGGCGAAGGCATGCGTCGTCTGACCCGTGAACACTGCGATGAGCTGATCAGCATCCCAATGGCGGGCAGCGTCTCTTCTCTGAACGTCTCTGTCGCAACCGGTGTCTGCCTGTTCGAAGCGGTGCGTCAGCGTTTGGCGTGATCCCCGCCGCAAAAGTGTTTCTGAGCCAGGCATAACTGCACATCCCCCTCATACTTGAACCATGCGTTTTATGAGGGAGATGCCACATTATGACCTGGACAACCCACAGCGTTTTCAATCAGCCCCATCCTCTTAGTCATAGCAATTTATTCACCCGCGATATCGCCTTGTGCGAGGCCGTCGTGCGCGAAGGTGCAGGCTGGGATCGCGAATGGCTGGCTTCTGTTGGACTGCAACTCGGCAGCGCTGAATCGCTGGAATTAGGTCGGCTGGCGAATACCCAACCGCCTGAGCTGCAGCGCTATGACGCACGCGGTGAGCGGCTGGACGAAGTGCGCTTTCACCCGGCATGGCATCTGCTCATGCAGGGTTTGTGCGCCAGCCGCTTGCACAACCTCAGCTGGCAGCCCGATGTTCAGCCTAATGCGATGGTAGCGCGTGCCGCGCGCTTTATTCTGCATGCTCAGGTCGAAGCGGGTTCACTCTGCCCGGTCACCATGACGCATGCCGCCATTCCGCTACTGCAAAACCATCTGCCGGAAGCCTACGATGATTGGCGCGAAGCGCTGCTGAGCGATCGCTACGATGCGCATCATCAGCCGGGCAATAAAAAGCGCGGCCTGTTGATTGGCATGGGCATGACCGAGAAGCAGGGCGGAACCGATGTGCTCAGCAATAGCACGCGCGCGGAACCCATTGGGTCACGCGGTACGGGTGAACCTTATCGCATCACCGGTCACAAATGGTTTTTCTCTGTGCCGCAAAGCGATGCGCATCTCATTCTGGCGCAGACTTCGCAAGGGCTGAGCTGTTTCTTTCTGCCGCGTCTGCTGCCTGATGGCACGCGCAACGCGATTCGCATTGAGCGCCTGAAGGACAAGCTCGGCAACCGATCCAACGCCAGCGCCGAGGTGGAATTCCAGGATGCGATCGGCTGGCTGATGGGCGAAGAGGGCGATGGCGTGCGGCTGATCTTAAAGATGGGCGGCATGACGCGCTTTGATTGCGCGCTGGGCAGCCATGGCTTGATGCGCCGCGCCTTATCGATTGCCCTGCATCATGCGCAGCAGCGTCAGGTGATGGGCAAAAACCTTAGCGATCAACCGCTAATGCGCACCGTGCTGGCGCAGCAGGCCTTGCAGCTGGAAGGGCAAACCGCGCTACTGATGCGATTAGCACGCGCATGGTCCATGCCTGCCAGCGAGCACGAACGTTTGTACGCACGGCTATTCACGCCCGCCGCCAAGTTTGGCATTTGCAAAGCCGGCATACCGTTTGTGGCAGAGTCGATGGAGGTGCTGGGCGGTATCGGCTACTGCGAAGAGAGTGAACTGCCTCGTCTGTACCGCGAGATGCCAGTCAACAGCATTTGGGAAGGCTCAGGTAACGTGATGTGCCTCGACGTGCTCCGCGTGCTGGGTCGCCAGGCCGATGTGATGACCATGCTTAACGATGAATTTGAAGCGGTAAAAGGCAGCAATCGCCACTTTGATCGTCGCTGGCGCCAGTTAAGGCTGCAGCTTAACCATGTGCGAGAAGGTATGGCGCGCGAGGTGACGCAGGAACTGTTACAACTGGCGAGCGCGGCGATTCTGTTGAAAGTGGCTGAACCGCCGTTGGCCGATGGCTGGTGCGATCAACACCTGGATATGCGGGGGCGACGTTCGCTGAGTGACGATCTCAGCACGCGCTTACTGCTGCGAGCCAGCACTGGCTGAGGGCGCGCCATAGAGAATGGCGGTGCCGTACCAGAAGCCAGGCAGCGTGGTTTCATCCAGCATCAGGATTTGGTAGTAAACCGCGCCCGCCTGATTCGCTCGTGCGGCTAATGCGCGCTCGGCATCATCCGGTGAGCCACGGGTGGAGACCGTGATATTGCCCAGTTTGCGCAAGCCATAGCTTTGCGCGCGGCTGATTTCCTGCGCGTGGCTGGTCGGCGGCGGTGGGGCTTCCGGTGTGGTTTTAAACGCGGCACAACCGGCTAGTAACATGCTCAACACCAGTAAAAAGCGACGCATAATACGCTCCTGAAAAGGAAGATGGCTCCAGTTTAGGCCATCTTCCCCGTTCACATCAGTCTTTCAAATGAAAAACACTCACCAGCTGGGTTAAATGATGACCCTGCTGGCTCAACGTCTGCGCTGTGGTTTCCGATTGGGTAACCATATCGCTGCTTTGGTGCGTCGCCTGGCCAATATGATTCATCGCCAGATTCACCTGACCAATGCCCGCCGCCTGCTCTTGCGCAGCGATATTGATCTCGCCCATCAGCGTCTTGACCTGGTCAATATGGCTAACAATATGCTGCATTGCATCACGCGTTTGCTCGGACAGCGCATGGCCGGCCGCGACTTTATCGATGGAGGTGGCGATCAAGTTATCGATCTCTTTAGCCGCATTGGCACTGCGTTGCGCCAGCGCGCGGACTTCCGCTGCGACCACGGCAAAGCCTTTGCCATGCTCACCGGCACGCGCCGCTTCCACTGCCGCGTTCAGCGCCAGAATATTGGTCTGGAAAGCAATGGATTCAATCACATGGGTGATATCAGCGATGCTTTGTGAAGCCACGCGGATCTCCGCCATAGTTTCGACCGAGCGTGCCACCGTACTGCCGCCATGATTGACGGTGCTGGCCGCCTCACCGACCAGCGCCATCGCCTGGCGGACGTTGGCCGCAGTTTGCGCCACGGTGGCACCAAACTGCTCCATGCTGGCAGAGGTCTCTTCCACGCTACTCGCCTGACGATTGATCTGTTCGCTGATGCTGGAGCTGCTGGCGGCGATAGTGTCAGTGCCACGGCTGATATCGCGTGCCGCATGACGAACCTGACTCACCACTTTTTCCAGTCCATCGCCGATACCGTTTATGGCCGCGACCAGTTGACCAATTTCATCACGGCGGGTGGAATCAAGATGCGCCTGCAAATTACCGGCCGCATACTGCTCTGCCAGATGAATCACCTGCTGCAACGGGCGCGTAATGGCGCGTCGGCTATACCAGATGAAGCCCACGGCGAAAGCGATGACCAGGGCAAGCCCAATGGCGATAAACAGGTTACGGCTCTGGGTTATCGGTGCCAGCAGGCTGGCGCGACTGACTTCGCCAGCGATAATCCAGTTCCAGCCCGGCAGCTGCTGCCACGCCAGCAGCTTAGTCTCGCCATTCAGTTGAATACTCAGCAACCCTTTGGATTGGGTTAACAGCTGATGCTGGACAGACTGATCCCAGCTCGGCAGCTTGCCTTCGGATTGACGATCAAACAGATACTGTCCTTGTGTGCTGCCGGGGGCGCCATTGAGTACAAAGAAGGTGCCGCTGTCGCCGAGATGGCGTGCCAGCACTTTGTCGCGCATCAGGGCATATTGCGCATCGATCTGCACGCCGACAAACAGAATGGCGATCACCGCGCCGCTCTCATCCTGTACCGGCTGATACTGAGTGATATAGCGATGGCCAAACAGCGTGGCCAGCCCACGATAGACTTCGCCCTGATTAACGCTGCGCCAGGCTGCGCTGCTGCGGTCAAGTCGGGTGCCAATGGCGCGATTGCCATCCTCTTTTTTCAGCGAGGTGGCAATACGAACATAGTCTTCACCATCACGCACAAAGATGGTCGACACTGCACCGGTACGATCGAGAAAATCATCCACTGCGATTTGATCCAGATTGAGGGTTTTCAGCCCGGCGCGCAGGGTCGGCGTGCTGAGTTCGCCGACCTGAATACGCTCATTCTCATCACGGCTAAAGCGCTTGGGCAGGAAACTCTGGAACAGTTTGGTGTAGTTCGCCACTTCTTCAGACAACGTGGCGTTAAACATGGTGGCCATTTCATTAATGCCCAGCACCTGATTCTGCATATCATCGGTCGCCAGCTGTTCCAGTTGGCGAGCCGCGTTATGGCTCAGGGTTAAGGTCAGGGTAAACAGCACAATTGCCACGCTTAAAGACGTCAATACAGACAGTTTAATGCCGAGACCCATGGCGCTGAGAGAGAGACGCTTCATAAAGTACCTATTTCAAGACTATTGGAGGGGTACAAGATCAACGGCAAATGCGGCAAAAGGTTTAGTACAGAAATTATTCTGATTAAATGTGAAGTCGCTCGCGTTTTGTCGCTCAGCGCTTACACTGTGACGGGTGATAATCATTCTCAACGGAGGCGATATGATTGAGTTGGCAACGGAAAACCTGGCAGGTATTGAGTGTATTCATGCGGCTCCCGCAGGACAGCGGCAGGCACGTTTACCCACCATCCTGTTTTATCACGGGTTCACCTCATCCAAAGAAGTGTACAGCTACTTCGCGGTGGCACTAGCGCAGGCTGGGTTTCGCGTAGTGATGCCGGATGCCGATATGCACGGAGCGCGCTACAACGGAGATACCGAAACGCGTATGACGCACTTCTGGGAGATCCTCAAACAGAACATCGACGAAGTACCGCTGTTAGAAGCGGCGCTGCGTGAGAAAGATTTGATTGCCGATGAGCGCTTTGCAGTGGCTGGTGCTTCGATGGGCGGCATGACCGCATTGGGCGCGATGGTGCGCTATCCGCAGATTCATAGCGTCGCTTGTATGATGGGCTCCGGTTACTTTATGCAGCTCAGCCATACGTTGTTCCCACCGCTGGTGGCGCGCACGCCAGAGCAGAAAGAGACGCTAGCCGCCCGCCTCGCGCCGCTGGCACCTTACGACCCCAGCCAGCAGCTGGATAAACTGGCCAATCGCCCGCTGCTGTTATGGCACGGTGAAGCCGATGAGGTGGTGCCGTTCGCTGAAACCGTCCGGCTGGAGAAAGCGCTGCGTGGAGCCGCGTTGAATGAAAAAATGACTTACCTGTCGGAAAAGCAAATCGGCCACAAAATTACGCCTTCAGCCCTGACTGCACTGGTGAGTTTTTTCAAGCATCAGCTGTAGAAACAACTCGGGCTGGCAAAGATGCCAGCCCGTTACGTCATCCGATTTTACAGCTGTGAAGACAGACGATCTGCTGCACTGGTATTCGCACTGACTGGGTTGCTGCCAGGCGTATCCAGCCGGTTGACATAGACATAGCCTGAAGCCGCATTGCTGCTGTTACTTCTCATCTGCTGCGCGTAGTCAGCGGAGCTGGCGAAAGCGGGTGGAGACAGGAAGAGACCCAGTAAAGTGGCGAAAATGATGGTTTTCATATTCGACTCCTCACTCCAGGGATTGCACTCTCAGACGCCGCGAATAAGCCAAACCGTTGCGCCTGTAAATAGTTTAGTTCTTCGCCACATTGATGCCAGATCGCCCTGTTGAACGCCTCCATCAGCGATTTTGAACAAACCTTCGCTAACCTGCTGAATCTTAATCCTTAGCACAAAAGGTGCGCTTAACTGGCATGACCCAAGGGATTTGATGAATTGTGCGCTTGAGTTTCCAGGGGGGCGCCAGTATGATTACGCGTCAATTTTTCAGCTGCATTCAGAGGTGTGTTTCATTTAAATGATTCACAACCTATAACGTTCCTTGCTTCCATGGGCCGCAGCTGACCCCGACAGGAGGCTGAATAATCCGTAAGGAGCTATCGATGCGTCATTACGAAATCGTATTTATGGTCCATCCTGACCAGAGCGAACAGGTTCCAGGTATGATCGAGCGTTACACTGGTGCTATCACCGGTGCACAGGGCACGATTCACCGTCTGGAAGACTGGGGCCGCCGTCAGCTGGCTTACCCAATCAACAAACTGCACAAAGCTCACTATGTTCTGCTGAACGTAGAAGCACCGCAGGAAGTGATTGACGAGCTGGAAACTAACTTCCGCTTCAACGACGCCGTTATCCGCAGCATGGTTATGCGCGTTAAGCACGCGGTAACTGAAGCATCTCCGATGGTTAAAGCGAAAGATGAGCGTCGTGATCGTCGCGAAGACTTCGCTAACGAATCATCAGATGACTCAGATGCTGGGGATTCTGAAGAGTAATCCGACATGACGGCAAATCGACTGCGCCTGTCAGGCACTGTGTGCAAGACGCCAGTTCGAAAAGTCAGTCCGTCAGGGATTCCTCACTGCCAGTTCGTGCTTGAGCACCGTTCTGTGCAGGAGGAAGCCGGTTTTCACCGGCAAGCCTGGTGTCAGATGCCGGTGATTCTCAGCGGCAGCACCCATCAGGTGATTACTCAACATATAACGGTCGGTACGCAACTCGTTCTCGAAGGTTTCATTAGCTGCCATCAGGCACGCAATGGTCAGAGCAGAATGGTGTTACATGCCGAGCAGATTGAATTGATAGATTCTGGAGACTAGCCAAATGGCACGTTATTTCCGTCGTCGCAAATTCTGCCGTTTCACCGCGGAAGGCGTTGTAGAGATTGATTACAAAGATATCGCTACACTGAAAAACTACATTACCGAAAGCGGTAAAATTGTCCCGAGCCGTATTACCGGTACTCGTGCAAAATACCAGCGTCAGCTCGCTCGTTGCATCAAGCGCGCTCGCTACCTGTCCCTGCTGCCATACACTGATCGTCATCAGTAATTGGTAGTTGTCCATTAACGACTTTAAGAGGATAAGGTAATGCAAGTTATTCTGCTTGATAAAGTAGCAAACCTGGGCAGCCTGGGTGATCAGGTTAACGTTAAAGCGGGCTACGCTCGTAACTTCCTGGTTCCACAGGGTAAAGCTGTTCCTGCTACCAAGAAAAACGTTGAGTTCTTCGAAACACGTCGCGCTGAACTGGAAGCCAAACTGGCTGACGTTCTGGCTGCTGCTAACGCACGTGCAGAGAAAATCAACGCACTGGGCACTGTTACCATCGCGTCTAAATCAGGCGACGAAGGTAAACTGTTCGGTTCAATCGGTACTCGCGACATCGCTGATGCAGTGACTGCAGCTGGCGTTGAAGTGGCTAAGAGCGAAGTGCGTCTGCCAAACGGCGTTCTGCGTTCTACCGGTGAGCACGAAGTTGACTTCCAGGTTCATAGCGAAGTGTTCGCTAAACTGGTTGTGAATGTAGTGGCTGAGTAATCTACTCTAAATAATTCAAGGTGCGGGAAGGCGGCAAGGGAAGGAATCTCAGGAGCTTACTTAGGTAAGTGACTGAGGTGAATGAGCGAAGCCAACGCATCAGCAACTTGAAGTATGACGAGTATACTCGGTAACGCGAAAACGCCGGCCCTGTGCCGGCGTTTTTGTTTCTGCGATTTACTGGGCGCGGATAAAGCTGCCGTCGGGCTGACGGGTAAACAGCACCGGGCCGTTGCTGCCATCCACCGTTAATCCTGTCACCACGCCTTGCGCGTTCTGACGAATCTTCACCTGTTGTCCATTCTTTAGTGCGCTAAGAGGCTGATCGTCGCCCTCAACGCGTGCCATGGCGAACACATCATTGACCGGCAGATTATTGTCGCGGAACAGCTGCGCCAGCGTCTGACCTGATGCCACGGTATAGTTGTGCCACTCACCCTGAGAATCGGTTTTCGGTTGGGTGTTCTGCGGCTGCTTGTTGTCGTAAATCTCCGCCTGCAACGGCACCTCTTTGCTGCTGTTATCTGCCGGGCGCTCGATCGGATATTGCGGCGTACTGCTCGGCCAGAGAAACGCCAATAGCAGAACCAACAAGGCAATCACAATGCCACGGCGATGGAAGGCCGGCAGTGGGTTCATCCAGCGCACATCATCCAGCAGATGCCAGACGCGCAGCAGCACGGCGGGAACGCGGGAAGGGGTATCAGAAGCCATTCGTGAATCCTCCTCGCTGGCGGCCTTGCGCGGAAATTGCGGCAGCCAACGTTGCAACCTCGATAAAGTAAAAGCACGCGGTGCGCGCGTCCTGCGGCGTCGTGGGGCAATCTGGCCCATGTATTCTCTCTTTCTTAGCGCTGTACGACGAAAACGTTGCCACAGCTATAGTATGGGCAATGCGGGCACGAAGTGCCTGCCAGCATTGAAAAATTTGACCTGCGTATTGTTTCTCTTTCGCTGAGAAATGTCATCTGCGGCGCTGCAGATTTTACGCCAGCCGCCTGCGCTGTTATGCTGCCGTTTCTATTTTCTCCGGGATTAAGGAATCAAGATGACCACCCCTTCATTCGACAGCGTCGAATCACAAGCAAGTTACGGTATCGGTTTACAGGTCGGCCAGCAGCTGCAGGAATCTGGACTGCAGGGTCTGCAGCCGGAAGCACTGCTCGCGGGTCTGCGCGATGCGCTGGAAGGGAACTCACCGGCTGTGCCTGTTGATGTGGTACATCGCGCGCTGCGTGAAGTGCACGAACGTGCAGAAGGCGTACGTCGTGAGCGTGTGGAAGCCATGGCGGCTGAAGGCCATAAATTCCTGGAGCAGAATGCGCAGCGTGAAGGCGTGAGCAGCACGGAATCTGGTCTGCAGTTCAGCGTAATCGCTCAAGGTGATGGCCCGATTCCTTCACGTCAGGATCGTGTCCGTGTGCACTACACAGGCAAACTGATCGACGGTACGGTGTTTGATAGCTCAGTGGCACGTGGCGAACCGGCTGAATTTCCGGTAAGCGGCGTTATCGCTGGCTGGATTGAAGCGCTGACCCTGATGCCAGTGGGTTCTAAGTGGGAATTAGTGATTCCACAAAACCTCGCCTACGGCGAGCGCGGTGCGGGTGCATCCATCCCGCCATTCAGCACATTGGTGTTCGAAGTCCAGCTGCTGGAAATTCTGTAATCATTCAGCAATTCATTGAAACCGGCATAAATGCCGGTTTTTTTGTTTGTAAAACTGGCTGATCTTTACCCGATTGGCTAATACAATGAGCGAATCGAACGATTCAAGCGGAAGGTGCGAAATGTATTTACTCTCTGCCAACGAAGCTAAAACGCAATTTGGGGATATGCTTCTCAAAGCTCAACGTGAACCGGTACAAATCAGTCGGAACGGAAAACCTGTCGCCGTTGTCATATCTGCTGAAGAGTTTCAGGCAATTGAACTCATGAAGCAGCAGTTTTTGCAGGAAAAAATTGCCCGAGCCAGGGAAGACGTTGCCAACGGACGACTGACCGATGGTGAAACATTTTTCAATCAACTACTGGATTAAATGGCCAAATTTCAGCTCACGGATGAAGCGCGGCAGGATCTTGTCGATATTCGTCAGTTCACCTTACAGCACTGGGGCGAAGCGCAGTCTCATCAATACTTGAGGCGTTTGCAGCGCACATTACACACGCTGTCTGAACTCCCAGCCATGGGGATCAGCAGAGCGTCCGATCTTGCCGAAGGCGTACTCAGTTTTCCCTTTGTTAGCCATATGGTTTATTACCAGGTTATGCAGCAGGGAATTATTGTGCTCGCGGTTATGCATCAAAGCCGGGTGCCTTCCATTCATTTGGCAGCCCGGCTATAGTCTGTTACTGCTTCTGCAAATCTACCTGCCAAATCGCAAAACCAATCTCGTCACTGCCCACCGCTTTCATCGGATAATCTGCGTACTTCTCAATAAACTGCGTGGCTTTCTCGCCTGGTGCGGTTTCAAAGCGAATATCCAGCGGCGTATCACTGTGAATCGGCGCTAAACGCCAGTTGTGATCGGCCTGCGGTTTCACTTCGCCGTGTGCTTTGGTTTCGCTACTGATATAAGCCGCGACCACTGAACGGTTCTCATCCGGTGAGGCAAATGCCACATATTTATCGCCGGTGCCGGCAAATTTACCGCCATAGGCGCGATAGTTGTTGGTGGCGACCAGGAATACCGCGTTGGGATCGATTGGCTTACCTTGCCACGTCAAATCTTTAATGCGTGAAGCGTCTTTGTTGATCAACGTACATTCACCGTCGTAGCGCGCAGGTTGCGTGACATCAATTTGATAATCCACGCCGTCAATCACATCGAAATTGTAGGTACGAAAATCCCAGTTAATCAGCGCTTGCGGTTTGCTAGTGTGCGGATCGATCTGATTAAACTGCGCGGCCGAGCATTCCAGCCACTCCTTCACCTGCGCACCCGTCACTTTCATCACTACCAGCGTATTGGGATAGAGATAAAGATCGGCGGCGTTACGGAAAGTCAGCTCACCTTTCTCCACTTCGGTGTAGCTGGCAGGATCGTTTTTACGGCCACCGGCTTTAAACGGTGCGGCAGCGGAAAGCACTGGCAGGCGACCGAGATCGGGATCGCCCTGAATAAAGTGCTCAACATAGGCGCGCTGCGCATTATTAACGATCTGTACGGTAGGATCGTCCTGCACCAGTGACAGATAGCTGTACATCACATCAGCTGATTTACCGATCGGCTTAGCAACGAACTCACGCGTGGCACGATGATCAGGCTCCAGCACTTTCACCAGATCGGCGTCTTCTGCTGCCAGTGATTTTTTGGCAACCGGATCGTAAATGGGCCGCGCTTCAGCTTTACCCTGGGTGACCTGCCATTTCCCGCCTTCATTATTCAGCACCAAATCGACCACGCCGAGATGATCGCCCCACATGCCGGGCATCACTGCCGGAACACCGTTCAGCGTGCCCTGTGCGATGTCAGCGCCCTGAATGGCCGCGAACTCTTTACTGGGGAATACCGCATGCGCGTGACCAAACATAATGGCGCTAATGCCCGGCACCTGGCTGAGGTAGTAGACCGAATTCTCCGCCATGGCGTGATAAGGCTCACTGCTTAAACCTGAGTGTGGAATAGCGATGATTATTTCAGCACCTTTTGCGCGCATTTCCGGCACATAGCGCTTAGCTGTTTCCGTGATGTCATCAACACGCACCTTACCCTGCAGATTGTTGCGATCCCACACCATAATCTGTGGTGGAACGAAGCCGATGTAGCCAATTTTTAAGCGGTGCGCGCTGCCGCTGCGGTCGGTAACGGTGGTTTCTTTGATTAAGTAGGGGGTAAACAGCGGTTTTCCGCTCTTTTCATCGATAATATTGGCATTCACATAGGGGAAACGCGCGCCGGCAATCGCCTTCTGCAGATAGGGTAAGCCGTAATTGAATTCGTGATTGCCTAAGTTTCCCACTGCGTAATCCAGCGTGTTCATCGCTTTATATACTGGATGCACATCCCCTTTTTTCAGCCCCTTAGCCGCCATGTAATCGCCCAGCGGGCTGCCCTGAATAATGTCGCCGTTATCAACCAGCACACTGTTTTTCGCTTCCGCGCGCGCCTGCTGAATCAGCGTGGCGGTGCGCACCAGACCAAATTTCTCGGTTGGCGTATCTTTGTAGTAATCGAAATCCATCATATTACTGTGCAGATCGGTGGTTTCCAGAATGCGCAGATCCACGGTGGCAGCCTGTACCGTTGCAGCAGATACACACAGCGCCAATAACGACATGCTCGCTTTGAACATCGCTTGCTCCTTGTTCGTTCGAATGGGCCTCTCAAAATAATGTAAAACAATGACGAATTATCATTTCAATTTGTGATGAAGCTCGGACTTTTAAGCCTTCATTGCCGCAGTCGCGTGGTGAAAAGGGAATCAGCATCGCGCCATAGCCGCCACCTATGAACTATGGTATTGATAATCATATAGATTGCCGTTTCAGACAGTTCAGCCGCAAAGCATGGGAACACAACTGCTAAAATGTGTTGAGGTGAGCTGTTGATGTCTGACAGGCAGAATCAGCGGAAAAGAGGTGAAGTATGTTAGATAAAATTAGCCAACTGGCGCGTGAAGCGGGTGATGCCATTATGCATGTCTATGCGGGTGAGCAGCCGATGGATGTGACGAGCAAGTCGGATGATTCGCCGGTGACGGCTGCCGATCTCGCGGCACACAAAGTCATCGTGGAAGGGCTTGCCGCGCTCTCCCCAGAAGTGCCGGTATTATCAGAGGAAGATCCGCCGAGTTGGTCTGTGCGCCAGAACTGGAAAAAATATTGGCTGGTTGATCCACTGGATGGCACCAAAGAGTTTATCAAGCGCAATGGCGAATTTACCGTCAATATTGCCTTGATCGAAAACGGCAAGCCGGTATTAGGTGTCGTCTATGCGCCCGCGCTGGGTGTGATGTATTCGGCAGCTGAGGGCAAAGCCTGGAAAGAAGAGGGCGGCCATAAAACGCAGATTCAGGTGCGCGAGGCGCGTCCACTGCTGGTGGTTGTCAGCCGTTCGCATGCAGATAAAGATGAAGAGCTGAAAGAGTATCTGACGCAGTTAGGCGAACATCAAACCACGGCGATTGGCTCTTCGCTGAAATTTTGTCTGGTGGCGGAAGGCAAAGCGCAACTGTATCCACGCTTTGGGCCAACGAACATTTGGGATACCGGAGCGGGTCACGCGGTGGCCATTGCGGCGGGTGCCCACGTACATGACTGGCAGGGCAAAACCCTGGACTACACGCCGCGCGAATCTTTCCTGAACCCGGGTTTCCGCGTTTCGCTGTTTTAATTGCGGGTGCGCATCACTGCGCACCCTTTAACAATGCTACCCGGTATTTTCCCTGTAAAAGTCCGCGATGAGCAATGGAAGCTCATCCTGAATTTTCGTCGTTAAAAGATCTGCGATAAGTCCTGAAAATGCATCCTGCATTTTCGCCCTAAATATCCCAATCAGTTAACAAACCCCAGCCAGTCGTTGTGCTTTTAATATGCGGGATGAGGTGGACGTGTAGTCGGGCAACATAGGGTCGTACCTTGATGGCGACCACTGTTTTTACTGCAACAGCTCACGGATCAGTTTCATCGCCTGCTGCACTTCATCCTGCGTAAGTGCACCCTCTTTGGCGTAACGCACATGCCCGGTCTTATCCAGCACCACAATCGTTGAACCGCCTTTTTCCAGCTGCCAGACTTTACGCACGTTGCCATTGCTGTCGACAATAAACTGCGACCACGGATATTGCTGCTTGTTGCTCTCAATACTGCTGCGCACAAACATCCCCGTGCCAGGAATCGCATCGTCAGTGTTCACAATGGTGGTGGTCTGGTAACGGTCATGCGGGAATTTTGCCGCTTTTATCGCTTCAATCAGCGCGGCATTCTGTTCTTTAGCCGAAGAACGCCCGGCAATATGTAAGATGACACGCACTTTTCCACTCAGCTGCGCGCTATTCCACGGTTGGTAGCTAAACTTATCTTGTTGATAAAGCAGTTCGCCTTTGTCGCTCACGCCCACTGGCGGAACACGATCGCCGATCTTAAAAGCATGGGCTGAGACAAGGCTGGGAACCAGCAGTGCCAGTGCTAACACAGAGTGTGCCAAACGCATGGTGATACTCCTTAGTGATCCGACCAGTTATTCATGTTTTTGCAATATTAGGTGTGGATGATGCGCCTGTCGCGATGAGTTAACAGCTTTGCAACCCACGCCACAATTCCTTAATGAGTGAAGGTTTATACTGGGTTTTGTGAACGGTATAACAGAGTGTTCTGTAATAATGTGTCAATTCAGTAAAAAATTCACCTTTTCGGAACATACGTAACGATTGGTGTTCTATAGTTATGCCTCATTTGCGCTTCATGGGTTCGTACCGGATTTGGCAACGACGAAGCGTAGTACATCTGTTCAGGAGTTAGACAGTATGAAAATCTTCCAGCGCTATAATCCGCTGCAAATTGCGAAATACGTAAAAACGCTGTTTAAAGGAAGGTTGTATATCAAGGATGTTGGCGCGTTTGAGTTCGATAAAGGCAAAGTGATGTTGCCCCGCGTCAAAGATAAACAGCACCTTAGCGTGATGTCCGAGATCAACCGCCAGGTCCTGCGTTTGCAAGCCGAGTACAACTAAGCAGTAAAAAGAAAGGGCGCCATGCAATCAGGCGCCCTCAGTAGCGGCGCGAGAAATCGCGCCTTGTTTTTTTCTGCCGCCCGGTACTATGGCGACTCCAGCTCATCAGTGGCGCTCTTCGTCACACTCAGCACCGGCGGACGATCGTCAATACGCGTCACCAGCAGTTGGTCGATGCGATAACTGTCGATATCCACCACTTCAAACTTGTAACCTGAGAACTTGACGAAATCGGTGCGTTTCGGGATTTTGCGCAGCATGTACATCATGAAACCACCAATGGTTTCATAGTTGCCGGACTGCGGGAAATCATCGATATCCAGCACACGCATCACGTCATCAATCGGTGTGCCGCCTTCAACCAGCCATGAGTTCTCATCACGCGCCACAATCTGCTCTTCCTGACCCTGGCCGACCAAATCACCCATCAGCGTGGTCATCACGTCGTTGAGGGTAATGATCCCCACCACCAACGCGTATTCGTTCATGATGACCGCGAAGTCTTCGCCCGCAGTTTTAAAGCTTTCCAGCGCTTCAGAGAGCGTTAACGTGTCCGGCACAATCAGTGCAGAGCGAATCTGCACGCCGCTGCTCAGGGTCAGGCTTTGATTGCCCAGCACGCGCAGCAGCAGCTCTTTGGAATCGACATAGCCGACGATATGGTCAATGTCGCCATCACACACCAGGAATTTAGAGTGCGGATGCTGGGCGATTTTGGTTTTGAGGCTGTTTTCATCTTCGTGCAGATCAAACCACACCACGTTCTCGCGTGACGTCATCGAAGACGGCACGGTACGCGATTCCAGCTCAAACACGTTTTCGATCAGTTCGTGTTCCTGTTTACGCAGCACGCCAGCCAGCGCACCGGCTTCCACCACCGCGTAAATATCGTCGGAGGTGATGTCGTCTTTACGCACCATCGGCAGCTTGAAGATGCGGAAAAACACGTTGGCCAGCCCGTTAAACAGCCACACCAGCGGGCGCATCACCAGCAAGCAGAAGCGCATCGGATTGATGATGCGCAGCGCCACCGCTTCTGGCGCGATCATCCCCACGCGCTTCGGCGTTAAATCGGCAAACAAAATAAACAGGCTGGTGACGACGGTGAAGGAACAGATAAAGCTGAGCTGATCGGCCAGTTCAGGGGCCATAAAGCGGCTAAATAAACTGCTGAAGGCGGGGGAAAACGCGGCATCACCGACAATACCACCGAGGATGGCCACGGCATTGAGGCCAATCTGCACCACGGTGAAGAACATGCCAGGCTGTTCCTGCATTTTCAGCACGCGCTGCGCATTGATGTTGCCTTCATCGGCGAGCAGTTTGAGTTTGATCTTACGGGCAGCCGCCAGCGAGATCTCCGAAAGAGAAAAGAATGAACTGATCACAATCAGTAAAAGAATGACAAGTAAGCTATCGAGCATAAAAGATCCGTTGGGTTAATCACTTGTCATTTTTGGCCTGGGCAGCGCAGGGAAACATCCAGTATTCACCTGTCATACAGAGCTATCCGTGCCAAAAATGTCTGCGCCATTTCGACAAGGAACGTTAACGTCGGGGCAGAAAGGAAAGCAGGTCATGCCTGCTGGGTGCTGATTATAGCAGCAGCGCTTATGCCGCCGCCAGAGGCGCGCACAAGGAGGTCGGAATAATCCGAGTGCGCCCCTCTCTATCGCAGAAGTGCGGCTTCGGTGTTGTATCGATCCCCCCATTTACCGACAATAGTAAATGATTTGGCTTAGTGACCATTTTTCCTCAGCCATCCGCCAAAAAGAGCGGCTATGCTGATGGGTAAGCGAGTGGTGGTGATAGCCTCCGATGAGAAATAACGCCCCTGCGGAATAAGGGGCAGGCATTATTAACAGGAGTACGCGTGCCGCGATTGCATATTTATTGTTTGGCCAGCCTGTTGCTTGCTGCACCTGCCGTTGAGGCAGCGAAAGTGCGCCTGCAGCTTGAAGGGCTAACCGGGGATTTACAAAAGAACGTCAGGGCACGCTTGTCCACCATTGGTACTGACGAAGTGTCGAGCGATGGGCGCTTCCAGGCTCGTGTTTCACAGGCTATCAAGGAAGGTTTGCGGGCACTCGGTTATTACGAACCCGAAATCGATTTCGAATCGCGTCCTGCACCGCCGCAGGGTGGCAGACCGGTGCTGATCGCCCACGTCAAACCGGGTGAACCGGTGAAGATCGGTGGCAGCCACATTGTGGTCGAAGGGGCGGCGAAAAACGATGATGATTATAAAGCCTGGGTGAAGCAGGGCACGCCGAAAGTTGGCACCCAACTCAATCACGGCGAATACGACAAATTTAAAAATGGCTTCTCCAGCCTGGCACTGCGTAATGGTTACTTCGACGGTGACTTTAAGCAAAGCCAGCTTGGCGTTTCGGTCGAAAGACGCGAAGCATTCTGGGATATCGACTACGACAGTGGCCCGCGCTACCGTTTTGGCGATGTCAGCTTCCAGGGCTCGCAAATCAACGAAGCCTATCTGCGTAATCTGGTGCCGTTCAAAAAGGGCGACCCTTACAGCTCGCGCGATTTGGCGGAATTAAACCGTCGTTTATCCGCCACGGGTTGGTTTAACTCGGTGGTCGTCGCCCCCGAATTCGACAAGGGCCGTCAAACCAAAGTGCTGCCGCTCAATGCGGCGGTATCGCCACGGGTTGAGAACACCATCGAAGCCGGTGTGGGCTATTCCACCGATGTCGGCCCGCGCCTGAAAGGCACGTGGAAAAAGCCGTGGATTAACAGCAGCGGTCATAGCCTGACTGCCAGTTCCTATATTTCCGCGCCTGAACAACAGCTCGATCTCAGCTATAAAGTGCCCTTGCTGAAAAGCCCGCTGGAGCAGTATTACACCTTCTCGGGTGGTTTGAAGCGTACCGATCTCAACGACACCAAAGCGGACACCACCACGCTGGGCGTTTCGCGTAACTGGGACAGCAGCTCCGGCTGGCAGCGCGCGGTTAACCTGAAGTGGAGTCTCGATCACTTCACCCAAGGCAGTGTCACCAACACCACCATGCTGCTCTATCCAGGCGTGAGTTTGAGCCGCACGCGTTCGCGCGGTGGCTTGATGCCGACCTGGGGCGACTCGCAGCGTTATTCCGTCGATGTCTCCGATACTACCTGGGGATCGGATGTCGACTTCCTGATCCTGCAGGCGCAAAACGTCTGGATCCGCATGATCGGTGATAAGAACCGTTTTGTGGCACGCGGAAATCTGGGCTGGATCGAAACCAATAACTTCGACAAAGTCCCACCAGACCTGCGCTTCTTCGCCGGGGGCGACCGCAGTATTCGCGGCTATAAATACAAAGATGTCTCGCCGCGCGACAGTGACGGCAAACTGACTGGTGCCTCCAAAATGGCCACCGGCTCGCTGGAGTATCAATACAACGTGACCGGCAAGTGGTGGGGCGCGGTGTTTGTTGATTCCGGTGAAGCGGTAAACGACATCAAACAGAGTGATTTTAAAACTGGTGCCGGTGTTGGCGTGCGCTGGGCTTCTCCGGTCGGGCCAATCAAATTTGATATCGCGCGGCCGATTGGCGATGACAAGGAACATGGTTTGCAATTCTATGTAGGACTGGGGCCTGAACTATGAAGCTGTGGAAAAAGGTCCTGATTGGATTCGGTATTTTTCTGGTGGTGCTGTTTGGCAGTGTGGCGTTTTTGATTGGCACCACACCCGGATTGCATCTGGTGCTGAAAGGTGCCGATCGCTGGGTACCCGGTTTATCGATCAACAAAGTTGAAGGTGGCTGGCGCGATCTGACGCTGAGTGGTGTGAAGTATGAGATGCCGGGCGTGAGCGTGGATGCTGGACGTTTCCATCTGGCGCTCAATCTCAACTGCCTGCTGCACTCGTCGGTGTGCGTGAATGACATCGGCTTGCAGGATGTCAGCGTGGTGGTCGACAGCAAGAAAATGGCCCCGGCCGCTGCGCCCCCGCCGCAGGAAGAGAGCGGTAGCACCAACCTGACCACGCCGTATCCGATTACGCTCAGCAAGATCGGCCTGCATAACATCAATGTCAAAGTGGATGACACGTCCATCTCGCTGCTGGACTTCACCACCGGCCTTAACTGGCAGGGGCGCGCGTTGACGTTAACCCCAACGCATATTCAAAGTCTGCTGATTGCGCTGCCGAAGGCGGCGAAAGTGGTTGATGAGCAAGTGGTGCAGCCGAAAGTGCAACAGCCGCAGCCGGATGAGAAACCCTTGGGTGAAACGCTGCAAGAGATGTTCGCTAAACCGCTGTTACCCGAACTGCCTGACTTCCAGCTGCCTTTGGATATCACCGTACAGGAGCTGCTCGGCGAACAGCTGCGCTTGACCGGCGATACCGATGTGTCGATTACCCGTCTGTTGCTGAAAGCCAAAACCGCTGACCGCCATCTTCAGTTAGAAACCTTTGACATCGATTCACCGCAAGGGCAGTTGAACGCCAGCGGTGATGCGCAGCTGGCGGATAACTGGCCGGTGAATTTCGCGCTCAGCGGATCGTTAAATCTCGATCCGATCAAGGGCGAGAAGATCAAAATGAATCTCAGCGGCGCGATGCGTGAAGAGCTGAAGCTGGGGCTGAATCTCTCTGGCCCGGTCCGCGCACAGCTGGATGCCGCCGCGCAACCGGCGGTGGCGGGGCTGCCACTGTCACTGAAACTCACCAGCCCGGAATTGCGCTGGCCGCTGACCGGCCCGGTGCAGTATCAGGCGGATAACCTCGATTATCAGTTCAAAGGCAAAGCCACTGATTATGTGATGTCACTGCGCACCGCTGTGAAAGGCGAAGCCGTGCCGCCGGCGACCATTTCACTTGATGGCAAAGGCAACGTGCAGCAGTTCAGCCTGGACAAGCTGCGCGTGGCGGCACTGCAGGGTAACGTTGATTTAACCGCGCTGGTGGACTGGAGCAAAGCCATTAGCTGGCGCAGCGAATTGACGCTCTCCGGCATCAACACCGCCAAACAGTACCCGGACTGGCCTGCCAAACTCGACGGCAAAATCGCCACGCGTGGCAGCCTGTACGGCGGCAGCTGGCAGCTGAGCGTGCCGCAGCTGGAGCTGAAAGGGAACGTGAAGCAGAACGCCGTCAGCGCCAATGGCTCACTCACCGGCAACAGCTATAACCAGTGGAAAATCCCGGGTATCAACATCGCTTTAGGCCGTAACCATCTGGATGTGAGAGGCGAACTGGGCGATACCCTGAATCTCGACGCCAACATCGATGCGCCGCATCTGGATAATGCACTCCCAGGACTCGGCGGTGTGGCGAAAGGCACGGTAAAAGCGCGCGGCACCTTACAGGCACCGCAGCTGCTGGCCGATCTCACGGCAACCGGCTTGCGCTGGCAGCAATTGCAGATACGCCGTGTGGCGCTGGAAGGCGATGTGAAATCCAGCGATGAGATCGCCGGTAAGCTGCAACTGCGCGTCGAGCAACTGCAACAGGACGCACTGAAAATCAATCTGCTGACGCTGAACGCTGATGGCAACGAGAAGCAGCATCAGCTCAAGCTGAACGTGGAAGGCGAACCGGTCTCCGGTCAGTTGGCACTCAACGGCAGCTTTGATCGCAAAACCGAACGCTGGCAGGGCAATCTCAACAACACGCACTTTGATACCCCGGTCGGCGAATGGCGTCTGACGCGTGCGATGGCGATTGATTACCTCAACACTAAGCAGACCGCCACCATCGGTCCGCACTGCTGGCAAAACCCGAATGCGCAACTGTGTGTACCGGAGCCGATTGAAGCCGGGGCCAGCGGTCATGCCCATGTGGTGCTGAACCGCTTCGATTTGGCGATGATCAAACCTTTCCTCACCGATGCGACCAAGCTTAATGGCGTATTCAGTGGCGATGCGCGAGTGAACTGGACCGCCGATGGCGCGCTGCCAACCGGTACCGTATCGCTGAAAGGAAACGGCGTGAAAGTCGAACAAGACGTGCAGGGCAACACGCTGCCGATCGCCTTTGACACGCTTAACCTGAATGCCGCGATGCGCAACGGTCGTGCCCAACTCGACTGGCTGATTCACATCGTCAACAACGGCCAGCTGAGCGGTAATGTGCAGATTGCCGATCCGCAAACTCGTCGCCAGCTGTCCGGCAACATCGGCATCAGCAATCTGTCGCTGGCGATGTTCAACCCGGCGTTGATGCAGGGCGAGAAGATCAAAGGCAATCTCAACAGTAACCTGCGTCTGGGCGGCACACTGCAACAGCCGCAGGTGTTTGGCCAGTTGGGATTGAGCGATGTCAACGTGCAGGCCAGCTTTATGCCGGTCACACTCACCTCCGCCAATCTGAACATGGTGTTCAATGGCATGAGTTCGACGCTTAACGGTCTGTTGCAGACGACGCAGGGCAACCTCAATCTGGGCGGCAATGCCGACTGGAGCCAGCTGGATAACTGGCGAGCGCGAATCACTGCGCAGGGCAACCGTATTCGCGTCACCGTGCCGCCGATGGTGCGTATGGATGTTTCGCCAGACCTGGTGTTTGAAGCCACGCCAGCCGCGTTTAATCTGGATGGTAAGGTCGATATTCCGTGGGCGCGTATTACGGTGCAGGAAGTGCCAGAAAGCGCCACTGGCGTCTCCTCGGATGAGGTGATGCTGGATAAAGATCTCAAGCCGATTCAGCCGAAGACCGCCGCCATTCCGATCAACAGTAACCTGGTGATCCACGTCGGTAACGATGTGCGGCTGTCAGCCTTTGGTCTGAAAGCCAAGCTGAATGGCGATCTTAAACTGGTGCAGGATAAAACCGGTCTGGGCTTAAACGGACAGATCAATATTCCCGATGGCCGCTTCCATGCTTACGGGCAGGATTTGATTGTGCGTAAAGGCGAGCTACAGTTTGCCGGACCGCCAGATCAGCCGTACGTCAACCTTGAAGCGATACGTAACCCGGAAGCCACCGAAGATGATGTCACCGCCGGTATTCGCGTCACCGGCCTGGCCGATGAGCCGAAAGTCGAGGTGTTCTCTGACCCCGCCATGTCGCAGCAGGAAGCGCTTTCTTACTTATTACGCGGTCAGGGACTCAGCAGCGATGGTGACAGTAATGCATTAACTTCAGCACTTGTGGGGTTAGGGGTTGCACAAAGTGGTCAGGTTATGGGTAAAATCGGCGAGACATTCGGCGTCAGTAACCTCGCACTTGATACCACCGGTGTGGGCGACAGCCAGCAGGTGCAGGTGAGCGGTTATGTGCTGCCGGGTCTACAAGTAAAATACGGTGTTGGCATATTTGATTCACTGGCGACGTTAACCTTGCGTTACCGCCTGATGCCCAAACTCTATTTGGAAGCCGTGTCCGGTCTCGATCAGGCACTGGATTTGCTCTATCAGTTTGAGTTTTAGCAATGCGAATAATTGTCTACGGCAGTTTACGGCGCAAACAGGGAAACAGTCACTGGATGACGAATGCGCAATGGCTCGGCGACCATCAGATTGAGGGGTTTGCGCTCTACAATCTGGGTCACTATCCGGGCGTCGTTGAAGATGAGGGAACCGTCTTCTGCGAAGTGTATCGCATCGACGCCAGCACGCTTGGCGAACTTGATGCCTTGCGCACTAAGAATGGCGAATACAAACGCCAACTCATCCAGACGCCTTACGGCAGTGCCTGGCTGTATGTCTATCAGCGTTCGATTGCGGGTCGTACCCGCATTGCGAGCGGTGACTGGCTAAAGCGCGACGACGCACCCGAGGCATAAATAAAAACACCGTCCATTGGACGGTGTTTTTTTATGCTTGCGAGGCAGAGAAGATTATTTCTTCTGTGCGCGCTCGTAAGAAGAGATGATTTCAGCTTTGGCCGCTTCAGCGTTATCCCAGCCATCAACTTTAACCCATTTGCCTTTTTCCAGATCTTTGTAGTGCTCGAAGAAGTGGGTGATCTGCGCTTTCAGCAGTTCTGGCAGGTCGTTCACATCTTTGATGTGATCGTATTCTTTGCTCAGTTTGGTGTGCGGAACCGCAACCAGCTTGGCATCTTCGCCAGACTCGTCGGTCATTTTCAGCACGCCAACGGGACGGCAGCGAATCACTGAGCCCGGCACCAGCGGATACGGGGTTGGCACCAGCACGTCAACCGGATCACCATCCAGAGACAGGGTGTGGTTGATGTAACCGTAGTTGCACGGATAGAACATGGCGGTAGACATGAAACGGTCTACAAACAGGGCGCCAGACTCTTTGTCCACTTCATATTTGATCGGATCGGCATTCGCTGGGATCTCGATAACGACATAGATATCTTCTGGCAGTTCTTTACCTGCAGGCACCTGGTTCAAACTCATCTGGCTTTCCTTCATTGGTCATATGTTGAGTGACGGCTATTATAGCCAACTGACTCTGAAAGTATGCCCCCTTTTTGGCGTTTCGGAATGCTCCAACGGCCTACTTAGCGGTGACAAACAGCGAGACAATCCCTGCAGCAATCAGTGGTCCGACCGGCACACCACGGAAAAAGGCCACACCAATCACCGTACCGATCAACAATCCACCAATCACCGAAGGCTGCACGCTCATAAAACTGACGCCACGTCCGCCCAGCCAAGCCACAAACACCCCCACAATAATCGCCACGATCGATTGCCAGTTAGCGAATGACTTGAGCAAGGATGAAGCGGGCAGCGTCCCACTCGCCAGTGGTGCCATTACCGCGACGGTCAGAATAATAATACCGATCTGAATGCCCTGTTTTTCCACATACGGGAAGAACTGCGACAGCGGTGTCAGCTTGATGGCGAGCAGGATCAGAATGGAAATGGTAACGGCACTGTTATGAACGAAATAGCTCAGGACGGCGAGGCAGACCAGAATGATGGTAGAGGCATAAGCAGCCATGATTTCTCCCTGAAGATGGATGGGTGCGCAGGTCAGTGCCTGCGCTGACGTTTTTTTAACGCCACCATTTATCAACAATCATCGGGATTGGCGCAACTGCCTTTGTTCATTGATTGCAACATCAATGCCTGATTCCGCACCAGATTGACCCCCTGCGCCCCAACAGAAAGCGCTGCCATGCTGCCCTGGCTGCTGAGGAAATAGCTGCGGCTGGCTTCCATCCAACTGTCGCGATAGGCCAGCCACGCGCGCTGGGCAGCTCGTAATTTGTCTTTAGGTTCGCCAGTTAATTTTTTCATCACCTGGTTGTACTGCGTATTCATCTCTTTATCCCAGGCCTTATTGGCGCTGCCGTAGCACTGGGACATGCCTGCGGTGCTGGATTCCTTGTCCAGACACTGCTGCAGCTGCTGGTCGAGCGGATGCGTCTGTGCCATAGCCATACTACTGGCGAACAGACAGGCAATCGGGAGCCACTTTTTCATCATTTCATTCCTTCATTTTTGCGCAGCGGACTTCAGAAAAGCTGAAGGGTAAGCGAACGTCGGCAGATTGACCATCAACATTGGATAAAGTTTCTGCGATCAGCTGCCGATAATCTCTCCGTTTTAGGGCCAGTGGAGTTCTGCCTTTTCATACACACGGGAATGATCATGATCAGACAACTATCAATACGTACCGCTTTACTTGCGTTGTTGGCCATCATGACGGTGATGCTGTTAGCCGTCAGCGCCATGGGCATTTATGCCATTAATGCTGGAAATCAATCTCTGGACGCGCTGAACCGCATTCAGGGGATTGAGCTGAACAAGTTGTATCAGAGCCGCTCTGAGCTGATGCGCGCACGTGCTAACGCGGCATTGGCGGTGCGCAAAATCGAGATTGGCCTATTGGATGATGGCGCCAAAGTCACTCAGCAGGCGCAGGCTGCTGTGGACAGCTCACACAAATTGCTGCAGGCGTTTGTCGATGCGGGCACTGTAACAGCGCATGGTAAAACTCTGGCCGATGCGATTGTGGCGACCTACAGCGTCTACGATAAAGAAGGCATCACGCCCATGATGGATGCCTTAAAAAAACAGTACACCGATGAGTACTATCAGGTGCTGGAAGGCAAACAATCACAGCTGGCAGCAAACTATTCGAAGGCGGTGAATGATTTCAGTATTTACGCCGATGAAGTCTCTGCGGCACGCCTCAAGCAGGCGGCTGACAACGAAGTCCGGATGAAGGTGATGATTGGCGTGGTGATGGTACTGACACTGGTGCTGATTGTACTGGCCTGGCAGTTGTTGCGTCGCTCGCTGCTGCGTCCTCTGGACAACGCAATCGTACATCTGGAACAGATTGCGGCGGGCGATCTCTCGCAGCCTTTACCTGCCGCAGGTAAAAATGAAATTGGCCGCCTGAATCAGGCCCTTTCCGATATGCAGCTGGCGCTGCGTGATTCGGTGAGTCAGGTGCGTGAAGCCAGCATGCAGATTGATGTGGGCAGCCGTGAACTGGCGGCGGGCACGGTGCATCTGTCGCAGCGTACCGAAGAGTCTGCCGCTTCGCTGGAGCAAACTGCCGCCAGCATGGAGCAGCTGACCGCCACCGTCCGTCTTAACGCCAGTAACGCTCAGCAGGCCAATCAGTTGGCCAGCAATGTGTCGACCAGCGCCGACCGTGGCGCAGAGGTGGTGGGTTACGTGATGGAGAAGATGCAGGAGATCACCCAAAGCTCTAACCGCATTGGCGACATCCTCAGCGTAATTGATGGTATCGCCTTCCAGACCAATATCCTCGCGCTGAACGCCTCAGTGGAAGCCGCGCGTGCTGGTGAGCAGGGCCGTGGCTTTGCTGTGGTCGCCAACGAAGTGCGTACGCTGGCCGGTCGCAGTGCTACCGCCGCCAAAGAGATTCGTGAGTTGATCAGCGAATCACAAACGCGTGTCAAAGAGGGCAGCGACATGGCGACACGCGCCGGTGAGACCATGGATGAAATCTCCAGCGAAGTGATGCGTGTCACCTCACTGATGAAAGAGATCTCTATTGCCTCGGAAGAGCAGAGCCGCGGGATTGAGCAGGTGAATCAGGCGGTGACGCAGATGGATGAAGCCGCGCAGCAAAACGCCGCGCTGGTGGAAGAAGCCAGTGCCGCCACGCAGTCGCTGGAAGCGCAGTCACAGCAGTTGCAGGAATCGATGGCGCAATTCCGCGTGGCGGCTAATACTCTTTAAATCATTACGATATAATTTTTAAGTTATTTAAGGCTTGGAGATAAAAGCCTTACTTTGCTAAAAAATCATTCTTAATTATTTTAAGGATTATTAGCTTTTCATTATTGAAATGCGAAAGTGGATATTATTCGAGATCTGTTTGATGATCTCTTTGCTTGTCATTTCATACCCGCCCGCTACTGGTGACTCCTCAGCGCTGGGGCGGGTTTGTTCATGCAGTCTAAACTGCTAAGAAATCATCAAGCCCTTTGGCCTCAATGTGCCTCAATGCAAGTGCAACAATCCCTTTAGGTTTTGTTGCACCTCGCTCCCATTTCTGGAGGCAAGTCGTTGAAACTTCGATACGTTCCGCAAACTGGCTTTGACTCAATTTCTCGCGTGCGCGCATTGCCTTGATGCGCTCGCCAGTGATTGAATCTTTCATCGCCTCTAACTTTGCTTCTGCAAAGATGGCGTCAGCCTCTTGCATCATATCTGCTGAGATCAGACCCGCCTTAAACTGGCGCTTCATCATTGCGTGCATTTTCAGTACGCGCCTATTAATCCTCATTTTTTACTCTCCTGATTAATAGAGGGTAACTCTACGTAAATCCGATTTTTCTCTAGCTTTTCAACTTGTTCAGCGGTGTAAGCTTTAGCCGCTTTGGATATCTGCCTGAACACTTTCAAATCAGAATCATCTATCTCACGCTTATTTTTAGGGATCTCTTTTTTTTCCCAACCGTCGATAAAATAGAGCTTATCTCCATGATGATACGCAACAATTGTTCTTGCGCTATCCTCGTCACCTAAACGCTTTTTGAAAACCCCACCGCCCAACGCGGCTTTAGTCGATCCATTTTTGATCTCTTCGATAAGCTCGGCTGCAACTGCGCGTAAGTCATCATCGCTAATTTTTGATTTCTTTCGTTTCTTGTTATAGCTCCACTCGACGAAAATTCTTAACTCAATTTCCATTTGATATCGTCCTGTCTGTGGTAAAAAATACTATAGCCAGGATTATTGTAAGATTCAATGCTACAGTCAGCAAAACACCGTGCTGTCGCTGGAGGTGTAGCAGTTGCAGGAATATATGGCGCAGTTCGGTATGGTTGCCGCGTAAACAGAGTGCAATGTGCCCTATGGCGCGTTGCCACAGCCCTCTTCATGAAAGCGCAGGATCATCTCGGCTAACTGGTCATCTTCTGCCAGAAAATAGGCGGCGGGGATATCCAGCGCTTTCGCCAGCAGTTGCAGCGTCAGTAAATCGGGCTGATGCACACCGACTTCATAACGATTGATGCGCGCACTGGCGGAAAACTCTTCAATACCCGCGGCAATCCCTAACCCTTTTTGCGAAAAACCCTTCACCAGACGCGCCTGTTTCAGGCGTCGGCAGAAGGTATTTTGCAGGGAAGAGGTCGGTTTCATGCCTACGAGAATCGTAGATTTGCTGCTTGTCAGATACTACGAGTAACGTAGTATCGTTATGGCAACCTATAACGAGAACTAAGGAGAGTGACGTGGGTGAAAGCAAACAGGACTGGCATCAGGCCGATATTATTGCTGCCTTACGCAAGAGAGGGACTTCATTAGCCGCCGTATCCCGTGCGGCGGGCTTGTGTTCCACTACGTTGGGGAATGCGTTAATTCGCCCCTGGCCTAAGGGCGAATGGCTGATTGCTGAAGCGATTGGCGTCGCACCGGATGAAATCTGGCCCAGCCGCTACTACTCCCTGCAGGGGGAGCTTATCGATCGGCAGGCAAAGCGCCGAAAATAAGCCAATAAAAAAGCCCGCTGACAAAGTCGCGGGCTTTTTTCACACCACATCAACTTATTCGTGGCTGTCCGGGAACTCACGGATAAAGCGCTCAACGTCATCCACCATCGCATCGTTGCCGCAGAAGAACGGGCAGCGCTGGTGCAGCGTTTCTGGCTGGATATCGAGGATACGATGCTCGCCATCGCTGGCTTTACCGCCAGCTTGTTCAGCCAGGAATGCCATCGGGTTGCACTCGTACAGCAGACGCAGCTTGCCTTTCGGGTGGCTGGCGGTGCTTGGATACAAATAGATGCCGCCTTTCAGCAGGTTACGGTGGAAGTCTGCCACCAGTGAACCGATATAGCGCGAGGTGTATGGGCGCTTGGTAGCGATATCTTCTTCCTGGCAGAACTTCAGGTATTTCTTCACGCCCTGAGGGAAGCGAATGTAGTTACCTTCGTTGATGGAGTAGGTGTAGCCTTTCTCCGGGAAGGTCATGCGCTCGTGGCTCAGGCAGAATACGCCCAGAGACGGATCGTAAGTAAACGCATGCACGCCCACGCCGGTGGTGTAAACCATCATGGTGGAAGAACCGTAAACCACATAGCCTGCCGCAACCTGCTTGTTGCCTGGCTGCATAAAGTCAGCTTCGGTGATCGGCGTACCCGGCTCACTGATGCGGTGGTAGATAGAGAAAATGGTACCGACGGAAACGTTTACGTCGATGTTGGAAGAGCCGTCCAGCGGATCCATTAACACCACATATTTACCGTCTTCTGAGCCTTCAAAGATCACGAACTCATCTTCTTCTTCGGAAGCGATACCGGCAACCACACCACGCGCTTTCAGAGCAGCTTTCAATTTTTCATTCGCGAAGAGGTCCAGCTTCATCTGCTGTTCGCCCTGCACGTTTTCCACGCCGCTGGCACCGAGAATATCCACCAGACCCGCTTTGTTGATGTCGCGGTGGATAATCTTAGCTCCGAGCTTAATGGAGGAAATCAGCGCCGTCAGTTCACCTGTGGCGTGTGGAAAGTCGTGTTGCTTCTCGACGATGAATTCGCCTAACGTTTTCATAACACATTCCCTGAATCTACGGTGGAGTGGCAGCAGATGTAACACGCTACCAACGTATGAGCGCAGTTTAGCCGATTGAACTTTAAAAACCATAGTCCTAATCCGTTTCTTCCCACTCTGCTCGGGGTTACACTGTGCGCCGAACTTTTGAGTAATGGATCTCTATATGCGCATTCACATCCTTGGGATTTGTGGCACCTTCATGGGCGGACTGGCAATGCTGGCCCGTTCGCTAGGGCATGAAGTGACCGGCTCTGACGCCAATGTCTATCCGCCGATGAGCACCTTGCTGGAACAGCAAGGCATTGAATTGACAGAAGGTTACGATGCCAGTCAGCTCGATCCGCAGCCGGATCTGGTGATCATTGGCAACGCCATGACGCGCGGCAATCCGTGTGTGGAAGCGGTTCTGGAACGTAACATTCCGTACCTCTCTGGCCCGCAGTGGCTGCATGATTTCGTGCTGCGTGACCGTTGGGTGCTGGCCGTGGCCGGAACCCATGGCAAAACGACCACCGCAGGCATGGCAGCGTGGATTCTGGAGGCCTGTGGCCTTGAACCGGGCTTCATCATTGGTGGTGTGCCCGGAAACTTCGAGGTTTCGGCAAAATTAGGAAAAAGTCCATTCTTCGTGATTGAGGCGGATGAATACGACAGCGCGTTCTTCGACAAGCGTTCCAAATTTGTCCATTACTGCCCGCGCACACTGATCCTCAACAACCTTGAATTCGATCACGCCGATATCTTTGACGATCTGCGCGCGATCCAGAAGCAGTTCCATCACCTGATTCGCATCGTGCCGGGCCAGGGCAAGATTCTGCTGCCGGAACACGATAACAACCTCAAGCAGGTGATGGCGATGGGCTGCTGGAGCGAACAGGAAACAGTTGGCGACAACGGCCACTGGCAGGCGAAAAAGCTGACACCGGACTCCTCCCACTGGGAAATCTGGCTGGATGGCGAGAAAGTCGGTGAAGTGAACTGGGCGCTGGTCGGCGAGCACAACATGCACAATGGCCTGATGGCGATTGCGGCCGCACGGCACGTCGGCGTGAAGCCGGTGGATGCCGGTGAGGCGCTTAGCAGCTTTATCAATGCGCGCCGTCGTCTTGAGCTGCGTGGTGAAGTGAATGCCATCAAGGTGTATGACGATTTTGCCCATCACCCCACTGCAATCCTGGCGACGCTGGCGGCGCTGCGCAGCAAGGTCGGTGGCACCGCGCGTATTCTGGCGGTTCTGGAGCCGCGCTCCAACACCATGAAAATGGGCGTAAGCAAAAACGAGCTGGCGCCGTCACTGGGTCGCGCCGATAACGTGTTCCTGTTCCAGCCGCACCACATTCCATGGCAGGTATCTGATGTCGCGGAAGCCTGCATCCAGCCGGCGAAGTGGAGCGCGGATATCGATACGCTGGTGGAAATGGTGGCAAAAGAAGCCCAGCCAGGTGACTCTATTTTGGTGATGAGTAACGGCGGCTTTGGTGGCATTCACCAGAAACTGCTGGAGAGATTGGGACGTTGATGGCGTGGCAACCCTTTAATCGGGGTTGCCACGGGGTTTGATGACGCTCTGTTAACTGCCCAAATTAAAAAGGGTCGCCTGTTGGCGACCCTTTTTATGCACGCGGTAAACTCACGCCTCGGCCAGTTCGCGCAGATACTGGAAGATCTGACGGGTGGCTTTCGGTGGCTTGTTAGCGGCTTTCTCTTTCTGCGCATTACGGATCATGGTGCGCAGTTGCTGGCGATCGGCCTGCGGATAGAGGTTAATCACTTCCGCGATTGCGTCATCGCCTTTCTCGATCATGCGATCGCGCAGTTGCTCGAGTTTATGGAACAGCGCCACCTGCTGGTTATGGCGGTTCTTCAGCTTATCCAGTGCCTGACGAATCGGATCTTCATCGCGCGCGCGCAACATCTTACCGATCAGCTGCAACTGGCGGCGACGGCCTTCCTTTTTAATACGCTGTGCCAGCTCAATGGCGGCACGCAGATCATCGTCGAGTGGAATTTTGTCGAGGGAGTTTTTCCCCAGATCCACTAACTCGGCGCCCAGGCGTTTCAGCTCTTCGGCGTCGCGTTTAATTTCGCTTTTGCTGACCCAGATAATCTCTTCGTCTTCATCTTCTTCGTTTTGATTATCTGGCACATCGTCGAGCCAGTCATCGGGCTGCTTGGTCATCTCTTGGCTCCCTAAAAAAAAGAGGCTAATCCTACCAGTTTATCGGGCGACTGCGAAATTGTTCTCTGAGTCTGATAGACTCAATAAATTCATACTTAAGATTAGACGGCAGGTCGATGAACGTATCTACTCAGGTTGCAGAACAACGTAAAGTGTTAGAACAGGCTGTCGCGCAGGCGCTGGAACTGGCGAAAGCCAGCACCGATGGAGCAGAAGTTGCGGTGACCAAAACCACCGGCATCGGCGTCAGTACCCGCTATGGCGAAGTGGAAAACGTCGAATTCAACAGCGATGGTGCACTTGGCATCACCGTCTATCATCAGAACCGCAAAGGCAGTGCTTCTTCAACCGACCTCAGCCCGGATGCCATCAAACGCACCGTGCAGGCGGCGATCGACATTGCGCGCTACACCTCGGTTGATCCTTTTGGTGCTCCGGCCGATCCCGATCTGCTGGCATTTGAAGCGCCGGATCTCGATCTTTACCATCCGTGGGAGATCGATGCCGATCGCGCTATCGAATGGGCCGCACAGGCAGAACAGGCGTCGTTGCAGGCTGACAAGCGCATTACCAATACCGAAGGCGGCAGCTTCAACAGCCACGTCGGCATCAAAGTCTTCGGTAACAGCCACGGCATGTTGCAGAGCTACTGCTCCAGCCGCCATTCGCTCTCCAGCTGCGTGATTGCCGAGCAGGATGGCAACATGGAGCGCGATTACGCTTACACCATCGGCCGCTCTATTGACGATCTGCAAACTGCCGATTGGGTAGGGCAAGAGTGTGCACGTCGCGTGCTATCCCGTTTAGCGCCGCGCAAACTGCCAACCATGAAAGCGCCGGTGATCTTCGCGCCGGAAGTGGCGACGGGTCTGTTTGGCCATCTGGTCGGCATGATCAGCGGCGGCAGCGTCTATCGCAAAGCGACCTTCCTGCTGGATTCACTCGGCAAACAGATCCTGCCTGAGTGGCTGACGATTGAAGAGAAGCCGCACCTGCTAAAAGGGCTGGCGTCTACGCCGTTCGACAGCGAAGGTGTCCGCACTCAGGCGCGCGACATCATCAAAGATGGCGTGCTGCAAAACTGGCTGCTGACCAGCTATTCGGCACGCAAGCTTGGCCTGCAGAGCACTGGCCATGCGGGCGGTATTCACAACTGGCGCATTGCGGGCCAGGGGCATAGCTTTGAAGATATGCTGAAGCAGATGGGCCGTGGTTTAGTGGTCACCGAAATGATGGGCTCCAGCGTCAGCGCCATGACCGGTGACTATTCGCGCGGTGCCTCAGGCTTCTGGGTTGAAAACGGTGAAATCCAATATCCTGTGAGCGAGATCACAATTGCGGGCAACCTCAAGGATATGTGGCTCAATATGGTAACGCTCGGTAACGACATTGAAACGCGCAGCAATATACAATGCGGGTCGGTGCTGCTGCCGGAGATGAAAATCGCCGGACAATAAAGACATCGCTTCATGAAAGCAGCCCGCAAGGCTGCTTTTTTTTTAGCCCGACAATAAAACCCCCAAAATTATTCGCGTGACAGAAAGGCGGCAAGTGAATGAATCCTCAGGATATGACATCAGTAAGTGACTGAGGTGAGTGAGCCTGGCCAACGTGTCTGGAACCTGAAATATGACGGGAAATAAGGAATATTTATGCGTAAGCATGTGATTGCAATGTTGTCTCTCTCGCTGTTGTTCTCTTCAGCTAGCGTATTCGCTGCTGACCTGAAGAGTGATATGGATACCCTGAAAGATGGCCTGAGCGTGGTGAAGAAAACCTCTGATGCTCAGGAAATGCAAACCGCGCTCGGCAAGATGCGCCAGGCGGCGGAGGATGCTAAAAAATCCACGCCGGAAAAACTGGAAGGTCAGGCTGCCGATAGCGCCCAGATTAAGGATTATCACGCCGGTCTTAATTCTCTGATTGCGCAGATTGATGTCGTCGATCAGTTGGCGAAAGCCAACAAGCTCGACGAAGCCAAAACTGAAGCAAAGAAGTTGGAAGATATTCGTAACGCCAACCATAAGAAATTCCGCTGATAACCCGGCCAGCCCTGCGGCTGGCCTTATCTCCCCTCGCATTTCCTCCGTTTAAACGCATCGATTCCCGGCATAACCCGCATTTTTGTGACCTGTTTCGCACACTTCATGCGTAGTGCGATCTGGCGCACACACGCCCGTGGGATTTCCACTTTGAGGTGGAAAAGATGCGTCTCCACAGCCTGAAGCGGAAAGCGTAATTTCTTTTCAACGCGAATTATCTCTAATTGTCCGCAGTAAACAGGAGTAGCAAGGTGAGGAGTGAAGCTGTCCCACTGAAACAGAGCACGCCGGAAGCCATTCAGGCGCTGGCGGATAACGTGATGAAGCAAATTGCGGCGATCTACGCTGCGCACCACATCGAAGCCAACGCCGTGCAGCAGCAGATGCTGGCCTCGCATGTGCGGGCGATGGCAGCGCGTTCGCTCACGGGTGAAGCCTTGCCGGAAGTGGAAGCCGAACTGTTTGAAGACATCTCGCCAGAAACCATGGCGCTGGCACAGCAGGTGGTCGATCTGTTTGGCAATCTGCCAAAAGAAGAAGCCTGGCTGCTATCGGTGCATATCGAAGTGGCGAAATCCAACGAAGCATAAATCGAGAGGAATTGAACATGGTAACAGTCGTGATTGGTGATCGTCTGGGTAAAGGTCAGAAAGTCGCAGCAGGGATTGAGAAAGCAGGCGGCCGTGCTGTTGTGGTGCCGGGCGTTGCAGCGGACATGAAGCTGGGCGATGTGATGAAAGCGGAAAACGCCGACTTCGGCATCTCTTTCTGCGGCAGCGGCGGTGCCGGTGCCATCACTGCGCAAAACAAATATGGCTACAAAGCCAAACACGGTATGCGTTCGATTGATGAAGGCGTGACCGCCATCAACGAAGGCGCCACCGTGCTGGGCTTTGGCTTTATGGATAAAGAAGAGCTGGGTGAACGTCTGGTGCAGGCCTGGAATAAAAAACACGGCAGCTAAGCATGAAACAGCAATACGAGACGCAGGTTACGGTGCAGGGCAAAGGCGACAGCAAAGCGAAAGCTTTTTCCGATGCACTGAGCAAGGTGCAGCAGCAAGTGCTGCGCACCAGCCAAAAGATTCTGTTGCGCATTGAACCCATAGATGTGCGGGTGCTGCGCGCGCAGGAGAGCGTACGCACAGAGAAGTTCTTGTTCTTCTTTCTGGCGCGCGAACGACGGAATTACAGCGTCGAGCTGGAAATCACCGTCAGCGTCACCGTGATCGACACCGATAAGGTGGATTTCATCGCGACGAAATAAAAACGACAACAAAGGGTACAACAACATGTTTTTAATCATTTTGTTTAAGTCGTTGATCATTGGTGGATTGGTTGGCGTTGGGGTAGGAGCGGGCGCAGCGCGCATGTTCCATGCACCGACCACGCAAGGTATGGGCGCGTTTCGTACCTTGGGTGAACTCAATTCCTGTGAGGGCGATCCCGCTTCGCACTTCTCCTTTGGTCTTGGCTTCTTCTTTAACGCCTGGGCATCGTCTGTGGCTGCTGGTTCCTTCACTCAGGACGTTGATCACCGCATTCTGCCTAACTGGGGCGCAGCCGCGTTGATGGTGAAAAACCGCAACGTCGCAGAAACCCTGCATAACCCAAAACGCATGGCGATTGCCTGCGGCATCATCGGCATGATCGTGGTGGCGTTCCTCAACAGCACGGCTTCTGCGGTGCCTGCAGCGTTGCAGGTTACGGCGGTTAAAGTGCTGGTGCCGGCGGCCAACCTGCTGGTGAACACCGTGATGCCGGTGATCTTCTGGCTGGCAGCGATTGATGCCGGTAAGAAATCCGGTTTCTGGGCGACCATCTTTGGTGGTCTGGCGCAGTTGATCATGGGCAATGCCGTACCGGGTCTGGTGCTGGGTATCCTGATTGGTAAAGGCGTGGAAGAGAGCGGCTGGAACAAAGTCACTAAAGTGATGATGTTCGCGATTGTGCTGCTGTTCGCTCTGAGCGGCTTCTTCCGTGGTTTCGACATGAAACTGCTGCAATCCTTCCAACTTGGCATTCCTGGCTGGCTGGACATGATTCACAACAGCCTGAGCGGCAAATAAGGAGCCTTGAGAATGAACGAGACCGAAAACAAAGGGTTCTGGTACGCC
Source organism: Pantoea sp. BL1 (assembly GCF_000963985.1). Lineage (NCBI taxonomy): Bacteria > Pseudomonadati > Pseudomonadota > Gammaproteobacteria > Enterobacterales > Erwiniaceae > Pantoea > Pantoea sp. BL1. The sequence continues at coordinate 25,741 of NZ_JZRH01000019.1, read as the reverse complement.
GACTGGTCTTTCCCGATCTTTGTTGGCCTGCTGTCCGCCGGGGTGTTTGCCGGTACGCACATGTACTACCTGTACGGCATCGGTGCATTTAACGAAGTGGCGTTTGTTTCGATGCTGCGTTCCGGCATGGAAACCGGCGTGTATGGCGCCGTGGCGGCGTTTGGTGCCAGCTTCCTGTTTGCTCGCATCATCGAAGGTTCGCTGGTCGGGATTCTGGATATCGGCGGCGCGATTCAAACCGGAGTTGGGCTGGGCGTTCCCGCTTTACTGCTGGGCGCGGGCATCGTGTTCCCGGTGGCGAACTTTGCGGCATCACTGGCAACGGGCCTGGTGGTGGGTTTAGCCATTGGCTATCTGATTATCCTGGCGCGTAAGTTCACCATCAATCAGAGCGACTCCACTTACGGTGCGGACGTGATGATGGGAGCAGGTAATGCTTCCGGCCGCTTCCTTGGGCCGTTGATTATTCTGTCTGCGATGGCGGCATCGATTCCCATCGGCCTCGGTTCGCTGGTGGGTGCGCTGTTGTTTTATCTGTGGAACAAACCGATCACCGGTGGCGCGATTTTAGGTGCCATGGCGTTAGGCGCGATGTTCCCGGTTTCGCTGTAAAGCTGTCATCGATTAACGGTCGCCCTTCACGGCGACCCTACGATTGAACAGTGCATTCTGTGGGGGGCGCATTAATGCCCCCACACAGATGTGATGCAGATTCCGTAGGGTGCGCATCTATGTGCACCAGGCTGAATGCAGGTTGTTAAGGAGTGAATATGTTTGATCTGATTCTGCGCCGCGCGCGTTTGTGCGACGAACAGCTGGTGGATATCGCCATCCAGCAGGGCAAAATTGTCGCGGTCGGCGACGTCAGCGGTTCAGCTCAGCAGGAGCGCGATTTAGAGGGGCGCTATTACGTCAGCGCAGGCTGGATCGACAGCCACGTTCACTGCTATCCCAAATCCCCCATTTATCACGATGAAGCCGATGCGATTGGCATGGCGCAGGGCGTCACTACCGTGGTTGATGCAGGCAGCACCGGCGCGGATCATATCGACGATTTCTATCAGCTCACCCGTTCCGCCACCACCGAAGTGCGCGCGCTGATCAACATCTCACGTACCGGCATCATCACCCAGAACGAGCTGGCCGATATGGCGCAGATTGACGGTGACGCCGTGGTGCAGGCGGTGAAACGTCGCCCGGACTTTATCGTGGGGCTGAAAGCGCGCATGAGCAGCAGCGTGGTGGGTGAGAATGGCATTCAGCCGCTGATTCGCGCCAAAGCCATTCAGCAGGCGGCGGGAAATCTGCCACTGATGGTGCACATCGGCAACAATCCGCCGGTGCTGGAAGAGATTGCCGATCTGCTCACTTCCGGCGACATCATTACTCACTGCTTTAACGGCAAACCAAACCGCATTCTTTCACCACAGGGTGAGTTGAAAGCGGCAGTGAAAAACGCCATCGCGCGTGGCATAAAACTGGATATCGGCCACGGCAGTGCCAGCTTCAGCTTTGAAGTGGCCCGTCAGGCCATCGCGCAGGGCATTCTGCCCGACACCATCAGTTCGGACATTTATTGTCGCAACCGCATCAACGGCCCGGTACATAGCCTGGCGCACGTGATGTCGAAATTCTTCAGCATTGGCATGACGCTGCCGCAGGTTATCGACTGCGTCACCGGCAATGCCGCGGCTGGCCTGCGCTTAGCGGGCAAAGGGCGCTTAACAGAAGGTTATGACGCCGACCTGACCATTTTTACCGTCAAAGAGGAAGCCCGCCCGTTCGTCGATGCTGAAGGCGAACGGGTTTTGGGTGAGCAACATTTGCTGCCGCTGGCCGTGGTTATCGCGGGTAAGTGGCATCTGACTGATGAAGGGAAAGCTAATCATGTCTTCGATTTATGAAAAATATGACCTGAAACAGGTCATCAATGCCTCCGGTCGTATGACCATTCTTGGTGTTTCAACGCCTTCTGCCGATGTGGTGGAGACCGTCAGCTACGGTTTGAATCACTATTTCGAGATCAAAGATCTGGTCAACAAAACCGGCGCCTACATCGCTAAACTGCTGGATGTGGAAAATGCGGTGGTGGTTTCCTGCGCCTCTGCGGGCATCGCACAGAGCGTGGCGGCGGTGATCGTCAAAGATAACGACTGGCTGCTGGACAACCTGCATGCCGCGCCGCTGACGGTGCCGCACGATATCGTGGTGCCGAAAGGCCATAACGTGAACTTCGGTGCGCCGGTAGGTGCGATGGTGGCGCTGGGCGGCGGACGTCTGGTGGAGGCTGGTTACAGCAACGAATGTTCGCCTGAACAGCTGGCTGCCGCCATCACGCCCACCACGGCGGCACTGCTGTACATCAAATCACACCACTGTGTGCAGAAGAGCCACCTGAGTGTGGAGCAGGCGGCGGTGGTCGCGCGTCAACACGGTATCCCGTTAATCGTGGATGCGGCGGCAGAAGAAGATCTGCAGTGCTACTACCAAATGGGCGCGGACCTGGTGATCTACAGCGGCGCCAAGGCGATCGAAGGGCCGACCAGCGGTCTGGTGATTGGCCGCACTCAGTACGTTGAGTGGGTCAAACGTCAAAGCAACGGTATTGGCCGCGCGATGAAAGTCGGTAAAGAAGGCATTCTTGGTCTGACGCAGGCGATTGAAAACTATCTGGTGCAGCCGAAAACCACCGGTGCAGAGATGGTGGCCAACATGACGCCGTTTATCGACAACCTCAATACGCTGAATGGTGTGTCCGCACGCGTAGTGTGGGATGCGGCAGGCCGAGATATCGCTCGTGCTGAGATCAAGTTCGATGAAGCCGTCACACAATGGCCAACCGGCGAGCTGGTGCAGGCGTTGAAAACCGGCGACATCGCTATCTACTTCCGTGGCTACAAAGCCAATGAAGGCATTATCGAAGCCGACGTGCGCAGCGTCAGCGCCGATCAGTTGCATATTATCTTTAGCCGCATCCAGGCGTTACTCAGCGGAGGAAAACGCGCATGAGTCTGAACCCGAATTTTTATCAGGGCCGTCTGTGCCTCAACGTGCTGGCCGGTTCTAAGCAGAACGCCAAAGAGATCTGGCAGGCCGCAGAAGGCCACGTGCTGGTGGGCGTGTTATCAAAAAATTACGCGAGCAATGAAGAAGCGATTGCCGATATGCGCGAGTACGCGGCGCTGATCGACAACGCGCTGTCCGTCGGACTGGGCGCAGGCGATCCTAATCAGTCGGCGATGGTGAGTGAGATCTCAGCGGTGCTGCAACCGCAGCACGTGAACCAGGTGTTTACCGGTGTGGCGACCAGCCGCGCGCTGCTCGGGCAGAATCACACCGTGGTCAACGGTCTGATTTCGCCAACCGGCACGCCGGGCCTGGTGAAAATTTCCACCGGACCGCGCAGCTCGCAGCTGGAAGATGCGATTGTGCCGATCGACAGCGCCATCGCCATGCTGCAGGACATGGGGGGCAGTTCGGTGAAATACTTCCCGATGGGCGGCTTAAAAGCGGTGAATGAGTACCGTGCCGTTGCTGAAGCCTGTGCGCGTCACGACTTCTGGCTGGAACCGACCGGCGGCATCGATCTCAATAACTTCGAAGCCATTGTGCAGATTGCACTCGATGCGGGCGTCAGCAAAGTGATTCCACACGTCTATAGTTCGATCATCGACAGTGCCACTGGCGACACGCGCATTGACGATGTGCGTCAGCTTCTGGCAACGTGCAAGAAACTGCTGTAACAAACGAGTCACAGGTGAAGCTCCGTGAGATTTCCCAATCAGCGTCTGGCCCAACTTTTCGCTGCGCTGCAAAACGAAACGCTGCCGCAGGATGAGCTGGCGCGCCGCTTTTCTGTTTCAACGCGCACGGTGCGCACCGATATCACCGCGCTGAATGCGCTGCTGGAGCAACACGGCGCACAGTTCGTACTGGCGCGCGGCGCGGGATATCAGCTGAAGATCGACGATGTGGCGCTTTTTGACCGTCTGCAGGAAGAGAGCGCTGCGCCGCTGCGCGTGCCGCGCACTTCTCAGGATCGCGTGCGCTATTTGCTCACGCGTTTTCTCACCGCCGCCTATTCTCTCAAGCTGGAAGACCTGTCGGAAGAGTGGTTTGTCAGCCGCGCCACTCTGCAAAGCGATATGGCGGAAGTGCGCGAGTGGCTGGGCCGCTATCATCTGAATATCGAAACCAAGCCGCATTACGGCATGAAGTTGTTCGGCAGCGAAGCGGCGATCCGCACCTGCCTGACGGATTTGCTGTGGCAGATTGATCAGGAGATGCCCGATAGCCCGCTGTTGACGGTGGAAGCGCTGCACAGCGGCATCCTGGCACAGCTGGAACCGCTGTTGCAGCACTGCTTTAATCAGTATGCGATTCGCCTGAGCGATGAGGGCGAGCGCTATCTGCAGATTTACTGTGCGGTGGCGGTGCGACGCATCAGCGAAGGTTTCCCGCTCAACGATCCCGGCGCGGAAGATGTCGGTGAAGAGGTGCGCGAAGCCGCGCATCATCTGGTGAATCTGATGCAGCCGCTGGTCGGCAAACCGATCTCGCAGGCGGAAGAGAACTGGCTGCGCGTCAATATCGCCGCCCGGCAGATTCAGGCGCTGTCGCCCAGCACCATTAATGCTGATGATGCCGATGCGCTGGTCGACTACCTGCTGAACTACATCAACACCCATTACAACTACCGCTTGCAGCAGGATGAGCAGCTGCGAGCCGATCTGCTCACCCATATCAAAACCATGATTACCCGGGTGCGCTACCAGATTCACATCCCCAATCCGCTGCTGAGTAACATCAAACAGCACTATCCGATGGCGTATGACGTGACGCTGGCGGCGGTGACCAGCTGGGGAAAATACACGCCCTATAGCATCAGCGAGAACGAAATCGGTTTTCTGGTGCTGCACATCGGTGTCGGGCTGGAGCGGCATTACGATGTCGGCTATCAACGCCATCCGCAGGTGCTGCTGGTGTGCGACAGCGGCAACTCCACACTGCGCATGATTGAAGCGCTGCTGCTGCGTAAATACCCGCAGTTGGTGGTCACGGCGCGTTTGTCGCAGCGTGATTACGAGATGCGCGAACACATCGACGAAGATTTCGTGATTTCCACCGTGCGTTTGAGTGAGAAGAATAAGCCGATTGCGGTGATGTCGCCGTTCCCGACCGAGTTCCAGCTGGAGCAGTTGGGCAAGCTGGTGCTGGTGGATCGCACACGGCCTTACATGCTGGAAAAATACTTCGATGCACAGCACTTTATGGTGCTGGATAAGCCGATGACGCAATCCGCGCTGTTCCGCGTGTTGTGCGATCAGCTGGAGTCAGAAGGCTGTGTGGATGCGGACTTTTATCCCTCCGTTGAAGAGCGAGAAGCGATTGTCAGCACCCTGCTTGGCGAAGGCATTGCGCTGCCACACTCACTGGGATTGCTGGCGAAGAAAACCGTGGTGTATACCGTGCTGGCACCGCATGGCGTGAGCTGGGGTGATGAAACCGCTTCGGTGATTTTCCTGCTGGCGATCAGCAAAAGCGAATACGAAGAGGCGATGGCGATTTACGATCTGTTCGTCACCTTCCTGCGGGAGAGGGCGATGACCCGATTGCGCGATTGCGCGGATTTCGTCAGCTTTAAAGCGGTGGCGATCGATTGTCTCAGCCGGATGTGAGGGTAAACCAGGGTGGGATGGAGCCAGCACGACAACGTCCGGGCTGCATCCCGGCTGACGAGGTTTGAGATGAATACCCACATTACAACGTCCCACACGCATCCCGCCCCAGGATGTTTGGGAAGTATGCCGACGCTTTACTATTCGGCCTGGATGCCGGGCTGTGATGATTGGGATGAATATCCCACTACACTTTGAGGGGAGAGTCGGCATTTATGCCGACCAGGTCTTAATCAGCTACGCTGCTTCGCCAGCAATCGCGGGATCTCACGCAAGCACCACGCTTTGGCTTCACCCATGCTATCGCGGCGCCATGCCATAATAATATCCACTTCACGGGTGTATTCGGCACTCACCACACGCAGACGGCCTTCGGCGATGTCCTGTTCCACCATCGGATAAGGCATGGTGGCGACACCCAATCCTGCCAGCAGGGCGCGACGTTTATCGTCCATACTGCTCACCGTCAGGCGCTGCTGTTTATCCAGCAACTGTACCGTTAACACCGGGCGTTCGCGCGCGGTATCCGCCACCGCGATACCGCGATACTTCACGCGCGTCACTTCAGACAGCGGTTCGGCTTCCTGATGAATCGGGTGATCCGGACTGGCCACGTAGACGCTCATAATGCTGTAGAGCTTACGGGTGTTGATCTCGGTTGATGCACGGAAATGCATATCAGGCGCAATCACGATGTCCGCGCGGCCCTGTTCCAGACGCTCCCACGCACCGGCCAGCACTTCCGTCACCAGCGAAATCTGCGTGTTGGCTTTCTCCGCCAGCTTTTCAACGACAGGAAACAGCAGATTAGTGGGGATCAGTGCTTCGGCCACGATGGTGAGATGGGTTTCCCAACCGCGAGCCAGCGCTTCGGCATCGGTGGTGAGTTTATCGGCCGCTTCCAGCAGCACGCGCCCACGCTCCAGCAGCATACGCCCGACATTGGTGAACTTGGTGCGATGGCCGGAGCGGTCAAACAGCACCACGTCCAGTTCCTCTTCCAGCTTCTGCATGGTGTAGCTCAATGCAGAGGGAACGCGGCCCAGTTCATCGGCTGCCGCAGCAAAGCTACCACGACGATCAATAGCATCCATCACACGTAAAGCTTCGAGGGTTAACGCGCGGTCTTTTGCCATGCCGGTTCTCTGTCAGTAAATTTGAATATGCCAGGCAGATTAACTGGCTAACAATCCGGCGTCCAGCCTTTTACCATTAACGTATAAAGCCTGTGGTCGAATCTCACCGCAGTGCGTCGGAGGTAAATCATGATGACAACCCGCTGCGCGTCCGCATGTGGCCAGGCCGATTTCGGTTGGTTGCAGGCGCGATACAGCTTCTCTTTTGGCCACTATTTTGACCCGAAATTAATGGGCTACGCTTCATTGCGTGTGCTTAATCAGGAAGTGCTGGCACCCGGTGCGGCCTTCCAGCCACGCAGCTATCCGCAGGTGGATGTGCTGAACCTGGTGTTGCAGGGCGAAGCAGAGTACCGCGATAGCGAAGGTAACCACCTGATCGCGCGGGAAGGCGAAGCCATGCTGCTGTCGGCGCGGCAGGGCGTGAACTACAGTGAAATCAATATCAGCAAAGATCACCCACTAACACGTATGCAGCTGTGGCTGGCGGCCTGCCCGGATCGAGAGAATCCGCTGCTGCAGAAAATCGCTGTGCCGCAGCAGACCCGTTTCTTGCTGGCCTCGCCAGACGGCGTGGATGGCAGCCTGCAACTGCGTCAGCAAGTTTGGGTCCATCAGGTGATACTCGCACCCGGTGAGCAGCATACGGTGAAACTGAACGGTCCTCGCGCCTATCTGCAATCCATCCACGGTTCGTTGGATCTGCAGGCAAGTAGCGCCAATCAGGAGTTACTGAGCTGCGGTGACGGCGCGTTCTTGAGTGAAGAACAGCAGATTACGTTGCAGGCGAAAACGCCGCTGCGTGCCCTCGTCATCGATTTACCGGCATAAAAAAAGCAGCCCGCTGAGGCTGCCCTTGTCTGTGGTCGGGGCGCAACTGACTGCGCCCGTCAGATGCAGATTACTTCAGGATGGTGAACGCGGTCGTTACGTGTTTCACTCCGCTCACACGACTGGCCACATCGGCCGCCGCAGTGGCTTCCTGTTGTGTCACCAGACCCAGCAGGAACACTTCACCGTTTTCCGTGGTCACTTTCACGTTCGACGATTTCACCTGATCGCTACCCAGCAGCTGCGAGCGGATTTTGGTGGTGATCCAGGTATCGGATGATGACGTTCCGAGGCTCACTTTCTGGCCGGTACGGATTTCGTTATACACTTCGGTGGCACCCTCTACGCCCATCGCAATCTGCTTGGCGCGGCTCGCCAAATCAGCCGATGGTGATTGGCCGGTCAGCAGTACTTTGCCCTGATAAGCGGTGACCACGACGCGCGCCTGGTTTTTAATTTGTTCATCTTTAGCCAGTGCGTTAGTGACACGCAGTTCCAGCGTGCCATCATCCACTTGCGTACCGACGGTGCGCGGGTCCGTTGCCGTTTTGGTCGCCACAGCGGCGCCGCCTGCTACAACGGCAACACAGCCCTGCAGCATCATGGCAGTTAAAAGAATGGCGACAGCGTTCAATGCTTTCATTTGAGCTCCTTCAGTCATTCCTGGTGTGGGAACAAAGTGTTATCAATCAAATCACACAGGCAGTTCAGCGTCAGCATATGCATTTCCTGAATGCGTGCACTGCGATGTGACGGAATGCGAATTTCCACATCGTGCGGACCCAACAGGCCCGCCAGCTCACCGCCATCATGGCCGGTCAGCGCGACGATAGTCATATCGCGAGTCACCGCAGCTTCAACCGCTTTAACAATATCGCGGGTGTTGCCACGGGTTGAAATAGCCAGCAGCACATCACCGGCCTGACCAAGCGCGCGAACCTGCTTGGCATAAACTTCATCGTGGAGACGATCGTTGCCGATTGCCGTCAGCATGACATTGTCGGCGCTCAGTGCCAGCGCAGGCAGGCTGGGGCGCTCGGTCTCAAAACGGTTAATCATACTGGCGGCAAAATGCTGAGCATTGGCCGATGAGGCACCGTTACCACAACTCAGGATTTTGTTACCGTTCAGCAGCGACTGCACCAGCGTCATAGCGGCGCGAGAAATCGCGTCCGGCAGTGCCTCCGCAGCGGCGATTTGAGTCTGAATACTTTCGGTAAAACACGCTTTAATTCTGTCCTGCACAAGACCACCTGGTTCTATCCATCGGCATTAAAGGCATCGGGCAGCCATTCCAGCTCACGCCCGGTAATGGCAATGATGTCAAAACGGCAATTCACCGTATCAAAACTGCCGCCGCGTGCCAGCAACCACCATGCAGCGGTACGCAGCAGCTTTTGTTGTTTCTGGCGCGTCACGCTGGCGGCGGCACCGCCGTAGCGCGCATCGCGTCGATAGCGCACTTCGACAAACACCCAGCAATCGGCGTCTTGCATAATGAGGTCAATTTCCCCACTGCGGCAACGCACGTTGCTGGCAACCCATCGCAGCCCGGCGCGCTCCAGATAGCCACGCGCCTGCTGCTCCTGCTCAGCGCCAATGCGCTGGCGGTTTACTGCACCGGAACGATTTGTCCCTGACGATACTGGTTCCATGCCAACTTCCTGTTGATCACGCAATCCGTGTCGGCGCTCAGTTTGCCGGTGTTGCCGTCAATGGCAAAGCCAGGCACCTGGCGCATCTGGTTAAAGTGATTCGCCAGCGTCCAGGCATCAATGCCCATCGCGTAGAGGCGAACCAGCGAATAATCGTTGTTAAACGACTTCGCCGCCTGCTGCATCAGACCCGGATTGTTACCGGAGAGCAGCGGAATATCACTGAACTGCAGGCCATCCATTTCCAGACGGAAGTCTGGACCGGCACCCGCCTGCGCACTGCGGGAGCTGGCATACAGTGCGATGTTGTTGCGGCTGCTGGTGCGCATCGCAATCATCGGTTTGATCAGTTGCAGCTCGTCCTGGCTGGCCACGATGTACACGGCATCCACACTGCCGCCGCTGGCATCGGTCGTTGGCGCTGGCGGGGTGGTTTGCGGCGCCGGAATGGTCAGGCCCGCAACAGCCACGCCGGCAGACTGCGGCTGTTCAACCGTCAGCGGCGTGCCACTCAATGCGATACCGGCCCCGCTATTAATACCTTGTTTCAGCTCAGAAACGCCACCGAAACGCTGTTGCAGTACGGTTGAACCGCCGAGTTTCTGCCACTCCTGTGCGAACGCCTTGCTGACGCGATCGCCATAGCTGCTACGCGGTACCAGCAGTAATGGCTGGCGTTTGCCTTGCTCGTAGATATGGTGCGCGGCATCGCGCGCTTCGTCTTCAGGAGAAAGCGCAAAATAACAAATATTCGGATGGTTCTGGATCTGTTCTGGCTCATTCAGCGCCAGCACGTTAAGGGGTGTCTGGCTATTCACCACCGACTCGACGTCGTTTTTCAACAGTGGACCCACCACGATGGTCGCGCCATCCTGCTGTGCCTGCTGCATCACCTGAGCAATCGGCTGGCTGCTGGTGTCATAAACTTTAACCTGAGCGCTGCTGTCCGGCTGAGCAGCCGTTGTCGCCGGTTGTGCGGCGGGCTGCGGCTGTTCGGTCTGTGGCGGCATATTACCTGCCATGGCCGGGCTGACAACCGTGTTAGCGGCAGCGTTAGCATCCACAGGCTGTTGTGCATTGGCATCGCCAGTCTGTTGTGCTGACGGCTGACCATTGGCATCGGTTGCCGCTGGCGCAGCAGGGGCGGGTTGCGGGGCTGGGGCAGTTAACACGCCATTTTTGGCATCGTTAAAACCTTTCTGAATCGCATTGGCAAAAACCTGTGCCTGGCCATTAAGTGGCAGCAGAAGCGCGATGGTGCTGGTCGAGGCTTTGGTGAAGTTTTGCACCTGGCTAAGCTGCGTCGGCAGCGTTTTCGCGCCCGGATTCTGCGGATAGCGCGTCTGCCAGTCTTTGATCGCGGCTTTCAGCATCTGCGGGTCCTGGCTATTGGTGTGCCAGGTGTTGAGCAGATCCAGCCAGCCTTGCAGGGTGTTCTCATTGGCGTTAATCACCAGGCTGTTCAGCTGATCCTGCGTCATTTGCGTCAGAGCTTGCCAGGTGGCGTCAATATTGCTCTGGTGGTCGGCGCCTTGCAGCAGCGGTTCCTGAGCAATATAGGCGCGTAAGAGCGCGAGTGAAGGGCGATTCTGTGCCGCAGCGATTTGCAGTGCGTAGTAGCGTACCTGCTGATCCTGAGACAGGCCATCAGTCTTCACCTGACCCAGCGTCTGCTGAGCGCCGCCGAAATCCTGCTGACCAATCTGCATCTGCGCGCGCAATAATTGCAGTTCCTGCTGCTGCACTGCAGAGAGCTGCTGTGGCAGTTGCGAGATCTGATCGTTAGCCTGCGGATACTTTCCTTCCTTCAACAGGGCACGGATGGCAAGTAATTGCCAGTCGGTCTTGCTATCATCGCTGCTTTGCTGCACCTGCTGCAGATAATAGTCAGACCGGCCAGTAGCAGGCCCCTGAATATTGACGTTGGAGGTTTGCTGCGGTCCCTGGCCGCTACAGGCGGCTAAAATCAGTCCAGCGAGAAGAACAGGTACAAAGCGTCCTGCTTTATGACGTACGACTTTTGAAGGAAGCATACTGTATCCAGTGATGTTTTTTTCTAGATGCTCAATATTAAATCGGCAATTCGGATGAAACAATGAAACAACTCGATCGGGCAGAGATTTCTGCCAGCACGCTCTATATCGTTCCTACCCCGATCGGTAACCTGGGTGATATCACGCAGCGTGCGCTGACGGTGCTTGCGAGCGTCGATCTGGTCGCAGCGGAAGATACACGTCATACCGGGCTGTTGCTACAACATTTCGCCATCAATGCGCGACTGTTCGCACTTCACGACCACAACGAACAACAGAAAGCAGAAGTGTTGTTAGCCAGGCTGCAAGAAGGCCAGAGCATTGCGCTGGTCTCGGATGCGGGCACGCCATTAATCAACGATCCTGGCTATCATCTGGTACGTCGCTGCCGTGAAGCAGGTGTGCGCGTGGTTCCGTTGCCGGGTGCCTGCGCGGCGATTACAGCATTAAGTGCGGCGGGGTTACCGTCAGATCGTTTCTGTTACGAAGGATTTCTGCCCGCCAAGAGTAAAGGCCGCTGCGATGTGCTGCGCTCCCTCGAGAATGAACCACGTACCCTCATTTTTTATGAATCCACTCACCGTTTGATCGATAGCCTGCAAGACATGGTGAGCGTATGGGGTGCCGATCGCTATGTGGTGCTGGCGCGCGAAATCACCAAAACCTGGGAAACCATCCAGGGCGCGCCGGTGGGCGAACTGCTGGCCTGGGTATTGGAAGATGAAAACCGTCGCAAAGGCGAGATGGTGCTGATTGTTGAAGGGCACAAGGCCGATGAAGAAGCGCTGCCTGCCGAAGCGTTGCGCACCCTGGCGTTGCTGCAAACTGAGCTGCCGCTGAAAAAAGCCGCTGCGTTAACGGCGGAAATTCATGGCGTTAAGAAGAACGCCCTGTATAAGTACGCGCTGGAGCAGCAAGAGGCGTGACAAACGCGGGCGGATCGCCTATTATCCCGCGCCGAAGCTGACCAGACAGTCGCCGCTTTGTCGTCGTCCCTTTCGGGGGAGACGGGCAGAGGGGAGGAAAGTCCGGGCTCCATAGGGCAGGGTGCCAGGTAACGCCTGGGGGGCGCAAGCCTACGACCAGTGCAACAGAGAGCAAACCGCCGATGGCCCAGTAATGGGATCAGGTAAGGGTGAAAGGGTGCGGTAAGAGCGCACCGCGCGGCTGGCAACAGTTCGTGGCACGGTAAACTCCACCCGGAGCAAGGCCAAATAGGGGTTCACAAGGTACGGCCCGTACTGAACCCGGGTAGGCTGCTTGAGCCAGTGAGCGATTGCTGGCCTAGATGAATGACTGTCCACGACAGAACCCGGCTTATCGGTCAGTTTCGACTTCTTTATGGAAAAACCCCGCTCCGGCGGGGTTTTTGCTATCTGACGTCCAGCGGCAAGATGAATGACTGTCCACTCCACTTTCTATGAAAAGAACGCGGCTTATCGGTCAGTTTCGACTTCTTTATGGAAAAAATCCGCACCGGCGGGGTTTTTGCTATCTGACGTCCAGCGGCAAGATGCATGACTGTCCACTCCACTCTCTATGAAAAGAACGCGGCTTATCGGTCAGTTTCGACTTCTTTATGGAAAAAATCCGCTCCGGCGGGGTTTTTGCTATCCACTACACTCTTTATGAAAAGAACCCGACATACCGATAATTAAATAAATTCTCGTTCGCAGAGAATAAAAAACGCCTAAGCGTAAAGAAATGAAAATCCCGCATAATAAAATAGACCTTATGCCAGAATAGGCGCGTGTTTAACTACCGAGGACAATTATTCATCCACATCGACGAAAAGCAACAACGTGGATAAGTTGTAAAATTATGGACAAAATGCTCGGCCCAATGATGGCAACCTCCATTTATCTCTCTGAACACTTCCACTGCTCGATCTGCGACCAGCACTGGCGTTTCGCGCTGTAGCGCCACACTCTCCTTATTTAAAAATATTCTTAAAATTTTTCACGCGTCTATTCCGCGTGATGGCTCTTTATTTCTCTTAAGGAGAGAAAATATGCGCTATTGGTTTTTGTTAGCTCTCGCTATCCTGGCTGAAATAACCGGCACGCTCTCAATGAAATGGGCTAGCGTCAATGACGACAACGCGGGTTTTATTTTTATGCTGGTGATGATCGCGCTCTCTTATATTTTCCTGTCTTTCGCCGTAAAACGTATCGCTTTAGGCGTGGCCTATGCGATGTGGGAAGGTATCGGCATTCTGTTTATCACCCTGTTCAGTGTCACGCTGTTCGATGAAACCCTATCGCTGATGAAAGTGGCTGGCTTAATCACGCTGGTGGCGGGAATTGCGCTGATCAAATCTGGCACGCTGACACGCAAGGAGCTGCACCATGGCCACGTTTAATGCGATACACGTTGCCTGGCTGGCACTGGCGATTGGGCTGGAGATCGTCGCGAATATCTTTCTCAAATACTCCGATGGTTTCCGCCGTGTAATTTACGGCGTGCTCTCACTGGTCGCGGTGCTGGGGGCATTCAGCGCCTTGTCACAGGCGGTTAAAGGGATCGAACTCTCTGTCGCTTATGCGCTGTGGGGCGGTTTTGGTCTGGTGGCAACGGTGGCAGCCGGATGGGTGCTATTTGGTCAACGTCTGAACCGTCTCGGCTGGCTTGGTGTTGGGTTGCTGATTGCGGGGATGCTGTTGATCAAGTTCGCTTAAACCTGGCTTTAGCGGCACGCGTTGTCCCGGGTTGTGCACAACAGGAATGGCTAATCGGCTGTTTTACACCTCGCATTCAATCGGTAATCCGCGCTCAACGCACTCCTTCAGGAAAAGAGTGTGTTGAGCGCAACGTGCTTAACCGCGGCCGTGTGGCTCATCCCAGTCAAACGCCGGGCCCAGCGAAATCACGCCGCTCGGGTTGATGGTCTTGTGGCTACAGTAGTAGTGATGGCGAATATGCGGCAGATTCACCGTGTCGGCGATCCCCGGCATCTGGTAGATATCACGCAGGAAGCCGCTCAAATTGCGGTAATCGCTGATGCGGTGACGATCGCACTTGAAATGGGTTACATACACCGGGTCGAAGCGGACTAAGGTGGTCCATAAACGCAAATCCGCTTCCGTCAGGCGATCGCCAGCCAGATAGCGATGCTGGCCGAGGATCTGCTCAAGTCGTGCCAGCGAATGGAACAGCGCGGTGACTGATTCATCATACGCCGCCTGCGAGGTCGCGAATCCGCTCTTATACACGCCATTGTTCACCGTGTCGTAAATCCAACCATTCAGCTCATCAATCTTATCGCGCAACGCCGGCGGATAATAATCTCCGGCGCGGGCACCCTGTGCATCAAAGGCCGTGTTGAGCATACGGATGATGTCAGCCGATTCATTACTGACGATGGTGTGCTGAGTTTTATCCCACAGCACCGGAACGGTCACGCGGCCGGTGTATTGCGGGTCGGCGTGCAGATAGAGCTGATAAAGGTATTCGTTTTGATACAGCGAGTCGCCAGTTGCGTCCGGGAAATCGTCGTCGAAGGTCCAGCCGTTTTCCAGCATCAATGGATGCACCACTGAGACGGAAATCATCTCTTCCAGCCCTTTAAGCTGGCGCATCAGCAGCGTGCGGTGTGCCCACGGACAGGCAAGAGAAACATAAAGATGATAGCGATCGCGCTCGGCAGCGAAACCCGCCTTGCCGGTTGGGCCTGCACTGCCATCTGCGGTGACCCAGTTGCGCCAGACTGCTTCTGTGCGTTTGAAGCGGCCACCGGTTGACTTCGTATCGTACCAGGTGTCATGCCAGACACCGTCAATCAGTTGTCCCATAAGCCCTCCATAAAGAAAAAGGGCGGGGAAAATCCCCGCCCCTGCAAATCAGTATATGTGTTCTGGCAGCGCTTGTGTGCTTAGCGTGCGGCTGCTGGTGCGAAACGAGCACGAATCAGACGGTCGATGCTGTAAGCACCTGGACCTACCAGACCCAGCACCAGGAAACCACCGGCGATGGACAGGTTTTTCATGAACATCAGCTGGTTAACGCCTTCAGCAAAGTTGCTGTGGAACAGGAACGCTGTCAGCAGAGTAAAGCCCGCAGTGAACAGTGCGGTGAAACGAGTCAGGAAACCGAACAGAATTGCCAGACCGCCGCCGAACTCCAGCAGAATAACCAGCGGCAATAAGAAGCCCGGGACGCCCATCGCCTGCATGTATTGTGCGGTACCGGCATAACCGGTGATTTTGCCCCAGCCCGCAGTGATGAACAGAATGGTCATTAATACACGTGCCAGCAGCAGGCCTGAGTCTTCGAATTTTTTCATCATTTACTCCAACAAGAATTAAGAAGCAGGTTGTTGGCCTGCAAGGTTTTGATCCCGCTGAATCGCAGGTCGCAATTCGTTGGGCTGATGGAGGAAGATGATAGTCGCAGGTTGCAACAGTTGTAAGCGAGTTAAACTGTCAATGTTGTTCAGGGATTTTGATAAAGAAAAACCGAATCTTTTAGATCCGGTTTCAAATGAAGGCGTTAGCGAGGTTCGAGCGTGGATTTAATCATGCGCCAGGTACTCCAAAGACCAAAACCGCGTTTTGCCCAACGCAAAATACGGTTAGGACTGCGGATTGACCAGATGGCCAGCGCGCTGCTGCCAATCGCCAGATAGCGGCGTAAGCTGAGAAACGTTAGCCAGCCGCGATCGTAGTGAGCGGTGCCATCCAGCCAGTCACGGCGTGCAGCACTGAGATCCAATCGCTGCTGCTGAACCTGATTCAACAGTTCATGAATGCGTGCTTCACGTTCACGACGGCTCATGAGCGATGCTCCTCCAGCAAGCTGCGATCGGTTTCCAGCTCCTTGCGGGTATGACGCAGCAACGTTGACTGGCGTGACTTATACAGTGTCCACACACCAAATATCAGCGCCAGCGCAAACAGCACGGCGGTGGTAATGGCAATCGCCATCAGCCGATACTGCGCATCCACCGCCCAGATGATCAGCACCATCAGGCTCATTAAACCAAAAGCGGTAAACAGCATCGTCAACCCAACCATCATCAGCATTTGAATCAGATTGGCTTTCTCCTCCTCCAGCTCGACAATCGCCAGACGGACGCGCGTTTCCACCATACTCACTAAGGTAGTGACGACGCGCTGACCGATGTTGAAGACCCCTTTGCCTGGGCCGTGGCTCTGACTATCGCTCATATCAACGACGTGAGATCAGGATGCCGATCAGTACACCGACAGCTGCACCGATGCCTACGCCGTGCCACGGATTATCGCGCACATACTCGTCGGCCTTCTCTGCCGCTTCACGCGTGGATTGCGCGATACGTTCACCGGAATCGCCCAGGCGCTCACGCGAACTTTCAATCGCGCCGCGCGCTTTGCTGCGCAGTTTGTCCAGCTCGGTTTTCGATTTATCCGCCGAGCTGCTCAGTACTTCTTCCAGGGTGTCAGCAAGGTTTTTCAGTTCCGTACGCAGATGTTCAGATGTGGTGTCTTTAGACATGAAGTTCTCCATTACATCATTTATTTAAGTCCGATTAGTAAGGCTCAGCTTCAAGCTTTTTCAGCTCGTGCTGTGCCTCTTCCAGCTTACGTTCGCGCTTCTCAATCTTATCTTTGTCGCCATCCTGACGCTCTTCCTTCAACTCACGCTCACGTTCCGCAATTTTGTGTTTTTGCTCTGCAATGCGTTCGCTGTGGGCTGACTTCAGTCTTTCATCAGTACAATTCGCTCGTACTTCAGTGAGCGCGCGCTCCAGCCCGGTCACACGGCGCTGGTTATCGTGCTGTTTAGCCATGTCGATTTCACGCTGAATATCGTGTTCTTTCTGCTGACACAGCGATTCAGCTGCCATCAGAGATCCCGAGAGAGAGAACAGAATAGCACCCAGCAGTAATTGATGTTTCATCAGGTTTTACCTTCCATTGTTGATGACCTGCCGCAAACCGGGCAGGAGAAGCGTCCCAGCTTGTCTTAACTCGCGCTACCTTTAAGCATAGACAGCAGACGAAAAAATTCAACGAAGACGCGGGGATAGCGAGGATTGATTCACCGTCTGGCTTATCGCCAGACGGTGGAAATCAGCTATAAGTTGGGCGGTTGCTGTCAGGTACTTGCTGCGAAGCTTGCGGTCCGCTTGCGACGACAAAGCCCTGTGGTAGCAAGCGTTTCAGCACTTTTTGGGCGGCAAGGCTTTGTTCTTCATTTTCGAAATGAATCACCAGCGCATCGCCCGCAGGTGTAATGCTTTTGATACGCACACCTTGCGCACTCAGCTGCTGATACAGATAAAAGCCATCCGGCAAGTTGGTACCATTGTGTGCGACGCGAATCTGTACCACGGTATCGTGCTGCAACATCGAAGGTACAAAGATCACCGCCAGCAGCGCCAGCGCAGCGCCAAGTGCCCAGGGCACGAAGCGCCTGGGGAACCCACGGAATCTGATCATGGCTGTGAATTCCCGTTGCGTGAAGACTGACGTTTACGCCACAGCACCACCAGAGAGCCCACCAGACCAATCACCAGCAACACCAGCGGTAACAGCATCAGGCAGAACATCAGTTCATCTTCATAGCGGCGGAAAATCGGCGTTTTACCCAGCGCGAAGCCCAGTACCGTCAGAATCAGCACCCACAGGAAACCGCTCATCCAGTTGAAGAACTGGAAGCGTGCATTACTCAGACCAGAAAGCCCGGCAATGGTCGGCAGCAGGGTGCGCACAAAGGCAATAAATCGACCGATCAGCAAGGCCGAAAGCCCATGGCGATGGAATAAGCTATGCGCGCGTTGATGATATTGCGCCGGAAGGTGCGAGAGCCACTTCTGTACCGTAGGCGTATTCCCCAGCCATCGTCCCTGAATGTAACTTACCCAACAGCCCAGACTGGCGCCGGTGGTCAAAATCAGGATGGTCAGCGGGAAACCCATGGTGCCTTTGGCAATCAAAACACCGACTAAAATCAATAGACTATCGCCGGGCAGAAACGCGGCGGGTAGCAGGCCATTCTCGAGAAACAGGATCAAGAACAGCACGCCATAAATGGCCCAAACCAGTGTCGGGTCGGAGAGCATTTCGTAATCCTGCTGCCACAAGGCATGCAGCAATGCTTTCAAAATATCCATCAATCATTCCTGAACATCATTGTTAAACGTGCCCGTAAGGGGCTGAGGCGCAGGCTGGCTTGGTTATACATTTTTGGTATGCAGCCGTTGCGGGATTTCCGGATCCATCCAGAATTGATTGTTAAATCAGCGACTTTTTAAAGCCCTGTCGCAAAGGGTAAGAAAAGGGCGATAACTGTAACAAAAATCATGCAGGTCAGACAGTGTAAAGTGGCTCTCGCACAGGAGTTTTACCTTTTGACGCAGATGCTCAAAAGGAGCTTTACATGAGCTGACACTATTGCAGATTAACTGACTTATTCGCCTGGAAATGCAGCAGAATCAATAAGAATTGTCACTACCTTCCGGCAGGATGACGGGATTTTCCGCAAACATGTAACGGTCGACATTAAATTCAAAATCGTCTGCGGTGGCGTTAAACAGCATCTGTTTAGTATTTTCCAGGTGCTGCCACATTGCCAGCTTACTGGCGGCGGGATCTTTGCGCATGAGTGCTTTCAGAATCTGGTCATGATCGTCGCACCAACTGGTGATGTTGCGCGCATCAATATGTTCATGCAGTTTGAGCCAATAAGGGTTGTGCAGGCGATGCAACCACATCTTCTCGACAATCGCGGCGAGCGCGCTGTTTTGCGTGGATTGCGCGATGCGGACGTGGAAATGCATATCCCATTCTGAATCACGTGAATGGTCTTCCTGGCGGGCTTTTTCCTGAATCGCCATCAATGCCATGATGTCCTGACGCGTGACCTGGGTGGCGGCAAACTCGGCCACGTTACTTTCAATTAGCTGGCGCGCCTGTAACAGCTCAAAGGGTCCGAAGCTGGCAAATTCCAGCTGGCTGGGGGTGGTCTCACGATTTTGCTGCTGATTGCTAATGACGTGGATGCCGGAGCCCTTGCGTACTTCAACGTACCCTTCCACTTCCAGCATAATGATGGCTTCGCGAACCACGGTGCGGCTGACTTCCATCTCTTCAGCGATCAGGCGTTCAGCAGGCAGCTTATCGCCCACGCGATAATCCTCCGCCTCGATACGACGTTTGAGTTCACTGGCGAGTTGTTGGTAAAGACGACGGGATTCGTTCAGATCCATTGCGCGGTTCGCTGTGGCAGGGAAGGATGAGTTGTTATACCACTTTGACCGGGTGGAGGAAATGGGCTGACGTGCGCCAGCCCAAAGTGTGCAGATTAAGTGCGGGCCGTCGCCGGTTGTGCCACGTGCTGAACGTCCAGCTCAGATACCGGCTGATTTTTCAGCACGGTCCAGATCACACAGGCACCGAGCAGGTCAAACACCGCCAGCGCGGCAAACAGCGGGCTGAAGCCCAGCGTATCAGCCAATGCACCCACCACCAGCGCAAATAGGGTGCTGGCAGTCCACGCGGCCATGCCGGTCAGGCCATTCGCCGTGGCCACTTCATTACGGCCAAATACATCCGAGGAGAGGGTGATCAACGCGCCGGACAGTGCCTGATGGGCGAAGCCACCGACGCACAGCAAACCAATCGCCACATAAGGGCTGGTAAACAAACCGATGGTGCCCGGTGCAATCATTAACACCGCGCCCATGGTGACCACCAGTTTGCGCGACACAATCAGGTTAACGCCAAACCAGCGCTGGAACAGCGGCGGCAAGTAACCGCCGACGATACAGCCGAGGTCGGCAAACAGCATCGGCATCCAGGCGAACATGGCGATCTCTTTCAGGTTGAAGCCGTAGACCTTGAACATAAACAGCGGGATCCATGCGTTAAAGGTGCCCCATGCCGGTTCCGCCAGGAAACGTGGCAGGGCAATACCCCAGAACTGGCGATTACGCAGGATCTGACGGGCTGACATTTTGCTGTTATTGCCGGTCTGATGCTGTACTTCCTGACCGGAAATAATGTAGTGACGCTCTTCTTCGCTGAGTTTAGTTTGCTGTTTAGGATGTTTATAAAATATTAACCAGCACAACGCCCACGCCATGCTCAGCACGCCAGTGATGATAAAGGCCAGCTGCCAGCTGTGTGCCAGAATCGCCCATACCACCAGCGGTGGTGCCAGCATCGCACCAATCGATGAACCAACGTTGAAATAGCCTACCGCGACGGAACGCTCTTTGGCCGGGAACCATTCGCTACTGGCTTTCAGGCCAGCAGGAATCATTGCCGCTTCTGCCGCGCCCACCGCGCCACGTGCCAGCGCAAAACCACCCCAGCTGCCGGCCATGGCGGTGGCGGCACAGAAGATTGCCCAAAGGATGGCAAACACGGCGTAGCCAATTTTGGTGCCCAGTAAATCAAGCACATAACCCGCCACAGGTTGCATCACGGTGTAGCACGCCGAATAAGCGGCGACGATATAGGAGTACTGTTGTGTGGTAATGCCCAGCTGCGTTTCCAGCGTCGGCGCGGCCACGGCAATGGTATTACGTGTCAGGTAACCGAGAATGGTGCCCAACGTCACCAGCCCAATCATGTACCAGCGTAGCCCTTTGATCTTACGCATCATTAACCTCTTCCAGTCTGTCGTAACACTTGCCATTAAAGGTAGGGGAGCACTTAAGTAATCCCGCTGGCGGCGATGACGAATCAGAACTGCCGCCTTGTTGTTATGAGATGTGCCATGAGGTTCGACATCAACGAGGCGAGAGATTAACTTGTTATACAACTTTAAAAGTTGAATGCCATCACAAAAACCCTGCATGTGCTGTGTGATCCGCTAAGCAAGCGTTATAACAGCAAGTTAGTGCAATATAGCTGACTGTTTTGTCCATATACCCACAGGGAAACTGTCATTATTGTGAGGTCTATCGCAAACAATTTTGCCGATCGTTAAAATTGGTATGATAACTTTGAATCAGAAGCCCATTGGCCCCAAACATGAGGAAGCAGGTATGTCGCGTTTTATGAGTGAGGATTTTCTACTCGATAGCGAGTTCGCCCGTCGTCTGTACCATGACTACGCCAAAGACCAGCCGATTTTCGACTATCACTGCCATTTACCGCCGCAGCAGATTGCCGAAAATTACCGCTTCACCAATCTCTATGACATCTGGCTGAAAGGCGATCACTACAAATGGCGTGCGATGCGTGCTAATGGCGTACCCGAAGCGCTGTGCACCGGCGACGCCAGCGATCGCGATAAATTCAACGCCTGGGCGCGCACGGTGCCGCATACCATCGGCAATCCGCTGTATCACTGGACGCACCTTGAGCTGCGCCGCCCGTTTGGCATTACCGATGTATTGCTGAATGAACAGAGCGCGGACCGCATCTGGCAGCAGTGCAATGAACTGCTGGCGCAGGATGCCTTTAGCGCACGTGGCATCATGCAGCAGATGAAGGTGAAAATGGTCGGTACCACTGACGATCCGCTCGATGATCTGCAGCACCATCGCACGCTGGCGGACGATGCCAGCTTCAGCGTCAAAGTGCTGCCAAGCTGGCGTCCGGATAAAGCCTTCAACATTGAGCTGGATACCTTCCTGCCGTGGATTCAGCGTCTGGAGCAGGTCGCCGATGTCAGCGTGCAACGTTTTGATGATCTGCGCCGCGCGTTGAGCCTGCGTCTCGATCATTTTGCCGCACACGGCTGCAAAATCTCCGACCATGCGCTGGATGTGGTGCTGTTTGCCGAGGCCGATGAAAGCACGCTGGATGGTATTCTGGCGCGTCGCCTGCAAGGTACTGCACCGTCGCAAGAGGAGGTGGCACAGTTTAAAACGGCGGTGCTGGTGTGGCTGGGCAGCGAATATGCGCGTCGCGGCTGGGCGCAGCAATATCACATTGGTGCGCTGCGTAATGCGAATCGTCGGCAGTTCGATATTCTCGGCCCGGATGTGGGCTTTGACTCCATTAATGATGCGCCGATGGCGATCCCTTTGGGTCGTTTGCTGGATGCGCAGAACCGTAACAACGCACTGCCGAAAACCATTCTTTACTGCGTTAACCCACGCGACAACGAAGTGCTGGCGACCATGGCGGGCAACTTCCAGGGCGAAGGTGAGCCAGGCAAGATGCAGTTTGGTTCCGCCTGGTGGTTTAACGATCAGCTCGATGGCATGCACCGTCAGATGACGCAGCTGGCGCAGATCGGCCTGTTGAGTCGCTTTGTCGGTATGCTCACCGACAGCCGTAGTTTCCTCTCCTATACCCGCCACGAGTATTTCCGCCGCCTGCTGTGCCAGATGATCGGCAACTGGGTTGAGCGCGGTGAAGCGCCAGCCGACGAAGCACTGCTGGGACAGATGGTGCAAAACATCTGCTTCAACAACGCGCGCGATTACTTCGGCATTGAGTTGGGAGCCTGATGATGCAGCGGCTAAACCGTCACGATTTCCCCGGCGCAAGCTATAGCGAGCGTGTGATCCAGTTTGGGGAAGGCAACTTCCTGCGGGCGTTTATTGACTGGCAGCTCGACTGGCTCAATGAGCATCAGGGCACCGATGCGGGCGTGGTGGTGGTGCGGCCGCGCAATCGCGTGGTGGAAGACTCACTGAATCAGCAGGACGGTTTGTACACCACGCTGATCCGTGGATTGAACGGCGCAGGTGAGCAGGTGAGTGAAACCCGGCTGATTCGTAGCCTCAATCGCGAGATCCAGCCCTATCAGCAGTTTGAGGATTTTCTCGCACTGGCCCGTGCGCCGCAGATGCGCTTTGTGTTCTCCAATACCACTGAAGCAGGCATTGCCTTTGTTGAGCAGGATCGGCTGGAGGATGCGCCAGCCTCTTCCTTCCCAGGCAAGTTGACACAACTGCTGTGGACGCGCTTTTGCCACTTTGCCGGTGCGGCAGAGAAAGGCTGGCTGATTGTGCCGTGCGAGTTAATCGATCACAACGGCGATGCACTGTGTGAGCTGGTGCTGCGCTATATCAAGCACTGGCAGCTCCCGCCAGAATTTGCCCGCTGGGTGCTGGACCACTGTGCATTCTATAACACGCTGGTGGATCGCATCGTTACCGGCTATCCAGCCGAGGGTACCGACATCGCTGCACAGTTGGGTTACGAGGATCGCTATCTGGTGGCAGGCGAAGTCTATTACCAGTTTGTGATTCAGGGGCCGGATGCGCTGGCGCAGGAACTGAAACTCGCCGTGCTGGCACCGGAAGTGAAGTTTGTCGATGACATCACGCCCTACAAAGCGCAGAAGGTGGCGATCCTCAACGGTGCGCACACTGCGATGGTGCCGGTGGCGTTTCAGGCCGGACTGGTCAGCGTCGGTGAAGCGATGGATGACGCCGCCATCACGGCTTATGTCGATACGCTGTTGCGCGAGGAAGTGATCCCGACGCTGGATCTGCCTCGCGATGAACTGCACGTCTTTGCCGATGCGGTACAACGCCGCTTCCGCAATCCGTTTATCCGCCATGCGCTGCTCTCGATTGCGCTCAACGGCATGACCAAATTCCGCACCCGTTTGCTGCCGCAGCTGTTGCTGTCTCAGCAGCAAACCGGCCAATGGCCACCGCGCCTGACCTTCGCCTTTGCCGCGCTGCTGGCATTTTATCGCGGTGAACAGGGCGACCAGCAGTGGCCATTACAGGATGACAGCCACTGGCTACAGCAGTTCGCAGAACTGTGGCCGGCGGTAAATCAGGACACATTGACCCCGGAACAGCTGGTGCAAGCGGTACTCAGCAACAGCTCACACTGGGGCGAAGATCTCACTCAGCGGCCCGGATTAGTGACCGCAGTCAGCCAACACCTGCAAAACATCGTTGTCCACGGGATGCGGACGGCGCTGGTACAACTGAGATAACGCTATGCAAGATGCGATAAGAATCCATTCGCGCGACAACGTGGCGGTAGCGCTGCGCGATTTACCTGCCGAAGCCAAAGTCGAAATTGATCGCCAGTTTATTACCTTGCAGCAAGAGGTTGGGCGCGGTCACAAGTTCGCGCTGACGCCGCTGGCAACGGATGCGCTGGTGATCAAATACGGCTTGCCGATTGCCCATGCCACGCGTCCGATTGCAATGGGCGAAATCATCCACTCCAGCAATGCGCGCACAAATCTGAGCGATGTGGATGAGTACGACTACCAGCCGGAGTTTCTCGATATCCCTGCTCAGGCCGGCGATCGCGAGGTGCAGATTTACCGCCGCGCCAGTGGTGAAGTCGGTATTCGCAATGAGCTGTGGATTCTGCCAACGGTGGGCTGTGTGAACGGTATCGCCCGGCAAATTCTGTCGCGCTTCCTTAAAGAGACCAATGAAGCGGAAGGGATTGATGGTGTGCATCTGTTCAGCCACCCGTTTGGCTGTTCTCAGCTCGGCCAGGACCATGAAAACACCCGCACCATGCTGCAAAACATGGTGCGCCATCCCAATGCCGGTGCGGTGTTGGTGATTGGTCTGGGCTGCGAGAACAATCAGGTGGATGTGTTCCGCGAGACGCTCGGCGGCTTTGACAGTGACCGCGTGCAGTTTATGGAGTGCCAGAAGCAGGACGACGAAGTCGAAGCTGGATTGGAGCGGCTGCATGCACTGTACAACGTGATGCGCGGCGATCTGCGCCAGCCGGGCAAACTCAGCGAACTGAAGTTTGGACTGGAGTGCGGCGGTTCTGACGGTTTCTCTGGCATTACCGCCAACCCGATGCTGGGCTGCTTCTCCGATCAGATGATTGCCAACGGCGGCACCACGGTGCTGACCGAAGTACCGGAAATGTTTGGCGCAGAACGCATTTTGATGAGCCGCTGCCGGGATGAAGCCACCTTTGATAAAACGGTGGCGATGATCAACGACTTCAAGCGTTACTTTATCGACCATCAGCAGCCGATCTATGAGAACCCTTCTCCGGGTAACAAGGCGGGCGGTATTACCACGCTGGAGGAGAAATCCCTTGGCTGCACGCAGAAAGCCGGACAGAGCCAGGTGGTGGATGTACTGAAATATGGCGAGCGTCTGATCACGCCTGGACTCAATCTGCTGAGCGCACCAGGTAATGATGCGGTGGCCACCAGCGCACTGGCAGGGGCAGGTTGTCATATGGTGTTGTTTACCACCGGACGCGGCACCCCCTATGGCGGATTCGTTCCTACCGTGAAGATTGCCACCAACTCGCAGTTGGCAGAGAAGAAGCCGCACTGGATTGATTTTAATGCCGGGCGTTTGATTGAGGGCATGAGCATGCCGGAGATGCTGGAGGATTTTGTTGATATGATTGTGGCGATTGCCAACGGTAAACCCGCGCGTAATGAAGCTAATGATTTCCGCGAGTTAGCGATATTTAAAAGTGGCGTAACGTTGTAAATCGCCAGGTGCGCATAAATGCGCACCCTACGAAAACCGTGCCAGATTGTTGTGGGGGCGGCAAATGCGCACC
>NZ_JZRH01000018.1:0-100992 GCF_000963985.1 Pantoea sp. BL1 | reverse complement strand
CCCGCCACTGGCGGGTCAACTTTGGTGATCGACAGCGGGCGATTGATGCCGTAGCTGCCAATGGTTGCGTAGACTCGCGCTAACTGTAACGGCGTTACCATTAGCCCGTAGCCGAAAGAGAAGGTGGCCCTCTCTATGTCAGACCACCGTTGTTTTTGAGGGTATAAGCCACTACTTTCCCCGACCAGCCCCAAATTGGTCGGTTTACCCAGTCCAAAGCGCGCGTAAGTGTCTACGAGTGCTGAGGAGGGCATCGCTAACGCCAAACGTGAAACCCCGACGTTACTCGACTTCTGTAAAACCCCGGTAAGGGTCAATTCGTTGTAGCGCGCCACGTCCTTGATCTCATGACCATTGACGCGGTACGGCACGGTATTCAGTACGCTGTTCTCTTTCACCACACCACGCTGCAGCGCGGTCATCACCACCATCGGTTTCACGGTGGAGCCGGGCTCGAAGATGTCGGTAATGGCACGGTTGCGCATCACATCTTTCGGCGTGTTGGAGAGATTGTTCGGGTTGTAAGCCGGGCTGTTCGCCATCGCCAGCACTTCGCCGGTGTTCACATCCACCAGAACGGCAGTGCCTGACTCCGCCTTGTTGAAGGCTACGGCATTGTTCAATTCGCGGTAAACCAACGCCTGCAAACGCTCGTCGATACTGAGCGTCAGGTTGTGCGCCGCGCGGCTGTCCACGGAGGAGATATCTTCGATCACGCGACCATAGCGATCTTTACGCACCGTACGCTCGCCTGGCGCACCGGTCAGCCACTTGTCGAAGCTCTTTTCGATGCCCTCAATGCCCTGGCCATCAATGTTGGTAAAGCCGATCAGATGCGCAGTGACCTGACCCGCTGGATAGTAGCGGCGCGACTCTTCACGCAGATAAATGCCAGGTAACTTGAGTTTTTTGACGTACTCACCAATGGCCGGGTTCACCTGGCGCGCCAGATAGATAAAGCGCCCTTTGGGATTGGCATTCACGCGCGCGGCGAGTTGATCGAGTGGGATAGATAAGGCATCTGAGAGGGCTTTCCAGCGGCTGTCGAGTGACACACCGCCATGTTCCATCAGTTCTTTAGGGTCAGCCCAGATGGCATTCACCGGTACACTGACAGCCAATGGACGACCAGCACGGTCGCTGATCATGCCACGTGCAGTAGGAACAGATTGCACCCGCAGCGAACGCAAATCCCCTTCTTTCACCAGTTTATCCGGGCTGATGACCTGTAACCACGCCACGCGTGACAGCAATCCGCCCAAAGCCAGTAAAATACAGCCGCACAGCAACGCAAAACGCCAGCTTATAAAGCTGGCCTTATCTTCCTGTTTTTTTAACTTCAGCGTTTTGCCTGCGCCGCTCATTGAGGTCTGCGATTCCTTATTTATCTCTGCACCACGATATTTTCCTGTGAAGGATCAACATGCTGCATCTGCAGCTTATCGGTTGCTATTCGCTCAACCCGGCTATGATCGCCGAGCGCATTCTCTTCCAAAATCAGGTTACGCCACTCGATATCGAGCGCATCACGTTCTAAAACCAACTGTTCGCGCTGCGCCGTTAACAGGCGCGTTTTGTGTGTGGTGGTGACCACTAACACCGAGGACACAAGCACCGCAATCAGTAGCAACACCGGGATCTTGCCGAATCGCAGCAGGTCACCGCCGATGACGCCAGGCAGGCTGTGTCGCTCGTTGCCAATCATGTCGCGGTCCTCTCAGCAATTCGCAGTACCGAACTGCGCGCGCGTGGGTTCTCGTTAACTTCCGCTTCGCCCGGAATCAGCTTGCCTAAGGTTTTCAGCTCACGTCCGCCCAGCGCTTTAAGCTGGCTTTCGGTCATTGGAATACCCGCTGGAACTTGCGGGCCACGGCTCTGATCGCGCATAAAGCGTTTGACCAATCGATCTTCCAGCGAGTGGAAGCTGATAACCGATAAACGACCGCCAGGTGCCAGCACCGACATTGCCCCTTTCAGCGCGGTGTCGATCTCTTCCAGTTCGCTGTTGATCCAGATACGAATCGCCTGGAAGGTGCGCGTAGCCGGATGCTTAAACTTGTCTTTCACTGGCATCGCAGCAGCGATCACAGTGGCTAATTCCTTGGTGCGCGTCATTGGCTGTTCACGATTGCGCTCGACGATGGCGCGTGCGATACGTTTGCCAAACTTCTCTTCACCGTAGGTCTTGATGACGAAGGCGATATCGGCTTCCTCGGCGTTCATCAGCCACTCGGCCGCAGACTGGCCCCGTGTCGGGTCCATACGCATATCCAGCGGCCCATCACGCATAAACGAGAAACCGCGCTCTGCGTCATCCAACTGCGGTGATGACACGCCAAGATCGAGCAATACGCCATCGATCTTGCCAGTGAGACCACGCGCTTCGACATACTCTGCCAGCGCCGAAAAGGGTCCGTGCACAATCGAAAAACGTGGATCCTGAATTTCAGCTGCGGCGGCTATGGCTTGCGGATCGCGATCGATCGCCAGTAACTGCCCCTTCTCGCCCAGTTGCGAAAGGATCAGACGTGAGTGACCGCCGCGCCCAAAAGTGCCGTCAATGTAAATGCCGTCTTCCCTGATATTGAGGCCGTTAACCGCCTCATCCAGCAGCACTGTGGTGTGTTTAAAATTATCCTGCATAGCTATAGCGACAAGTCCTGCAACCGCTCAGATAAAGGCTCCTGAGCCGACTGTTCTGCGTCAATATCGTCCTTAACTTGTTGATACCAGGTCTGTTCATCCCACAGCTCAAACTTATTGAACTGTCCAACCAGCATCACTTCTTTGGTCAGGCTCGCATGTTGCCGTAGCGTATTCGCCAGCAACAAACGACCTGCATTATCCATCTGGCATTCACTGGCATGTCCTAACAGCAGTCGCTGCACGCGACGCTCGTTCGGATTCATGCTGGATAAGCGCGCCAGTTTTTTCTCGATGATTTCCCATTCGGGCAGGGTATAAAGCAACAGACATGGCTGGTGGAGGTCAATGGTGCACACCATTTGCCCCTGAGACTCCGCGACAAGCAATTCACGATAGCGTGTTGGTACCGCCAATCGGCCTTTGCCGTCGAGATTGACTAACGTTGCTCCTCGGAACATGTCAGTCCTACCCCCCAATCACCCGTTTTCACCACTTTATCCCACTTTTTACCACGAAACGAGTTTACGGAGCCTATGAAATCCTTGTCAAGCCGCAACGACAAGTGAATATCACTCTTTACAAGGGTGAGAATTATTTAATGGAGGGCAATTAAAGGGAATGATTGGCAAAATAAGAAATTAACCTGATGAATAATGGAATAAAAATTTTCACGATTTGAAAAATGGCGAAAAATAAAGCGTTTTAATCGCAAAAGATAATTATCCCGGGATATGCGACAGCGGCTGCATTTTAGGGGATTTCTGAAAGGAAGCCCAGCACCATCGCGCCAGCTCTGCTACACGTCACTGCTGAAGATGTAAACAAATAAGAAAATTCAGCGCAGTTAATTCGTTAGGGAAAGTGGTGACTATTTACGCTTTTTTACCCCAGTCCTATGGCAGAAAAATATCTGGATGATTAATAAGTGCGGGCAGCGATCTGCCCGCGATTTCATTTCGTACGTCGGCTTAATTGGCCACGACGGAATAAATTGCGGCGAATACGGGTTAATCCCGGCTTCGGTTTACGCGGTTCATCCAGCGAGGCCAAAACTAATTCCAGCACGCGCTCGGCGACATCGCGATGACGCTGCCCCACCGCCAGTACCGGGCACTCTAAAAAGTCCAGTAATTCGTGGTCGCCAAAGGTAGCGATAGCCAGATCAGTGGGCAGGCGGCCATCACGCTTCAGGGTGATATCCATCACGCCCTGAAGCAGACCGAATGAAGTGGTAAACAACGCATCCGGCATCGGATGATCTTCGAGGTATTTCTCGAACAGTGAGGCAGCCGCAGCGCGATCAAAGCTGTTGCAGTAGAGGTAATCCACCGTACGTTCATCGTCTTTCCACGCATCGCGGAAGCCCATTTCACGCAGGAAACTGACTGAAAGCTCAGGCAAGGCACCAAGGAACAGCACGTTTTTCACCGGAAGCTGACGCAATTCAGCCGCCAGTGCATGCGCATCGTCCTGATCGGCACCGACCACACTGGTGAAGTGTTCACGATCCAGCGCGCGGTCCAACGCGATAATCGGCAGCGGATCGTTGATCCAGCGCTGATAAAACGGGTGTTCTGGCGGCAGTGAGGTGGAAACGATGATCGCATCCACCTGGCGCTGTAGCAGATGTTCAATACAGCGCATTTCATTGTCAGGCTGATCTTCCGAGCAGGCAATCAGCAGCTGATAGCCACGTTGACGTGCCTGGCGCTCCAGATAATTGGCAATGCGCGTGTAACTGGTGTTCTCAAGATCCGGGATCACCAGACCAATTGAACGCGTACGCCCGGCGCGCAGGCCTGCCGCAACAGCATTGGGGTGATAATTATGTTCACGCACCACCGCCATCACTTTTTCGACGGTTTTGTCGCTGACACGATACTGCCGCGCTTTGCCATTAATAACGTAGCTGGCCGTGGTGCGCGACACGCCCGCCAGGCGCGCAATTTCATCCAGTTTCACGATGACACCTTAATTCTGATAAGCCAGGGCTGGGCAAATGTCCGCAGAGTAGCTATGGGTAAAACATTTGTAACATCTAACCGCAGAACACTACGCTGAGCAACCGCTTTTATCGGGCAGCACTCACAAGCGCATTAAATAAAAAAACCCGGCATTACGCCGGGTTAGCTTTGAAGCAGGATGATAACTCTGCGGAATTAACGCATCACACGATCGCCACGTGACACGCCCACAATCCCTGATCGCGCCACTTCAACGATCTCAGCAACATCGCGCACCGTGTTAAGGAAGGCGTCGAGTTTATCGCTGGTGCCTGCCAGCTGAACCGTGTACAGCGTTGGCGTCACATCGATAATCTGGCCACGGAAAATTTCCGCGCTGCGCTTCACTTCTTCACGGCCATACCCGCTTGCCTGAATCTTCACCAGCATGATTTCACGTTCAACGTAAGCACCCTGCCCTAACTCGCTGACACGTAACACGTCTACCAGCTTGTGCAGTTGCTTTTCAATCTGCTCCAGCACTTTTTCATCGCCGACCGTCTGAATGGTCATGCGTGACAGCGTGGGATCGTCGGTTGGCGCAACGGTCAGGCTTTCGATGTTGTAGCCGCGCTGTGAGAACAAGCCCACCACGCGAGACAATGCGCCGGATTCATTTTCCAGCAATACCGATAACACACGACGCATAATTAAGTCCTCTCCGTTTTGCTCAGCCACATCTCATCCATCGAACCACCGCGAATCTGCATCGGGTAAACGTGCTCGCTGCCGTCGATATTCACATCAACAAACACCAGACGCCCTTTCGCCAGGGTATCCAATGCCAGCTGCAGCTTCTCTTCCAGCTCAGCGGGATGCGCGATGGAAATACCCACGTGTCCGTAGGCTTCGGCTAAACGCACAAAGTCAGGCAGAGATTGCATGTAGGATTGCGAGTGGCGGCCGGAATAAATCATATCCTGCCACTGTTTCACCATACCGAGGAAACCGTTGTTAAGGTTCAGTACCAGTACCGGCAAATCGTACTGCAGCGCAGTCGACAGTTCCTGGATGTTCATCTGAATACTGCCATCACCGGTCACGCAGATGACGGTTTCATCCGGCAGCGCCATTTTCACGCCCAGTGCAGCCGGTAAGCCGAAGCCCATGGTGCCAAGGCCACCGGAGTTGATCCAGCGGCGCGGCTTATCAAACTGATAATAGAGCGCGGCGAACATCTGATGCTGACCGACGTCAGAGGTAACGTACGCATCCCCCTTAGTCAGACGCCAAATGGTTTCGATAACCGCTTGCGGTTTGATCTTGTCGCTGGTGCGATCAAATTCCAGGCACTTACGGCTACGCCAGCCATCAATGGTCTGCCACCAGTCGCGCAGGCTATCCAGCTCTTGCTTCGCATCGCTTTGCGCCAGCAGTTCCAGCATCTGCGACAGCGTCTGCTTCGCATCACCCACAATGGGGATATCGGCACTGACGGTTTTGGAAATCGAGGTCGGATCGACGTCGATATGCATGATGGTGGCGTTCGGGCAATATTTTGCCAGGTTGTTGGTGGTACGATCATCGAAGCGCACACCAATGCCGAAAATCAAATCGGCATTGTGCATGGTCATGTTGGCTTCGTAAGTACCGTGCATGCCCAGCATGCCTACACTCTGGCGATGCGTGCCAGGGAACACGCCGAGCCCCATCAGTGACATGGTGACCGGAATATTCAGCTGTTCAGCTAACTGCAGCAGCTCCGCCTCACAGCCTGACATAATCGCACCGCCACCGGCATAAATCACCGGCTTATGCGCGGCCAGCAGCGTTTGCAGTGCACGCTTAATCTGTCCTTTATGCCCCTGAATCGTCGGGTTATAAGAGCGCATGCTGACCGACTCAGGATAGACGTACGGCAGTTTGTTCGCTGGGTTAAGAATGTCTTTTGGCAGGTCGATCACCACCGGGCCTGGGCGGCCGCTTGCTGCCAGCCAGAAGGCTTTTTTCAGCACGGTTGGGATCTCTTCGGCGTTTTTCACCAGGAAGCTGTGTTTGACCACCGGACGGGAAATCCCGACCATGTCGCACTCCTGGAACGCATCGTAGCCGATCAGTGAAGACGGCACCTGACCCGACAGAATCACCATCGGAATCGAATCCATGTAGGCCGTCGCAATACCGGTAATGGCATTGGTTGCGCCTGGACCTGAGGTGACCAGCACCACGCCGACTTCGCCGGTCGCGCGTGCCAGACCATCAGCCATATGCACTGCGCCTTGCTCGTGACGCACTAATACGTGGTCAATACCACCGACCGTTTGCAGCGCATCGTAAATGTCGAGCACTGCTCCGCCCGGATAGCCGAATACCTGCTTAACGCCCTGATCGATTAACGAACGGACGACCATTTCGGCTCCTGACAACATCTCCATTTTCTGCCTCCAGGCTTGAGGAACCGGATCCCGTGGCGCGCATTGCCCCTGCGCCACTGGCACCCAGCCCCGTATTCGCCAGTTAAGATCAAAACCTTATGTTTATGCTCAGATGACAGAATTCATTTCTGCCTTCCAGGTACAGGGAATCTACTTGAGTTGATTCTTTTAAGAGTAGGTCGATTACCATAACCGCAGAAAACCCGGCCTGCAAACGACAGGACGCTGCGACAGGCTTATTTCGGCACAAAAGGCACTGACACGTGATAATCGCTCGCGAGGATTAAACTAATGCCATCCCACAACCACAGATGAAAATGCTGGTTTCATGATTATTTGCAGCGTGTTCTAAGAAATATGATTTTCATATTGCCTGGCCGGTTAGCCCACAATTTTTCCTGAATATTACTTTCTGGCGTGATTAACTTCAAAATCCGCTTCTTGCATGACATTGTGCTAAGCAACCCGCCAAATCTTGTTTTTATGATTGTATCGAAAACCCAGATAAACCCATTAAATTCAATGCATTAGAATTAATTCGCTTTTATAAAATTTTTTTTAGGCTGTTTAAGCCATTATGCATGCAGCTAATTAATGCCAAAGCTCTGTATAGCGGGATATTCGCAGCAGATCACCCTTAACCGACAAAAGAAATACCCTTTCACTTAGGGTTGACTTCCCGCAGCAATCCCAGTATCAATATGTGCAGCACAAAATTTACGAGGTTTGATTCATGTTTCATTCTTTCCGCCTACTCGGTCTACTACTAAACGCATTCAGTTTGCGCGGTAGACTTGTGGGTGGAATCAATCACTGATTCGAACCTGAAGAAGTTTAAAGAACCCGCGCCGATGCGCGGGTTTTTTTATGCTCGTTACACCGGCGAAGTTGAGTTAAAGCAAAAGGAAGATGACCATGAGCCAGCAAGTTATTATTTTCGATACCACTCTGCGCGACGGCGAGCAGGCATTACAGGCCAGCCTGAGTGTTAAAGAAAAACTGCAGATCGCCCTGGCGCTGGAGCGTATGGGCGTGGATGTAATGGAAGTCGGTTTCCCTATCTCTTCGCCTGGCGATTTTGAATCGGTGCAGACCATCGCGCGCTCGGTGAAAAACAGCCGCGTTGCCGCCCTGGCTCGTTGTGTGGATAAGGATATTGATGCCGCCTACGAGGCCTTGCGTGTGGCTGAAGCATTCCGCATTCATACTTTCCTCGCCACTTCGCCAATGCATATCGCCACCAAATTGCGCAGTACGTTGCCTGATGTGATTGACCGCGCGGTAGCCTCGATTAAACGTGCCCGCAACTACACCGATGACGTTGAGTTCTCTTGCGAAGACGGCGGTCGTACACCGATTGACGATCTGTGCCGCGTGGTAGAAGCCGCGATTAACGCCGGCGCGACCACCATCAACATCCCGGATACGGTCGGCTACACCTTACCGCACGAGTACGCCAACATCTTCAGCCAGCTGCGCGAACGTGTACCGAACATCGATAAAGCCATTTTGTCCGTTCACACCCATGATGATTTAGGCATGGCAACCGGCAATGCCGTAGCAGCGGTGTTAGCGGGTGCACGTCAGGTTGAAGGCACCATCAATGGCCTGGGTGAACGTGCCGGTAACTGTGCGCTGGAAGAAGTGATCATGACGATTAAAACCCGTCAGCAGATCATGAATCTGCACACCAATATTCATCATCAGGAAATCTACCGCACCAGCCAGTTGATCAGCCAAATCTGCAACATGCCGATTCCGGCCAACAAAGCGATCGTCGGCACCGGTGCTTTCGCCCACTCTTCCGGTATCCATCAGGATGGCGTGTTGAAGAACCGCGAGAACTACGAAATCCTGACCCCGGAATCCATCGGCCTGCATAAAATCCAGTTAAACCTGACCTCACGTTCAGGCCGCGCTGCGGTAAAACATCGCATGGAAGAGATGGGCTACAAAGACTCCGACTACAATGTTGATGCTTTGTACGATGCCTTCCTGAAACTGGCCGATAAGAAAGGCCAGGTATTTGATTACGACCTGGAAGCGCTGGCCTTCATCAACAAACAGAATGAAGAGCCAGAGTATTTCCAACTGAACGAATTCAATGTGCAGACCGGTTCCAGCGTGACTGCTACCGCGTCTGTGCAGTTGGGCTGTGGCGAAGAGACCAAAGCCGATGCCGCGACCGGTAACGGCCCGGTGGATGCCGTATATCAGGCCATCAACCGCATCACCGGCTTTGAAGCCGAGCTGGTGAACTACAAGTTGACGGCGAAAGGCCACGGCGAGAACGCGCTGGGCCAGGTTGATATCGTGGTGAACTACAACGGTCGTAAATTCCATGGCGTTGGCCTGGCGACCGATATCGTCGAATCTTCTGCCAAGGCTATGGTGAACGCCCTGAACAACATCTGGCGCGCCAAACAGGTAGAAAAAGAATTGCAGCGTAAATTTAAAGATCAGAAGGAAACGGTGTAACTATGACTCAGTCTTATCATATTGCGGTAATGCCAGGCGACGGAATCGGCCCGGAAGTGATGGCGCAGGCCATCAAAGTTCTCGATGCAATTCGCGCACGCTTCGACATGCGTATCACCACCAGCGAATATGATGTTGGCGGTATCGCCATCGATCGTCACGGTGAACCGCTGCCGCCTGCCACCGTGGCCGGTGCTGAGCAAGCCAATGCGATTCTGTTCGGCTCTGTTGGTGGTCCAAAATGGGAACACCTGCCGCCGGCGGGTCAGCCTGAGCGTGGTGCACTGTTGCCGCTGCGTAAACACTTTAAGCTGTTCAGCAATCTGCGCCCCGCTTCCTTATATAAAGGTCTGGAAGCGTTTTGCCCACTGCGCAGTGACATCGCCGCACGCGGTTTCGACATCCTGTGCGTGCGTGAATTAACCGGCGGTATCTATTTCGGTCAGCCAAAAGGTCGCGAAGGTAGCGGTCCGCATGAGCGTGCATTTGATACCGAGGTGTATCACCGTTTCGAGATCGAGCGTATTGCGCGCAACGCCTTTGAAGCCGCACGCAAGCGTCGTAACAAAGTGACGTCAGTGGATAAAGCTAACGTGCTGGCAACCTCTGTGATGTGGCGTGAGATCGTCAACGAAGTGGCAAAAGATTATCCGGATGTGCAGTTGAGCCACATGTACATCGATAACGCCACCATGCAGCTGATTAAAGATCCATCACAGTTTGACGTGCTGCTCTGTTCTAACCTGTTCGGTGACATCCTGTCAGACGAATGTGCAATGATCACCGGTTCCATGGGCATGCTGCCTTCTGCCAGCATGAACGAAGAAGGTTTCGGTTTGTATGAGCCTGCGGGCGGTTCTGCGCCAGATATCGCCGGTCAGAACATTGCCAACCCGATTGCACAGATTCTCTCGTTGTCTCTGCTGTTGCGCTTTAGCCTGAATGCAGGTGAAGCCGCAGACAGTATCGAGCGTGCGGTCAGCCGTGCGCTGGAAGCGGGCCATCGTACCCGCGATTTAGCCGGTAACGGCCCAGCTGTGAGCACAGATGAAATGGGCAGCATCATTGCCGATTTTATCGCTGAGGAAAAATAATAAAATGAAAAGCTTATACCAGAAGTTATTTGATGCACATGTCGTCCACGAAGCACCTAACGAAACCCCGTTACTGTACATCGATCGCCATCTGATCCATGAAGTGACGTCACCGCAGGCCTTCGATGGCCTGCGTGCGCACGGCCGCAAAGTACGCCAGCCGTCGAAGACGTTCGCCACCATGGATCACAACGTTTCTACCCAGACCAAAGACATTAACGCGTCGGGTGAGATGGCGCGTATTCAGATGCAAGAGCTGATCAAGAACTGTGCTGAGTTCGGCATTCAGTTATATGACCTGAATCACCCGTTCCAGGGCATCGTGCACGTTATCGGACCTGAACAAGGGATGACACTGCCGGGCATGACCATCGTCTGCGGCGATTCCCATACCGCCACCCACGGCGCATTCGGCTCGCTGGCATTCGGTATCGGTACCTCCGAAGTTGAACACGTGTTTGCCACC
The DNA here is from genome assembly GCF_000963985.1 of Pantoea sp. BL1. Lineage (NCBI taxonomy): Bacteria > Pseudomonadati > Pseudomonadota > Gammaproteobacteria > Enterobacterales > Erwiniaceae > Pantoea > Pantoea sp. BL1. The sequence continues at coordinate 89,930 of NZ_JZRH01000018.1, read as the reverse complement.
CAGACCCTGAAGCAGGGCCGTGCCAAAACCATGAAGATTGAAGTGCTGGGTGAAGCGGCACCAGGCATTACGGCCAAAGATATCGTGTTGGCGATTATCGGTAAAACCGGCAGCGCCGGCGGTACCGGTCACGTTGTCGAATTCTGTGGCCCAGCGATTGAAGCGCTGAGCATGGAAGGCCGTATGACGCTGTGTAACATGGCGATTGAAATGGGTGCGAAAGCGGGTCTGGTCGCACCGGATGACACCACTTTCGCTTACCTGAAAGACAAACAGTTCGCACCGAAAGGCGAGCAGTGGGATGAAGCCGTCGCTTACTGGCGTACGATGAAGTCCGACAGCGATGCCAAATTTGACACCATTGTCACCCTGAACGCGGCCGATATTGCTCCGCAGGTGACCTGGGGCACCAACCCAGGCCAGGTGATGGCGGTTGATCAGGCGATCCCAAATCCTCAGTCCTTTGCCGATCCGGTTGAACGTGCTTCTGCTGAGAAAGCCTTGGCGTACATGGATTTGCAGCCGGGTATCAAACTGACTGAAGTCGCTATCGACAAAGTCTTTATCGGCTCCTGCACCAACTCACGAATTGAAGATTTGCGCGCTGCGGCAGCCATCGCTAAAGGCCGCAAAGTCGCCCCTGGCGTTGTTGCCATGGTCGTCCCTGGATCAGGCCCAGTGAAGGCACAAGCCGAAGCCGAAGGTCTGGACAAAATCTTCCTGGAAGCGGGTTTTGAATGGCGTCTGCCAGGTTGCTCCATGTGTCTGGCGATGAACAATGACCGTCTGAACCCAGGCGAGCGTTGTGCCTCCACCAGTAACCGTAACTTTGAAGGTCGTCAGGGCCGTGGCGGCCGCACTCACTTAGTGAGCCCGGCGATGGCTGCAGCGGCGGCAGTAACCGGTCGTTTTGCCGACATTCGTGAATTGACTCAGGGAGCTTAAGCCATGGCGAACAAATTTACTCAACACACTGGCATTGTAGCGCCACTGGATGCCGCAAACGTCGATACCGATGCCATCATTCCAAAGCAGTTCCTGCAAAAAGTGACGCGCACCGGTTTTGGCGCGCACCTGTTCCACGACTGGCGTTTTGAAGATGATGCGGGCACCGTGCCAACCCCAGGTTTCGTGCTGAACAAGCCGGAATTTAAAGGCACCAGCATTTTGCTGGCGCGTGAAAACTTCGGCTGCGGCTCATCACGTGAGCACGCACCGTGGGCGCTGACCGACTTCGGTTTCCATGTGGTGATTGCACCAAGCTTCGCGGATATTTTCTATGGCAACAGCTTCAACAACCAGTTGCTGCCGGTGAAGTTGAGCGATGAAGAAGTGGATGAGATGTTCAAACTGGTGGCCGCGCAGCCAGGCGTGACCTTTACCGTGGATCTGGAAGCCCAGACCGTCACGGCGGGTGATAAGTCCTACAGCTTTGAAATCGACAGCTTCCGCCGTCACTGCATGATTAACGGACTCGACAGCATTGGTTTGACGCTGCAACACGAAGCGTCCATCTCCAACTACGAGACCACTCAGCCATCATTCCTGCGTTAATGCCCTTTTCGGTGCGCTTCAATGCGTACCGAAGAGATTCGCCCTGAATGCCTGTCAAGTCGCCTTTGCTGGCGACTTTATATTTATTGGGCATCACGCACGCGCGACGCCAGCCCCAGCGCCACAACCGCCATCGCTAATGCCAGCCAATACACCGATTCATGGCCAAAGCGCTCGCTCAGCGTGCCCTGTATCAATCCCGCAATAATCAAACCGGTCGATATCGAAGTGGTAAACATCGTGGTCGCCGCGCCCGCGCGTCCCGGCATGAGATCCTGAAACCACAACATGCCAATCCCGGCGACGATACCTATAAACGCCGCGTTGAACAGCTGCAGCACCATCAATGCCGTGCGCGACTTGAACAACACCAGTCCGAGATAGAACAGGATCGCCGCCACTAGCGCTAACAGCACCAACTTGCGCTTACCAAAGCGTTTGGCATAGTGCCCAGCCAGCAGCATGATAGGAATCTCCAGCCCTGCCGCCGTCCCCATTAATAATCCCGCCAACTTTTCCGGCAGCCCCAGCGTTGAGCTGATATACAGCGGCATGTCGATGATATACATGGTGTTGCACGCCCACATCACCACGGAGGCGATAAACAGCATCCGCACCTGGCTATCTTTCCACGGGCTGAGCTGGGTCAATACCTGCTCTGGCGTCGCGGCCACGCGCGGTACCGATGGCAGAGTACGCCAAATCAACAGCATACTGAGCAGGAAGATCGCCGCCGCTACGCAGAACAGCGTCACGAAGCCATAATTGAGGGCTAAGGCGAACGACAGCGGCGGGCCAATCACCCACGCCAGCGACAGTTGCGCACGCATCACCGAGCTGAACATCACCACTTCACGCGCCGACTGATCGGCATATTCCCGTGCCAGCGCAAATATCTGCGGTATTGCCACGCTGGCCAGTGCCGATAGCAACACCCCCACGCTGATCAGCGTCAGGTAATGACGATTAAAGGCAAACAGCAGCGCATTCAGTACCGCCATCAGGCAGCAAAATAGAATCAGATTGCGACGATCGCCACGATTGTCCGAACGCTTCGCCATTAGGAGGCTAATCACGATCCCGGCAATCGCGTTAATGGTAAAAAACAGCCCAACCCAAAACGGTCGCACCTGCACTTCGCGCGTCAAAAATAAACTGAGCGTGGGCGCCTGTAGTGCACCGGCGACGCCGGTCATAAACGACACCGCCATAAAAGAGAGATAAACCGGGTTGAGACGACGCTGGCGCGTTAACAGCGATTTCATGCAGAAATCCCTTTGCGGAGAAATGAGGCTAAGACAAAGAGGGTAGAAGATTTCACAGCAAAACGAAAAAAGCCAGCAGAGAAAACGCTGCTGGCGGTGAAATGCACCCTACTCAGAAAAGGCTCCACGTCGGCGGAACCGCTGGCAGAGCGCCATTCATTGCTGAATGCCTCCCGCTCTTCCATTACCTGGCAGTATGCCTCTAATATGGGGCAGGAAAAACTGAGCGATTCTGAGAAGGAGTTCCCCTTTTATGTCCTCTGCGCGACTGCAACAGCAGTTCATCCGCCTATGGCAAAGCTGCCAGGGATTGGACCAGGAAACCACCTTAAGCGATCTGGCTGAACGGCTGCACTGTTCGCGACGCCATATGCGCAATCTGCTAAATGCCATGCAGGAGGCGGGCTGGCTGATTTGGCAGGCAGAAGCCGGGCGCGGCAAGCGTTCTAGTCTGAGCTTCAATTACACTGGCCTGGCACTCCAGCAACAGCGCGCGGAAGATTTACTGGAGCAGGACCGCATCGAACAGTTGGTGCAACTGGTGGGCGATAAGAATCAGGTGCGGCAGATGATTGCGGCCCATCTCGGGCGTAGTTTCCGTCAGGGCAAACATATCCTGCGCGTGCTCTATTACCGCCCGCTGCCTAATCTGCTGCCTGGCTCGCCGCTGCGTCGTTCGGAAAACCATCTGGCGCGACAAATCTTTAACGGCCTGACGCGAATAAATGAGGAAAAGGGGGAAATCGAAGCGGATATCGCCCACCACTGGCAACAAACCTCCCCGCTCCACTGGCGTTTCTTTTTACGACCCGCGATTCGCTTCCACCACGGCCGCGAACTGGAGATGGAAGACATCATCGCCTCACTGGAACGTGTACGCAGTCAGCCGCTGTTCTCACATATTGATAAACTGCACTCTCCCGCGCCCTGGACACTGGATATTCATCTGGCGCAGCCTGATGACTGGCTGCCCTGGCTGCTGGCCAGCGTCAGCGCCATGATCCTGCCGCGTGAGTGGCCGACGTTGCGCCATTTTGCCCGTCAACCCATCGGCACCGGCCCCTACAGTGTGGTACGCAATCAGCAGACGCAGCTGAAAATTGCCGCCTTTGATGACTATTTTGGCTATCGCGCGCTGATTGATGACGTGTCGATTTGGGTGCTGCCGGAAATCAGCGACGAGCTGGTGTATGCCGGCGTTAAGCTGCAGGGGGAAACCGCCGATGAGAAGTCCGAAGAGAGCCGTCTGGAAGAAGGCTGCTATTTCCTGCTGTTCGACCAGCGCTCAGAGCGTGGTAAGGATACCCATTTTCGCCGCTGGGTGAGCTATCTGCTTAACCCGATTGCCCTGCTCAACCATGCGGGAGTGGGCTATCAGCGCTACTGGTTCCCGGCATACGGTTTCTTACCGCGCTGGCACCATCGCCGCGATCTCACCCCGGCCGAAAAGCCCGATGGGCTAACGCAACTGACCATCAGCTGGTATAGCCATCATGTTGAGCATGAAGGTATTGCTAACGCCCTGCGCCCGCTGCTGGCTGAACAGGGCGTTGAACTGATCACGCGCGAGCTGAGCTACGAAGAGTGGTTCGAAGGTGAAGGAGAGAGTGACATCTGGCTCGGCAGCGTCAACTTCACTCTGCCGCTCGACTACGCACTGTTTGCGCAGCTCTACGAATTGCCGCTCATGCATCACTGCGTTCCGATTGACTGGCACGCAGATGCACAACAGTGGCGACAGAAAGCCTTGCCTCTGGCCGAGTGGAGCAAACAGTTGGTGAACAGCGACTTTGTTCATCCGCTCTTCCATCACTGGTTACTGCTGGAAGGCCAGCGCAGTATGCGCGGTGTGCGGCTCAACACGCTCGGCTGGTTTGACTTTAAATCAGCCTGGTTTGCGCCACCGGAGCTGTGACACTTTCGCGCTGTCACAGAAGTGTCTAAAATAAGCCGTTCTCAACGGGGTGCCCTGGTTTTGGGCTGAGAGAAACCCGTCGAACCTGATCCGGCTCATACCGGCGTAGGGATTTGAGATGAGCGATAACTCAGATCCTTTGCGACTCAACCTTATCTTCTCCTCAAGGAGCGCAAAGTGTTAAACAAAGTCTTGCCCGCGTTGCTGTTGGTCTCTGCCCCGGTGTTAGCTGCCAAGCCTGCTCTTACTGTTTACACCTACGACTCGTTCTCTGCAGATTGGGGCCCCGGCCCTGCCGTCAAAAAAGCCTTTGAAGCCGAGTGCGGCTGCGAACTGAACTATGTGGCGCTGGAAGATGGCGTGTCGCTGCTTAACCGCGTGCGGATGGAAGGCAAAAACAGCAAAGCCGATGTGGTGCTGGGCCTCGATAACAACCTCGTGCAAGCCGCCGAAAAAACCGGCCTGTTCGCGAAAAGCACCATCGACACCAGTAAATTGCAACTGCCTGATAGCTGGCATAATGACACCTTCGTTCCGTTCGATTACGGCTACTTCGCCTTCGTCTACGATAAAAACAAGCTGAAGAACCCACCGAAAAGCCTGAAAGAACTGGTCGAAAGCCCGGAAAAGTGGCGCGTGATCTATGAAGATCCACGCACCAGCACACCGGGATTAGGCCTGCTGCTGTGGATGCAAAAAGTGTATGGCGATAAAGCACCTGACGCCTGGCAGAAGCTGGCACAGAAAACGGTCACCGTCACCAAGGGCTGGAGCGAAGCCTATGGCCTGTTCCTGAAAGGCGAAGGCGATCTGGTGCTGAGTTACACCACCTCTCCCGCTTATCACATCATTGAAGAGAAGAAAGATAACTACGCCGCTGCGCCGTTTAGCGAAGGCCATTATCTGCAAGTGGAAGTGGCTGCACAGCTCGCTAGCAGCAAACAGCCGAAACTGGCGCAGCAGTTTATGCAATTTATGGTGTCGCCAGCCTTCCAGCAGACCATTCCGACTGGCAACTGGATGTATCCGGTGATCAAAAGCGATCTGCCTGCCGGTTATCAGTCGCTGACCGTTCCGGCGAATGCGCTGCAATATCGCTCAGCCGAAGTGGCCGATCATCGCGCTGACTGGATTCGCACCTGGCAACAAGCCGTTAGCCGTTAATGCCAGCCTGGTTAATTCCTGGAAGTGCCGTTGCGCTGCTATTGTGCGCAGTGGCACTGCTGGCGTTTGGTGCCTTAACGCTGACCGCGCCCGTCACTGACTGGCGCGCCTTGCTCACTGACAGCTATCTGCATCACGTGCTGGCGTTTTCGTTTGAGCAGGCGCTGCTGTCCGCATTGTTCTCGGTGCTGCCATCAATTCTGCTGGCACGCGCGCTGTATCGCCGTCGCTTTCCAGGGCGCACGCTGCTGCTGCGTCTGTGCGCCATGACGCTGGTCTTGCCGGTTTTGGTTGCGGTATTTGGCTTGCTCAGTGTCTACGGTCGCAGCGGCTGGCTGGCACAACTCTGCGCCTTAGCAGGACTCGACTACCACTTCTCACCCTATGGCCTGCAGGGCATTCTGCTGGCACACGTGTTCTTCAATCTGCCGCTCGCCACCCGCATGCTGTTGCAGGCGCTGGAAAGTATTCCCGGTGAGCAGCGTCAGTTAGCCGCCCAGCTTGGCCTGCGCGGCTGGAACCAGTTTCGTTTCGTCGAGTGGCCATGGCTGCGACGCCAGATTCTGCCCACCGCCGCACTGATTTTTATGCTGTGCTTCGCCAGCTTTGCCACCGTGTTGGCACTGGGCGGTGGACCGCGCGCCACCACGCTGGAACTGGCTATCTATCAGGCGCTGAGCTTTGATTACGATCCCAGCCGTGCAGCCCTGCTGGCACTGTTACAGCTTGGCTGTTGTCTGCTGCTGGTGCTGTTAAGCCAGCGCTTCAGTAAAGCCATCCCCACCGGCAGCCAAAATATTCGAGGCTGGCGCGATCCCCAGGATTGCTGGCATGCCCGGATCGGCGACACGCTACTGATTGTCTGTGCGCTACTGCTGTTACTGCCGCCGCTCGCTGCGGTGATCGTTGATGGCTTGCGCGGTGGTGTTGCAGGTGCGCTGCAACAACCCGCGTTATGGCAAGCGACCTTCACCTCACTGCGCATCGCCCTCGGCGCCGGATTGCTGTGCGTGGTACTGACGATGATGTTGCTATGGAGCAGCCGTGAGCTACGGCAGCGCCAGCGCAACATGGCGGCACAGGCGATGGAACTGAGCGGCATGCTGATTCTGGCGATGCCAGGCATCGTGCTGGCCAGCGGCTTTTTCCTGCTGTTCAACGCCACCATCGGCCTGCCGCAGCGTGCCGATGGCTTAGTGATCTTCACCAATGCGCTGATTGCCATCCCCTATGCGATGAAAGTGCTGGAAAACCCGATGCGCGATATCAGCGCCCGTTACAGCCCGCTCTGCGCCTCACTGGGCATTGCTGGTATTCATCGCCTGAAACTGATTGAACTGCGCGCGCTGAAGCGGCCCATTGCGCAAGCGCTGGCGTTTGCCTGCGTACTGTCGATTGGTGATTTCGGCGTGGTGGCACTGTTTGGCAGCGCCGATTTCCGTACGCTGCCATTCTATCTGTTCCAGCAAATTGGCGCTTACCGCGGCGCGGACGGTGCCGTGACGGCACTGCTGCTGTTACTGCTGTGCCTGTTACTCTTTACCCTGATGGAAAAACTGCCGGGTCGCCATGCTGACACTGAATAACCTCACTTACCTTTACCAGCATCTGCCAATGCGCTTCCGTTTTGAAGCCCAGGCGGGTGAACGTTTGGCAATCCTTGGTCCCAGCGGCGCAGGCAAAAGCACCTTGCTCAGTCTGATCGGTGGTTTTTTGCCAGTGAGCCAGGGAACCCTGATGATGAATGGCGTCGATCACACACGCAGCGTGCCCTCTGCACGGCCAGTGTCGATGCTGTTCCAGGAAAACAATCTCTTCCCGCACCTGACAGTGCAGCAAAATATGGGGTTAGGTTTGCATCCGGGCTTGAAACTGACGCGGGAACAGCAACAACAGTTGGCCGCCATCGCTGAGCAGACCGGATTAGCGGAGATGCTGAACCGCTTGCCCGCGGAGCTTTCTGGTGGTCAACGCCAGCGTGTGGCCTTAGCACGCTGCCTGTTGCGCGATCGGCCAATCCTGCTGTTGGATGAACCCTTCTCTGCGCTCGATCCGGCGCTGCGCGGTGAGATGCTGCAACTGGTGCGTTCGGTGTGCGAAAGCCGCAACATTACTTTGCTGATGGTGTCGCATAGCCTGGAAGACGCTCAGCAAATTGCGCCGCGCAGTCTGGTGGTGGTTGATGGTCGGATTTATTGGGATGGCAGCACGGCGAGCTTGATCAGTGGAGAGAGTGAAGCGGCTGCCATCCTTGGCGTGAAAAAGCCTTAAGCGAAGAACACCTTCCACAACAGATGGCGGAAGATGGGCATCATCGGGTGATACTGAATGGCGATAAACGCGGCCACGCCGATAACAGCGGCCAGCGGTGCCAGCCAGCGCAAGCGCGCCTGCGGCAGATATTTCGTTGCCCAGTCAGTGGTTTTACCACTGCGCCACCAGCGCCACATCAGCCAAAAGCCCATCCACACCAGCAACGCCACCAGCAACAGTAGCCACTTAAAATTGCCGCCTTGCGCGGCCTGTGGCACATCAATCGCCACACCGGCGAGGATACCCGGCATCAGATAAGCCGGCGGCCAGAGAATACAGCCAATCAAATTGGGCGGCAGGAATTTGCGCACCGGCAGCTCCAGCATGCCCGCGGCCAATGGAATCAACGGCCGCGTCGGGCCGACGAAGCGCCCCACCAGGATGGTAAACATGCTGTGTTCATGCAGCGCGTGCTCGGTTTTATCCAGCAGGCCCTGATACTTTTTCAGATATTTCCAGCGGTGCAATGGCCCCTGAAATTTCCAGCCGATGCCATACGAGACCCAGTCGCCAATCAGGCAACCGGCAAAACCCGCCGCCCAGGCAGGATAAAGGCCAATCTGTCCGCTGCCCACCAGCGCCCCAAGGCTGGCCATTAATACGGTTCCTGGCAACAGCAATCCCACGAACGCCAGCGACTCAAGGAAGGTCACCAGCGCCACGGCCATCAGCGCGTACTCCAGCGATTGCGAAAACAGATGTTGAATCCAGGCTTCCATAACTATCCTCTGCGCAATATAGAGGCTGGATTGTCCGGAGCCAGCGCCGAACCGTCAAGGCAAGAATTGTAGAACGATGTTGACAGAGTGCTGACACTATCGCCACACGCAGGCACTGTATAAACATCCATGATATACTTCAGGCAATTCATTTCCCGGAGTTAACGTGACCGAACCGCGTGCAGGTTTTCTGCTTACCCGCCACTGGCGAGATACCCCAACCGGCAGCGAAGTGGTGCTGTGGCTGGCAACTGATGAGGGTCCACAGCGGCTGGTGCTACCGGCGCAGGAGTCTGTGGCTTTCATTCCAGAAGAGTTCCGCCAGCAAACCGAAGCGCTGATACGCGACGAACGGCATACCCGAGTGCAATCACTGGAACTGAAAGATTTTCGCCGTCGCCCAGTGTTTGGGCTCTATTGCCGCAGCAATCGCCAGCTGCAAAACCTGGAAAAGCGCCTGCGAGAGAATGGCATCGCGGTGTATGAAGCCGATATCCGCCCGCCAGAGCGCTATTTGATGGAGCGTTTTATCACCGCGCCGGTGTGGTTTAGCGGCGAGGTGCGCGGCGATAACGTGGTCAATGCACGTCTGAAACCGCATCCAGATTATCGTCCGCAACTGAAATGGGTTTCGCTGGATATTGAAACCACGGAACACGGTGAGCTGTATTGCATCGGGCTGGAAGGTTGCGGACAGCGCCAGGTTTACATGCTGGGGCCGCCCAATGGCGATGCCAGCACGCTCGATTTCGATCTCATCTATGTGGATAGCCGCCCGCAGTTGCTGGAGCAGCTCAATGCCTGGTTCGCTCGCCACGATCCTGACGTAATCATCGGCTGGAGCGTGGTGCAGTTCGATCTGCGCGTCCTGCAGAAACACGCTGACCGCTACGGCATCCCGCTGCGCCTGGGCCGCCAGAACCAGGCGCTGGAGTGGCGTGAGCACGGTTTTAAACCTGGGGTATTCTTCGCACAAGCCACAGGACGATTAGTGATCGATGGCATTGAAGCGCTGAAATCCGCGTTCTGGGATTTTCCCTCTTTCAGTCTTGAGGCGGTGTCACGCCAGCTCCTCGGCGAAGGAAAAGACATCGACAACCCGTGGCAGCGTATGGAAGAGATCAACTGGCGTTTTGCCCATGACAAACCCGCGCTGGCGAAGTACAACCTAAAAGACTGCGAGCTGGTGACGCGCATTTTCCAGCACACCGCCATCATGCCATTTTTGCTGGAGCGCGCCACGGTGAACGGCCTGGCGGTCGATCGTCACGGCGGTTCGGTGGCGGCTTTTGGTCATCTTTATATTCCGCGCATGCATCGTGCAGGATTCGTGGCGCCTAACCTCGGTGAAGTCGCCCCCGAAGCCAGCCCCGGCGGTTATGTGATGGACTCACGGCCCGGACTGTATGATTCGGTGCTGGTGCTCGATTACAAAAGCCTTTATCCCTCCATTATTCGCACCTTCCTGATCGATCCCGTCGGTCTGGTGGAGGGGCTGGCGCATCCAGACGATGCCGATTCCGTGCCCGGCTTCCGTCATGCGCGCTTCTCACGCCAAACCCATTGCCTGCCAGCGATTGTGGAGCAGATTTGGCAAGGGCGTGAAGCAGCGAAACGCGACGGCAATCAGCCTTTGTCACAGGCACTGAAAATCATCATGAATGCCTTTTACGGCGTGCTGGGCACCAGCGCCTGTCGCTTCTTTGATCCACGTCTTGCGTCTTCTATTACCCTGCGTGGCCACGCCATCATGCAGCAAACACGCGAGCTGATTGAAGCCGAAGGGTTTGATGTGATTTATGGCGACACCGACTCGACCTTTGTCTGGCTCAAAGGCGCGCACAGCGAGGCGGAGGCCGCCGCCATTGGTCATCGTCTGGCTAAACAGGTCAATGCGTGGTGGCAGCAACATCTGCAGCAGACTTACGGGCTAGAGAGCGCACTGGAATTAGAGTACGAAACCCATTTCAGTCGCTTCCTGATGCCGACCATTCGCGGTGCCGAGCAGGGCAGTAAAAAGCGTTACGCCGGGATGATTCGCAGCGACGGAACAGAGCGGTTGGTGTTTAAAGGGCTGGAGTCGGTGCGCACCGACTGGACGCCGCTGGCGCAGCAGTTCCAGCAAAATCTTTATGGCCGAATTTTCCGTGGCGAACCGTGGCAGGATTATATCCGCGAGACCGTGGCCCAGTTGCTGGCAGGCGAACTGGACGAATTACTGGTCTATAAAAAGCGTCTGCGCCGCCCGTTAAAAGATTACGAAAAAAACGTGCCACCCCATGTGCGCGCCGCGCGCCTCGCCGATGAGCAAAATCGGAAATTACAGCGTCCGCTGCAGCACCAAAATGGCGGGTCCATACGCTATGTGATGGCGACCGCTGGCCCGGAACCGCTGGAAGCGCGCACCACGCCGCTCGATTACGATCACTACGTCACCAGGCAGTTACAACCGGTGGCAGATGGAATTTTACCTTTCGTTGGCGATGACTTTGCTACACTTATCACCGGGCAGCTGGGGCTTTTTTGACAGGTGACGAATGCCCTGCCATCCAGTACCATAGCGCCCTTCCTGTTTCTCACCGCATAGACACCCTGACCAAACTCATGTTTGGCGGTGTTGTATTGCCTGAGTGCAGGTGAACTTCTTTATGGCATGTCAGAGAGTCGAGCTAAAAATATATGGTTTTTACACTGGGTCAGCGCTGGATTAGTGATACGGAAAGTGAACTGGGATTAGGAACGGTGGTGGCGATTGATACCCGCATGATCACCATGATGTTCCCGGCAACCGGCGAAAACCGCCTATATGCCCGTAATGATGCTCCCGTCACCCGTGTGATTTTCAATCCGGGCGACACCATCACCAACCACGAAGGTTGGCAGATGAGCGTCGATGAAGTCCGCAACGATAACGAATTAATGACTTACATCGGCACGCGTCTCGACACCGAAGAAAGCGGCGTGGTGATGCGCGAAGTGATGCTGGACAGCAAACTGGTATTCAGTAAGCCTCAGGATCGCCTGTTCGCCGGTCAGCTCGACCGTATGGACCGTTTCTCCCTGCGCTTCCGTGCGCGTAAATACCAGAGCGAGCAGTATCGCCTGCCGATCAGCGGTCTGCGTGGCATGCGCACCAACCTGATTCCGCATCAGCTGCATATCGCCCATGATGTCGGCCGTCGTCATGCGCCACGCGTGTTGCTGGCGGATGAAGTGGGCCTGGGTAAAACCATTGAAGCCGGGATGATCATTCAGCAACAGCTGCTGGCTGGTCGTGCCGATCGCGTACTGATCGTGGTGCCGGAAACGCTCCAGCACCAGTGGCTGGTAGAGATGTTGCGCCGCTTCAACCTGCGCTTTGCCCTGTTTGATGACGACCGCTACACCGAAGCCCAGCACGACAGCGATAACGCCTTCGAAACCGAGCAGTTAATTATCTGCTCGCTAGACTTCGTGCGTCGCAATAAGCAACGTTTGGAATTACTGGCTGATGCCGACTGGGATTTACTGGTGGTCGATGAAGCTCACCATCTGGCCTGGAGCGAAGAGGCACCCAGCCGTGAATATCAGGTAATTGAACAGCTGGCGGAAAAAACGCCTGGCGTATTGCTGCTGACGGCAACGCCGGAACAGCTGGGCCTGGAAAGTCACTTTGCCCGTTTACGTCTGCTCGATCCAAACCGCTTCCACGACTTCAGCCAGTTTGTGGCTGAGCAGCAGAATTATCGCCCGGTGGCTGATGCCGTCAGCTCATTGCTGGCCGATCAGGCGATCACCAAAGAAGAGATGAACCTGATCAATGACCTGATCGGCGAGCAGGACATCGAGCCGCTGCTGCAAGTGGCGAACAGCGATCGTGAAGGCAAAGAAGATGCGCGCAAAGAGCTGGTCTCGATGCTGATGGATCGCCACGGCACCAGCCGCGTGCTGTTCCGTAACACGCGTAACGGCGTGAAGGGCTTCCCGAAACGCGAACTGCACCAAATTCGTTTGCCGCTGCCCGCGCAGTATCAAACCGCGATTAAAGTTTCCGGTATTATGGGCACGCGCAAGAGCGCAGAAGAACGCGCACGTGACATGCTGTATCCGGAAAAGATTTATCAGGAATTTGAAGGTGATAGCGGTACCTGGTGGAACTTTGACCCGCGCGTAGAGTGGCTGATGGGCTACCTGACCAGCAACCGTAAAGAGAAAGTGCTGGTGATTTGCGCTCAGGCCGCCACTGCGCTGCAACTGGAACAGGTGCTGCGTGAGCGTGAAGGTATTCGTGCCGCGGTGTTCCATGAAGGATTATCCATTCTGGAGCGTGACCGTGCTGCGGCATTTTTCGCTTCAGAAGAAGAAGGTGCACAGGTGCTGCTGTGCTCGGAGATCGGTTCTGAAGGCCGCAACTTCCAGTTCGCCAGCCGCCTGGTGATGTTCGACCTGCCGTTTAACCCGGACCTGCTGGAACAGCGTATTGGTCGTCTCGACCGTATCGGTCAGATGCACGACATCCAGATTCTGGTGCCGTGGTTGGAGAAAACCGCTCAGGCGGTGCTGCTGCGCTGGTATCACGAAGGCCTGGATGCGTTTGAACATACCTGCCCGACTGGCCGCACCATTTATGACAGCGAATACAGCAAGCTGATTGAATACCTTGCCGCGCCAGAGAACCCGCAAGGGCTGGATGAGTTCATTGCAGAGAGTCGCAAACAGCACGACACGCTGAAATCGCAGCTGGAACAGGGTCGTGACCGTTTACTTGAGCTGAACTCCAACGGCGGCGAAGCGGCGCAGGCGCTGGCGAATGCGATTGGTGAACAGGATAACGACACTGATCTGGTCAACTTCGCACTGAATCTGTTCGATATCGTCGGTATCAATCAGGAAGATCGCAGTGACAGCCTGATCGTGCTAACGCCATCCGATCATATGCTGGTGCCGGATTTCCCAGGTTTGCCGGAAGACGGCTGCACCGTGACCTTCAACCGTAACCAGGCGCTGTCGCGTGAAGACACCCAATTCATCACCTGGGAACATCCGCTGATCCGTAATGGTCTCGATTTGATCCTGTCCGGCGATACCGGCAGCTGTGCATTATCACTGTTGAAAAACAAAGCGCTGCCGGTGGGTACGCTGCTGGTTGAGATGGTCTATGTGGTTGAAGCGCAGGCACCGAAAAGCCTGCAACTCACTCGCTTCCTGCCGCCAACGCCGGTGCGTTTGCTGATGGATCGTGCTGGCAACAACCTGGCAGGCAAAGTGGAGTTTGAGAGCTTTAACCGCCAGTTAAATGCCGTGAATCGCCATACCGGTAGCAAACTGGTTAACGCAGTACAGCAGGAAGTGCACGAGATTTTGACGCAGGCCGAAAAAGTGGTGATTCCGGAAGCACAGGCGATCATCGCAGCGGCGAAAGTCGAGGCGGATGAGAAGCTGAGTGCCGAGTTTTCACGTCTTGAAGCGCTGCGAGCGGTCAACCCCAACATCCGCGATGATGAAGTTGAAGCGCTGGAAAGCAATCGCGAACAGGTGCTGGTCAGCCTCGGTGATGCGGGCTGGCGTCTGGACGCGCTGCGTCTGATTGTTGTCACGCACCAATAATTGCTGAAGGCCACTACGACATGTTGATGGAAGCCTACAATCCGCCGCTCGAACCCTGGCTACATATTCTGTATCAGGACGAGCACATTATGGTGGTCAACAAGCCAAGCGGGTTGTTGTCGGTGCCGGGCCGGCTGGAGGAGCACAAAGATAGCGTGATGACGCGTATTCAACGTGATTTCCCCCAGGCGGAATCGGTGCATCGACTGGATATGGCGACCAGCGGGGTGATCGTGGTGGCACTGAATAAAGCCGCAGAGCGCGAGTTGAAGCGGCAGTTCCGCGAGCGTGAGCCGTCAAAGTACTATGTGGCGCGCGTTTGGGGTCATCCAGCCGCGGAAGAAGGATTGATCGATCTGCCGCTGATTTGCGACTGGCCCAATCGCCCGAAGCAAATGGTGTGTTTCGAGAACGGCAAAGCGGCGCAGACGGAATATCAGGTTCTGGAGTACGAAGCCAGCCACAGTGCGCGTGTGCTGCTCAAGCCGATTACCGGGCGCTCGCATCAGCTGCGCGTGCATCTACTGGCGCTGGGTCACCCGATTTTGGGCGACCGCTTTTATGCTCATGAAGAAGCGCTGGCAATGGCGCCGCGTCTGCAACTGCACGCGGAGTCATTAACCATTACCCATCCGGCGTTTGGCAATAGCATGACGTTTAAGCAGCCAGCAGATTTTTAATCTGCAGGTCATAAAAAAGGGCCGTCATTAATGACGACCCTTTCAATTTACGCTCAATGTCTCAGACTATTTAAATCCCTTCTCTTTACGAATCAAATCGTAAGCGGCCTGAATTTCCTGAGCCTTCTGCTTCGCCATCTCCATCATTTCTGGCGGTAACCCTTTCGCCACCAGTTTGTCCGGATGGTGCTCACTCATCAGCTTGCGGTAGGCTCGTTTAATCGTGGTGCTGTCGTCACTGCTTTTTACACCCAGCACACTACAGGCATCATCCAGCGTCGGTCCGCGTTTCGCCTGTTGATAAGCACCGCCATATGAGGAGCCACCGCCACCAAATTGTTGCCCACCTTCCATCATGCGCAGGAACTGATCGAACTGTGCCCGCGAGATGCCCAGCTCTTCCGCAATCACATACAGCACCTGGCGTTCATTGGGATGCAGCGAACCATCAGCAAATGCCGCCTGAATCTGAATTTCCAGAAACATCCGAATCAGATCAAAACGGCCAAAGCAGGCACTGCGCAGTTCACGCAACTTATTTCGCAGCGGATAGTCACTTTGCTTCCCTTCGCGGAAAGCGCGCTGCGCTGCCGTGCGGGCATCGCCATGTAATTGCATACGATCCATAAATAAGGAAGCAATCTGGATATCTGCCTCGGTGACGCGCCCTTTTGACTTGGTCAAATGGCCCATCACCTGAAAAGTGGTACTGAAAAACAGCGTCTGTCGCGCCTGATTATTGGCGAAATAGCCCTGTCCTTTTACGCTGCGCACTTTGTCAAACATATGACCAATGATCAGACCCAGTACAATGCCCCAGAAGCCTGCTCCGGAAAGTAAGCCGAGAGCCAGACCAATAACTTTTCCCCAGTAGCGCATAAACTCCTCAATTCGCCATGCTTGCGGCTGAAAATTGCATTATCATACCTTTCATTTACTTCAGTGCCTAACAGCAACGCGATCAGACAAGGATTAACACTGGCACAACGCCGGGCAGTAAGTTAGTCTCTGAGCCGATTGTCGGCATGATGCCCGTTCTCATGGAAATCCCGAACCGCGTATGAAAAAACAGATACCTACCCTGCTGGCAACCATGATTGGTGCAGCGCTCTACAGTCAGCAGTCATTCGCCGACGATCTGATGTCGCAATGTATGCTGGGCGTGCCGAGCTACAACCGTCCGCTGGTCAGCGGCGACACCAATTCGTTGCCTGTCACCATCAACTCTGACTCGGCCAAGGGTAACTACCCGAATGACGCGGTATTCACGGGCAATGTTGATGTGCAGCAGGGCAACAGCCGCTTACGTGCCGATGAAATGCAACTGCATCAGCGTCAGCAGGATGGACAGACAACGCCAGTGCGCACCGTGGATGCGCTGGGTAATGTGCACTATGACGACAACCAGGTCATCCTGAAAGGTCCGAAAGCCTGGTCCAATCTGAACACCAAAGACACCAACGTGTGGAACGGTGATTACCAGATGGTGGGCCGTCAGGGCCGTGGCGTCGCCGATCAGATGAAACTGCGCGGCAATAACCGTTATACCATTCTGGAAAACGGCAGCTTTACCTCCTGTTTGCCGGGTTCCAACAGCTGGAGCGTCGTCGGTTCCGAAGTGATCCAGGACCGCCAGGAAGAAGTGGCGGAGATTTGGAACGCACGCTTTAAACTCGGCAATGTGCCAGTATTTTACAGCCCTTATATGCAGTTACCGATTGGCGATCGCCGTCGCTCCGGTTTCCTGATCCCGAATGCCAAGTACGGTAGTAATAACGGCTTCGAATTTATGCTGCCGTATTACTGGAACATCGCGCCGCAGGCCGATGCCACGATTACGCCGCATTACATGAGCAAACGTGGTCTGCAATTGCAGAACGAATTCCGCTATCTGACCGTGTTTGGTTCCGGTTTAATGGAACTGGATTATCTGCCTTCCGATAAGCAGTACGACAACGACAAAGCGGTGCGTGGCATCGCCGAAAATGATAACTCTGACCGTTGGCTGTTCTACTGGCAGCATGCTGGCGTTTACGAGCAACACTGGCGCTTCAACGCCAACTACACCAAGGTCAGCGACCCGTATTACTTCAACGATCTCGACTCGAAGTACTACAACTCCACTGATGGTTATGCGACGCAGAAATTCAGTTTTGGCTACGCGGATACCAACTGGGACGCCACGCTGTCGACGAAAGATTTCCAGGTATTTGGTAACACAGATTCGACTAACGTCTATCGTGCCATGCCACAGCTCGACCTGAACGCCTATCAGAACGATATTGGACCATTTGATGGCCACATCTACGCGCAGGCAGTGAAATTCACTAACGTGAATAGCAAAATGCCTGAAGCAACGCGTCTTCACATTGAGCCAACATTAAACTTACCGCTGTCTAATGGCTGGGCCAGCCTGGATACCGAAGCAAAATTCCTCGCTACGCACTATCAGCAGGACAATATTGATCGTTATAACAATAACGAAATCTCTAATATTTCCAGCAACGGTAACCAATTAGATAGCTCCGTCAACCGCACTCTGCCACAGTTCAAAGTGGATGGCCGTCTGATATTTGACCGCGATATGGATTGGGAGCCGGGTTACACGCAAACGCTGGAACCGCGTGTGCAGTACCTGTATGTCCCGTACCGTAACCAGAGCAATATCTATCCTTACGACTCGACTCTGCTGCAAACCGACTACACCGGTCTGTTCCGCGATCGTACTTATAGCGGCCTGGATCGCATCGCATCGGCTAACGAAGTCTCAACCGGCGTGACCACGCGAATTTATGATAACGATCTGGTTGAACGTTTTAACGTTTCTGTAGGTCAAATCTACTCGTTTACCCCGTCTCGTACCGGTGTAAACCAGACCAGTGATGATGATGACACCGGCAGCCTGGTGTGGGCGGGTGACACCTACTGGAAAATCAGCGATCGCTGGGGCGCTCGCGGCGGACTGCAGTATGACACCCGCCTCGATAACGTCGCCCAGGGCAACGCTATCCTGGAATACCGTCAGGATGCGGATCGGATGGTGCAGTTGAGCTACCGTTACAGCAGTCCGGAATATGTGGCACAAGCGTTGAACAACGCCAGCTTGCTGACGAACCCGATCTACAAAAACGGGATTTCACAAGTCGGTGCGACCGCGAGCTGGCCAATTGCTGATGCCTGGTCACTGGTCGGCGGTTATTACTACGATACCCGCAACAGTCGTCCGGCTGAACAACTGGTAGGCCTGCAGTACAGCTCGTGCTGCTACGCCATTCGTCTGGGTTACGAGCGCAAGATCAACGGCTGGGAAAACAACGACAGTAAGTACGACAACCAAATCTCATTCAACATTGAGCTACGTGGTCTGAGTTCTAACTATGGCTTAGGCACCAATGAAATGCTGCGTCAGGGCATCATCCCTTACCAGCGCGCTTTCTGATGTTGTGATGTTTGACAGGCTATCCCGCAGTGCGGAAACAACAATGGATAAAGTATGAAGAACTGGAGAATGCTGATTCTTGGTGTAGCGATCACCGCTAACACTGCGTTCGCAGCCCCACAAGAGGTTGATAAAGTTGCTGCCGTCGTGAATAACGGCGTGGTACTGGAAAGTGACGTTGATAACATGATGCGCACCGTGAAATCACAGGCGCAGCAGGCTCATCAACAGTTACCTGATGACAAAACCTTGCGTCATCAGATCCTTGAGCGTCAGGTCATGGATGCCATCATTCTTCAGATGGGCGAGAAAGCCGGCTTGCAGGTCAGCGATCAGCAGTTAGATCAGGCCATTCAAAATATCGCCGCACAAAATAAGATGAGCATGGACCAGTTGCGTAGCCGCCTGGCCTATGACGGAATGAACTACAACGCTTACCGTGCGCAGATCCGTCAGGAAATGCTGATCTCTGAAGTGCGTAATAACGAAGTGCGCCGCCGTGTCACCATCCTGCCGCAGGAAGTGGATGCGCTGGCAACGCAGATTGGTTCTCAGAACACTCAGGGTACCGAACTGAACGTGAGCCAGATCTTGCTGCCGCTGTCAGAAAATCCAACGCAACAGCAGGTTGACGATCAGGAAGCGCTGGCGCGTCAATTAGTTGGTCAACTGAAAAGCGGTGCCGATTTCGGCAAAATGGCAGTGACTTACTCTGCCGATCCGCAAGCGCTGAAAGGCGGCAACATGGGTTGGGCAAAGATTGAAGAGCTGCCTACCCTGTTCTCGCAAGCGTTGAGCACCGCGAAGAAGGGTGACATTGTCGGCCCAATCCGCTCTGGCGTTGGCTTCCACATTCTGAAAGTGAACGACCTGCGCGGTGAGAGCAAAAACATCTCTGTCACCGAAGTGCATGCGCGTCACATTCTGCTGAAGCCTTCTCCGATCCTCACTGACGCGCAGGCGCAAGCGAAGATCGAGCAAATTGCTGCAGATATCAAAAGTGGTAAAACCACCTTTGCCGCCGCAGCAAAACAGTTCTCTGAGGATCCGGGTTCAGCCAATCAGGGCGGCGATCTCGGCTGGGCAACCCCGGAAATCTACGATCCGGCCTTCCGTGATGCGCTGCTGAAGCTGCAAAAAGGCCAGGTCAGCGAGCCGGTACACTCATCTTTCGGCTGGCATTTGATTCAGTTACTGGATACCCGCCAGGTTGATAAAACCGATGCGGCGCAGAAAGAGCGTGCTTATCGTGTGCTGTTCAACCGTAAATTTGCCGAAGAAGCACAAACCTGGATGCAGGAACAACGCGCCAGTGCTTACGTGAAGATTCTGGACAGCAATGGTCAGTAATTATCGTGTGGTGATCACCCCCGGCGAACCCGCCGGGATTGGTCCTGATATTACCGTTCAACTGGCTCAGCTCGACTGGCCAGTTGAACTGGTGGTCTGTGCCGATGGCCATGTGCTGCGTCAGCGCGCCCAGCAACTGGGCTTACCGCTGACGCTGCGCGATTACCAACCGGGTGTTGCGGCACAAGCACAGCAGGCCGGTACGTTAACGCTGCTGCAGGTTGATACTGCTCAGCCGGTCACGCCTGGTGAATTAACCGTCGCGAATGGGCATTACGTATTGGAAACGCTGGCGCGTGTCTGCGATGGTTGCCTCAACGGTGAATTTGCCGCATTGATTACCGGACCGGTACACAAAGGCGTTATCAATGACGCCGGCATTCCGTTTACCGGTCATACCGAATTTTTCGCCGAACGCGCGGGTGGCGATCGCGTCGTGATGATGCTGGCCACCGAAGAGCTGCGTGTCGCCCTCGCGACCACGCATTTGCCGTTGAAAGATGTCGCTGACGCCATTACTCGCGACTGTCTGCATGAGGTCATTACGATTCTGCATCAGGATTTACAGCAGAAATTTGGTTTACCGCATCCCCATATCTTCGTCTGCGGCCTGAACCCGCATGCGGGCGAAAGCGGCCATATGGGCCGTGAAGAAATTGATACTATTATTCCGGCACTCGACGAACTGCGTCAGCAAGGTATTCAGCTCACCGGCCCATTACCGGCTGATACGCTTTTCCAGCCGAAGTACCTACAGCATGCTGATGCGGTCCTGGCGATGTATCACGATCAGGGCTTACCAGTGCTAAAATTTCAGGGGTTTGGTCGCGCGGTGAATATCACCCTTGGCCTGCCCTTTATCCGGACTTCTGTCGACCATGGTACCGCGCTGGAATTAGCCGGTCAGGGCAAGGCGGAACCGGGCAGCTTTATCACGGCGCTTAATCTCGCCATCACTATGATCAAGAGCAGTAATGAATAATCGCGTCCATCAGGGGCATTTTGCCCGTAAACGTTTCGGGCAGAACTTCCTGAACGATCAGTACATTATCGACAGCATTGTCTCCGCTATTCACCCGCAGAAGGGAGAAGCGATTGTGGAGATTGGTCCCGGCCTTGGTGCCTTAACTGAACCGGTGGGCGAACGCCTCGATGAACTGACCGTTGTAGAGCTGGACCGCGATCTGGCTGCACGTTTGCAGACCCATCCGTTCCTCGGACCAAAGCTGACCATTTATCAGCAAGATGCCATGACTTTCGATTTCTCGGCGCTGGCGCAGGAGAAAGGTCAGCCACTGCGTGTCTTTGGCAACCTGCCGTACAATATTTCGACCCCGCTGATGTTCCACCTTTTCAGCTATACTGGTTCGATTAAAGACATGCACTTCATGCTGCAGAAAGAAGTGGTAAACCGTTTGGTTGCCGGACCAGGCAGTAAAGCCTATGGCCGCCTGAGCGTGATGGCGCAGTACTATTGCCAGGTGATTCCGGTGCTGGAAGTTCCACCCGAATCCTTTACGCCTGCGCCAAAAGTTGATTCCGCCGTGGTGCGTTTGATGCCTTACCCTGAGCCGCCTTATCCGGTGAGCGATATTCGCCTGCTGAGCCGCATCACCACTGAAGCCTTTGGTCAACGCCGTAAAACCCTGCGTAACAGCCTTGCACATATGTTTACTGCGGGTGCGTTGGATGAACTGAACATTGATGCCTCGCTGCGTGCTGAGAATGTCACCGTGGCGCAGTATTGCCAATTGGCGAACTGGCTGGGTAATCATCAGGCTGAAACCCCGGAGAAATAAGCGTATGAGTGAACTGGCCCGCGTCTGTATTCATGTATTGAGTCAATATGTGGAATCACAATCCTTGCCCGACGAGGATCGTTACGTGTTTGCCTACACCATCACCATACGTAATCTGGGACGAAATAGCGTTCAACTGCATAGCCGCTACTGGCTTATCACCAATGGCAACGGTCGTGAGACTGAAGTTCAGGGGGAAGGTGTGGTTGGCGAGCAACCGCACATTGCCGCTGGCGGTGAGTATCAGTACACCAGCGGTGCGATTCTGGAAACCCCAATGGGCACCATGCAAGGTCACTATGTGATGATCGACGATGAAGGTGAAGAATTTCACGTTGACATTCCGGTGTTCCGACTCGCCGTGCAAACCCACATACATTAATCCCCCTCCGCCCGGCCTGTCCGGGCGGCGCGTTTTGATCGGACTGACGTAATGAGTACATACCTGATTGGCGATATTCACGGCTGTTATGACGAGCTACGTGCGCTGCTGGCGCAGGTTGATTTCGATCCGCAGCAAGACGAGCTTTGGCTCACCGGCGACTTAGTGGCGCGTGGCCCGGGTTCGCTGGATGTACTGCGCTATGTGAAATCGCTGGGAGATTGCGTGCGACTGGTGCTCGGCAATCACGATCTGCATCTGCTGGCGGTTTATGCGGGCATCAGCCGTAACAAACCTAAAGATCGTCTGACGCCATTGTTAGAGGCGCACGACGCTGATGAACTGATCAACTGGTTACGTCGCCAGCCGCTGTTACAGGTAGATGAAGAGAAAAAGCTGTTGATGGCTCATGCGGGTATCACACCGCAGTGGGATCTCGACACGGCAAAACTCTGTGCGCGTGAAGTTGAAGCCGTGCTGGCCAGCGACACCTACCCGCTGTTCCTGGATGCAATGTACGGCGACATGCCGAATAACTGGACGCCGGAATTGAGCGGTTTGGCACGTCTGCGCTTCAGCACCAATGCTCTGACGCGTATGCGCTTCTGCTTCCCCAACGGTCAGCTGGATATGATCTGCAAAGAAGCCCCCAACTCTGCGCCACCGCCATTGAAACCCTGGTTCCTCGTTCCGGCCAAAATCGACCGCGACTATACGCAGGTGTTTGGCCACTGGGCTTCGCTGGAAGGTAAAGGGACACCTGAACACATAATCGGACTGGATACCGGTTGCTGCTGGGGCGGAACGCTAACGCTGCTGCACTGGGAATCACAACGCTATTATGTGCAGGCCTCCAACCGCGAAAAGGCGATGGCAGAGAGTGCCGCCAGCGCACATCCGCCATTGAGCGACATGCATTAATAAATGCCCCGGCCAATTAACCATTGCCGCAGATCATAAACAAAAAGCCCCGCAAATTGAGCGGGGCTTTTTTTCTTTCGCCATAATCGATGGTGCTGAGATTTCCCGGTCGCCGAAATGGCGACACTACGACGATATGGCACAGTCTTCGTCAGGGGCGCATTGACGCGCACCGGGATAAACATCAACGGCGATCTAAAATCTCAAAGCAGTAGCTGTGCGAGTTTTGTGCATCGGCGTCATGAAACTCGCTAAAGGTCGATTGCCACTCATCCGGCTCGTAATCCGGGAATTGGGTGTCACCTTCGACTTCGGCATCAATGTGTGTGAGATACAAACGATCGGCACGCGCCAGCATCTGTTCGTAAATGCGACCGCCACCGATCACCATGACCTCTTCCACGTCTCCCGCCGCTTTCACTGCTTCGTCCAGTGAAGTCACCCAGGTCACGCCGTCATGGGTGCCAGGCTGGCTGCTCACCACAATATTCAAACGTCCCGGTAGCGGGCGGCCGATTGATTCAAAGGTCAGACGCCCCATAATCACCGGCTTATTCAGCGTATTACGTTTGAACCACGCCAAATCAGCAGGCAGGTTCCATGGCATGGCGTTTTCCATACCAATAATGCGATCGGCTGCCAGTGCTGCGATCAGACTAATCATGTTAAAAGACCTACAGGAAAAAAATTGGCGCCATCATACGTAAAGGCGAAAGTTTCGTCGATAGGCCGCCCCCGCTATTTGCGTAAAGCTCCTTTGCGACCGCATTTTTGTTATTGGACAGAGTTTTACACCGACTTTCCCACCATACATGGAAATAGACGCCAGATTAGTCCAGCTGAACGCTACAACTCAGGGCGAAATGAGGCTTTGACGTGATGGAGTGTAAAGAAAACCGCACTGTCTGCGACAAAGAAAAACGGCTCCCGCATGAGCCGTTGTCACTTCGATTAGAAATCGTAGCGCAGACGCACCAGGTTCATGTTACCCAGTGATTTGTCGGTGCTTGAGGTGATCACGTATTCGTAGTCCACCTGGAAGCCGTAATCCAGTTTAGTGCTGATACCGACACCATTGTCGATACGTTTGTAGTTACGTCCATTGACGAACTCCAGACGGTCGCCCATGAAGTATGGCTGGATCGATTTAACCGCATACTGATCGATAGCGAATTTGTAGCCCGCGAAGTATTCAACGCCCCACGCATCATCTGCGAAGTAGTTGTTTACGGTGTTCTTCTTGGTCGGTGAGAAGTTCTGATACCAACCCGCACCGGCAGACAGCGTCCAGTTATCCGGGGTCCAGCTCAGCGCGGTACCATAGATGTTCTGGTCATAGTCTTTGCTTTCACCGTTGCCTGGGTTATGGATATCTGCACGGGTGTAGTTCCATGCCGTGCCCCATGCCAGATCTTTGGTGATGTGATAGTTCACGCCCAGTGAGCCGCCGCCTTTACGCTTGTAACGCAGGCCATTACCCGGCAGGTAGTCGTTATCTTCAAACAGGTATGAAGCATAAACATCGACGTCGCCGAAGGTGTTTTTGTACTTCAGCATCTTACGTGAACGGTATGAACCGTCGTAATCGCCGTTGATACCATTGCCCGGTGCCTGAGCCAGCATGTCGTAGTCCCAGATATCGGTCTTCGCGCCAACCACATCATAGTAAACGCTGTTCTGCTGACCAAAGGTCAACTGACCCCAGGTTTTGCTTTTCAGACCGGTATACAGCTGGCGGCGCGTGGTGTTGTTCTGGCCATCGGCATAGTGGTGATCCCAACCCCACCAGGCCGGGAAGTTCACGCCCAGCTCGTAGTAGCTGACCCAGCTGATGTCATCAAACAGGTAGTAATCAGCGGAGAAACGGAAACGTGAACCGCCATCGTAGCCGTTACGTTTATACGATTGGTCACTGACACCAGCCTGATGCTGGAACTGAGGACGAATACTGCCGCCGACTTTGAAATCAAGACGACTAAGTGGATCGCCCGCCTGCGGATCCTGCTTCAGCAGGGTAATTTCCGCCTGGCTGGCGAGAGGCGCAGCAACTAATAACGCAGCCACTGCGCTGAGGGTGAAAGCACGCATTTTCATTTTTTATATCCCAGTTAAGGTGAGCGCTCTATTGATGAGCGCTCAAGATAGTACGGTGCGCTTACCGGGATCGTATTTATAAATTTGTGCGGATAATCCGAGGTGTAACCGTTATCGCATCAACTGATAAAAACTATGTCAAATCAATAGATTTTTCACACATAACCTTATTCAACCAATGATAAACAGGCGAAAAAAAACGGCTCCCGAGGAGCCGTTTTCAGTCGGTCAACTTATTGATTAACCTTTGATTTGCGCATGCATTTCCTGCACTGAAATCACTTTCTCAGTCGGGTCGGCATTCAACGCCATCGCCGTAGCAAATCCACCGTTCAGCGTGGTGTCATAATGCACTTTATATTGCAGCGCACTGCGGCGAATCAGTTTGGAATCTTCAATCGCCTGACGACCCGCGGTGGTATTGACGATGTAGGTGTACTCACCATTCTTCAGACGGTCCTGAATGTGTGGACGACCTTCATGCACCTTGTTAACCAGACGTGGGTTGATACCGGCTTCACCCAGCACCACAGCGGTACCGTGTGTAGCATCTAACTCGAAGCCAAACTTCTGCAGCTTCGCCGCCAGGTCGACGATACGTTTCTTATCGCCTTCGCGCACTGACAGTAACGCACGACCGGTTTTCTTCATGTTGCTCTGCGCACCCAGCATCGCTTTGGCAAACGCCTCAGCGAAGGTACGGCCGACACCCATCACTTCACCGGTAGAACGCATCTCTGGGCCAAGAATCGGGTCAACACCCGGGAACTTGTTGAACGGCAGCACCACTTCTTTCACCGAATAATACGGTGGAATGATTTCTTTCGTGACGCCCTGCTCAGCCAGGGTTTTCCCTGCCATCACGCGTGCAGCCACTTTCGCTAAAGGTACGCCGGTCGCTTTAGACACGAATGGCACGGTACGCGCCGCACGTGGGTTCACCTCAATCAGGTAGACCTCATTGTCCTTCACCGCGAACTGCACGTTCATCAAACCGCGCACGTTCAGCTCGAAGGCCAATTTCTCAACCTGCTGACGCATTACGTTCTGGATTTCAGTGCTCAGCGTGTAAGCCGGCAATGAACATGCGGAGTCACCGGAGTGGACACCAGCTTGTTCGATGTGCTCCATGATGCCGCCAATCAGTACGCGCTCACCGTCGCAAATGGCGTCAACGTCGACTTCCACAGCATCATCCAGGAAGCGGTCCAGCAGTACAGGTGCATCGTTGGAAACAGAAACCGCGGTCTGGAAGTAACGCTTCAGGTCGATTTCGTCATAAACGATTTCCATCGCACGGCCGCCCAGTACATAAGAAGGACGTACTACCAACGGATAACCGATACCTGCGGCTTTCTCAACAGCTTGCTCCAGCGTAGCCACGGTGGCGTTAGCCGGTTGCTTCAGGCTCAGGCGATCAACCGCCTGCTGGAAACGCTCACGGTCTTCAGCACGGTCAATCGCATCTGGGCTGGTACCAATCACGGGCACGCCTGCCGCTTCCAGCGCACGAGCCAGCTTCAGCGGGGTTTGGCCGCCGTACTGCACGATGACGCCTTTAGGCTTCTCGATGCGCACGATTTCCAGCACGTCTTCCAACGTCACCGGTTCAAAGTACAAGCGGTCAGAGGTGTCGTAGTCGGTTGAAACGGTTTCTGGGTTACAGTTCACCATAATGGTTTCGTAACCGTCTTCGCGCAGCGCCAGCGCCGCATGCACGCAGCAGTAATCGAACTCGATACCCTGACCGATACGGTTTGGACCACCGCCCAAAATCATGATTTTGTCACGATCCTGGTTTGGATTCGCTTCGCACTCTTCTTCATAAGTGGAGTACATATAAGCGGTATCGGTGGAGAATTCAGCCGCACAGGTGTCTACGCGTTTGTAGACTGGGTGCAGGTTGAACTGCTGACGCAGTTTGCGAATTTCGCTCTCCGCCACGCCCGCCAGGTTTGCCAGACGCACGTCAGCAAAGCCTTTGCGCTTCAGTGCACGCAGGAAATCGGCGTTCAGTGAGTTAACACCTTCACGCGCAACCTGCTCTTCCAGGCGCACCAGCTCTTCGATTTGCACCAGGAACCAGCGGTCAATGTTGGTCAGGTTGA
This sequence comes from Pantoea sp. BL1, assembly GCF_000963985.1. Taxonomy (NCBI): domain Bacteria; kingdom Pseudomonadati; phylum Pseudomonadota; class Gammaproteobacteria; order Enterobacterales; family Erwiniaceae; genus Pantoea; species Pantoea sp. BL1. Next base: position 62,641 of record NZ_JZRH01000018.1, on the reverse strand, counting down.
ACACGCCATCCACCGACATACCGGCACGGAACGCATCGGCGATGTACCAGATACGGTCAGAACCGGCATCTTTCAGCTCACGGCGGATGCGGGTCAGCGCTTCGGCATCATCCAGATCCACTTTCGGGTCGAAGCCGTTTGCACCGACTTCCAGACCGCGCAGCGCTTTCTGCATTGATTCCTGGAAGGTGCGGCCAATTGCCATCACTTCACCCACAGATTTCATCTGCGTGGTCAGGCGGTCATTGGCGCCAGCGAACTTCTCGAAGTTGAAGCGAGGAATCTTGGTCACAACGTAGTCGATTGACGGCTCAAACGACGCCGGCGTACGACCGCCGGTGATGTCATTCATCAGCTCATCAAGGGTGAAGCCCACCGCCAGTTTCGCGGCGACTTTTGCAATCGGGAAACCGGTGGCTTTGGAGGCCAGCGCTGACGAGCGCGACACACGCGGGTTCATCTCGATAACAACCAGACGACCATCTTTCGGATTGACTGAGAACTGGACGTTAGAACCGCCGGTTTCAACACCGATTTCACGCAGTACCGCCAGCGAGGCGTTACGCATGATTTGGTATTCTTTATCCGTCAGGGTTTGCGCCGGTGCCACGGTGATCGAGTCACCGGTGTGGATACCCATCGCATCGAAGTTTTCGATTGAGCAGACGATGATGCAGTTGTCGTTTTTATCACGCACCACTTCCATCTCGTACTCTTTCCAGCCAATCAGCGACTCATCAATCAGCAGCTCATTGGTAGGGGAAAGATCCAGGCCACGCTCGCAAATCTCTTCGAACTCTTCGCGGTTGTAAGCGATACCGCCACCGGTGCCGCCCATGGTGAAGGAAGGACGAATGATGCACGGGAAGCCCACATCTTCAGCCACGGCCAGTGCTTCTTCCATGGTATGCGCGATACCCGAACGAGCCGTGCCAAGACCGATACTTTTCATCGCTACATCAAAGCGGCGGCGGTCTTCGGCTTTATCGATGGCATCTGCGGTCGCACCAATCATGGTGACACCGAACTCGGCCAGTACACCCTGACGTTCCAGTTCCAGCGCGCAGTTCAGCGCTGTCTGGCCGCCCATGGTCGGCAGAACCGCATCCGGGCGCTCTTTTTCGATGATCTTACGCACCACTTCCCAGTGAATCGGCTCGATATAGGTCGCATCGGCCATTTCCGGGTCGGTCATAATGGTAGCCGGGTTGGAGTTCACCAGAATGACGCGGTAACCCTCTTCACGCAGCGCTTTACACGCCTGTGCACCGGAGTAGTCAAATTCACATGCCTGGCCGATAACGATCGGGCCAGCGCCAAGGATCAGGATGGATTTTATGTCTGTACGTTTTGGCATCGTGGGCTCCTGATTACTTCGCGTTAGAACGGTAAGCTTCGATCAGTTCGATAAAGTGATCGAACAGCGGCGCCGCATCGTGCGGGCCTGGGCTCGCTTCAGGGTGTCCCTGGAAGCTGAAGGCCGGTTTATCTGTGCGGTGAATACCTTGTACCGTCTGGTCGAACAGCGACACATGCGTGACACGCAGATTCGCTGGCAACTGGCTGTCATCAACCGCAAAACCGTGGTTCTGCGCGGTAATCATCACCACATTGTTGTCGAGATCTTTGACCGGATGGTTGCCGCCGTGGTGGCCGAGTTTCATCTTGATGGTTTTCGCACCGCTTGCCAGTGCCAGCAGCTGATGGCCAAGGCAGATACCGAACACCGGAATATCGGTTTTCAGGAACGCCTGAATTGCATTGATGGCGTAGTCACACGGCTCCGGGTCACCAGGACCGTTCGACAGGAAGATGCCATCTGGATTCAGTGCCAGCACCTCTTCTGCGCTGGTTTTGGCCGGGACAACCGTCAAGCGGCAGCCACGATCCACGAGCATACGCAGGATGTTGCGCTTAGCGCCGAAGTCGTAGGCGACAACGTGGAACGGCAGCTCTGCAGCCGTTTTCTGCTCAGGCAAATCCCCTTCCAGGGTCCAGCTACCCTGCTGCCACGCGTAAGTTTCTGCAGTGGTCACTTCTTTTGCCAGATCCATTCCTTTCAAGCCCGGGAACGCCTGCGCCTTTTGCAGCGCCAGTGCCGCATCTGGATTATCACCCGCAATAATGCAGCCGCTCTGTGCGCCCTTCTCACGCAGCAAACGCGTCAGTTTGCGCGTATCAATGTCGGCGATACCGACAATGTTATTGCGCTGCAAGTAAGCTGAGAGGCTTTCTTCACTGCGGAAATTGCTGGTGATTAGCGGCAGGTCGCGAATAACGAGGCCTTGAGCATGGATTTGGCTGGATTCTTCATCGGCGGCATTAACGCCAACATTGCCGATATGGGGATAAGTGAGGGTAACGATTTGGCGGGAATAGGAAGGATCAGTGAGGATTTCTTGATAACCAGTCATTGACGTGTTGAAAACGACTTCCCCCACTGCCGACCCCGTTGCCCCGATGGCCCGACCGTGGAATTGGGTTCCGTCTTCCAGAACCAAGAGCGCTGACTTAATCAAAACATCCTCCAGGGAATAAACAGTCACAATATTTGCATATTAATTCAAAATACATGCCCGAATCAATGCAAAATCCGCCTGAATGCTCGAATTTTGGCAAATTGCGCGCATTCTAATGATCGACCTTCAGCTTGTCTACCCTGAGCGGCTATTTTTTTGTATTTTTAAGGCTGTTGAATGTTAAAAAGCGAGAAAGGCGATAAAAGAGTGAGATAAGTGAGGAAAATAAACGGTTGCCAAGCGGCAATAATCGCAAACACGTGCTACCACGCATAAATTTTTGACCAAATGGTCAAAAATCGCATCTTACTGACTTCTTAATAGACATAAAACTTGTAAAATGCCAATCACAAGACAAAACAACAACCAAGCCATCATTTTAACAAGTAAAATAAAGGGCAATGATCACATTGCCCTATTCAATCATCATCTTACCGATTGAAATAACCACATCACGATGGTTCACAACACTCACAACATCGATAAATCCAGCACATCTCGCATATCATAGAGGCCAGATTTCTTGTTCTTCAACCAACTTGCCGCCTTAACTGCGCCATTAGCGAAGGTCATGCGGCTGGAAGCCTTATGGGTAATCTCTACACGCTCGCCAATATCAGCAAACATCGCGGTATGCTCACCGACAATATCACCCGCGCGCACGGTCGCGAAACCGATGGTCTGTGCTTTACGCTCGCCAGTATGGCCTTCGCGGGCGTAGACCGCGTGCTCATCTAAATTCCAGTTCATCGCATCGGCAATGGCTTCGCCCATCGCTAACGCTGTACCTGATGGTGCATCAACTTTATGACGGTGATGCGCTTCCACGATTTCAATATCAGCATATTCACCCATCACTTTGGCCGCTTGCTGCAGCAGATTCAGCACCAGGTTCACTCCAACACTAAAGTTCGCGGCAAACACAATGCCAATTTCTTCCGCAGCAGCGCGAATCGCTTCTTTGCCCGCTTCATCGAAACCCGTGGTGCCGATCACCATCGCTTTTTGATGCTCACGGCAGAACGCCAGATATTCCAGCGTGCCTTCCGGGCGAGTAAAGTCGATTAGCACATCAAAATCATTGACGACTTTCAGCAAATCATCGGTAACGGTAATACCGGTTTTACCGATACCAGCCAGTTCACCTGCGTCAGCGCCCAGCAGTGAGGAACCGCTGCGTGCCAGTGCTGCGCCTAACGCGACACCTTCCGCTTGCTGCACGGCCTGAATTAAATTGCGTCCCATGCGGCCCGGCGCACCAACGATAGCAATGCGGATATCACTCATAATTATTCATTCCTGATACAAATCTATGCATGCAAAGCGTAAACAGGTTAACGGTCAGATAACAGTCACGCCACAATAAAAAAGGGATAATAAGAATTTTATGCCAGCCGCCAAACATTATCAGTAAAAGCAATCCCACCTGCTGGAAGTGGTCTTTTTGGCGACGACAGATAAAGAAAAGGCCGAACGATGTCGGCCTGATTCTGTTTCGGTAGCAAACGCTTACTGGACGTTGCGCACTTCGACACGCAACTCTTTCGGCACTTCAAACACAATGTTCTCTTCGCGGCCAATCAGCTCAATCGCGGCTTCACCGCCATACTCTTTCAAGCGCTGAATCACCTGCTGCACCAGAATATCCGGTGCCGAGGCGCCCGCCGTCACACCGATGATCTGCTTGCCTTTAACCCACTCTTCCTGAATGTCATCCGCTGAATCGATCAGCTTCGCCAGTTTCCCCGCACGCTGTGCCAGTTCGGCCAGACGGTTGGAGTTAGAGGAGTTTTTCGAGCCAACCACCAGCACCACTTCCGCATCACGCGCCAGAACACGCACGGCTTCCTGGCGGTTAGTGGTGGCGTAACAGATATCATCTTTGCGTGGGCCAATAATTGCCGGGAAGCGCTGACGCAGTGCATCAATCACATCTGACGTATCATCAACCGATAAAGTTGTTTGCGTCATGAAGCACAGATTGCCTTCGTCCTTAACGCTCAGCTTGAACACATCTTCCGGCGACTCCACCAAATACATGCCACCGTTGGGGTTGTTGTACTGCCCCATGGTGCCTTCCACTTCAGGGTGGCCGGCATGACCAATCAAAATGGCTTCCACACCTTTACGGCTGGCGCGCGCCACTTCCATATGCACCTTGGTCACCAGCGGGCAAGTGGCGTCAAACAGCATAGTGAGATTGCGCGCCTTCGCTTCCGCCCGCACCGCCTGAGAAACGCCGTGAGCGGAGAAGATCAGGATGGCATCGTCCGGCACTTCGCTGATCTCTTCAATGAAGATCGCTCCCCGATCGCGCAAGCTACTTACCACGTAGCGGTTATGTACCACTTCGTGACGCACATAGATCGGTGCACCGTACATCTCCAGCGCGCGCTCCACAATACTGATGGCGCGATCCACGCCTGCACAGAAACCGCGAGGGTTAGCTAACAGGATTTGCATCGCTGGCCTCCAGCACCGGGTCAATCTCCAGCACTTCAATTTCAAACTGAATGCGCTGGCCGGCCAACGGATGGTTAAAATCAACGGTGATAGAGTCACCGGAAATTTCACGGATCACACCCGGCATCTCGCTGCCACCTCTGCCGCTGAACAGCATGATGGAACCGACTTCAGGTTCGCCAGCATCTTTAAAGTCACGGCGCGAAAAGTACTGAACCAGGTCCGGACTGGTACCACCAAAGGCATCTTCCGGTGCCAGCGTAAAGGCATGCTTATCGCCGACTTTACGTCCTAACAGTTCCTGTTCCAATGCACCCGACAAGCTGCCATCTCCCAGACGGAACAGCGCTGGTTTGCCGTTGGCGCGTGTGGATTCCGCTGTTGAGCCATCTTCCAGCTTCAGCGTGAAATGCACCAGCAACGCGCTATCGCGCTGTACGGACTCAGTCATTTGTTACCCTTTCTCTTTGACCTGTTTGTCTTTCGGCGTGAGGAATCCTTCCAGCACCACCAAGGCCGCACCAATACAGATGCCGCAGTCAGCGATGTTGAAGGTGGCAAAATGCCAGTCACCAACGTAGAAGTCGATGAAATCCACCACGAAGCCGTGATATGCACGGTCAAACAGGTTACCCAACGCCCCGCCGATAATCAGCGCGTAGGCAATATTGGTTAATTTGTTACTTGCACGGTTGCGATACATCATCACCACCAGCGCGACCACAATCGCAATCGCGATGCCGGCAAAGAACCAACGCTGCCAGCCACCTTTATCCGCCAGGAAGCTGAACGCCGCGCCATAGTTGTGCGCGTAGAACAGATTCAGGAACGGTATCAGCGGCTGTGTTTCATGCAGCATCATGTTGTTCATGATCCACTGCTTGCTGGCGAAATCGACCACGATCACCACCAGCACCAGCCACAACCAGCGCAATCCGGTAGAGCAGAGTTTACTCATCAGGCAAATTTCCGCACTTCACCGTTGCCGGCTACGTTGGTGTAACAACGTCCACAGACCGCAGCATGCTCCGGATTCTGGCCAACGTCAGTAGTGTAATGCCAGCAACGCGGACATTTCTCGCCTTCTGCTTTATGCAGTGCGATTTTCAGACCTTTCAGTACTTCGCTCTGCTGCGCTTCATCGCTGGCAGCGGCGTAATCCGCCACCGTTGCGCCGGAAGTCAGCAAGACAAAACGCAACTCATCGCCCAGCGCCTGCAGTTTAGCGGCCAGTTCAGCATCCGCGTAAAGCGTTACTGTGGCTTCCAGTGCGCCACCGATACGTTTATCGCTGCGCGCTTGCTCGATCACTTTGTTGACTTCGCCGCGCACTTTCAGCAGCTCATCCCAGTAGGCGTCGTTCAGTGCTTCGTTATCCGCCAGACCAAACAGGCCTTCATACCACTCTTCAGTGAATACGTATTTAGCACGTTCACCCGGCAGGTAGCCCCAGATTTCATCAGCAGTGAAGGACATGATTGGCGCCATCCAGCGCACCAGCGCTTCAACGATGTGCCACAGCGCGGTCTGGCAACTGCGACGCGCGAGGCTGTCACCTTTCGCGGTGTACTGACGATCTTTGATCACATCAAGATAGAACGAGCCCATTTCGATGGAGCAGAAGTGCATCAGACGCTGCACCACTTCATGGAAATCGTAGTTCTCGTATGACTGGACGATGTCTTGCTGTGCAGCCAGCGCACGGCCAACCGCCCAGCGATCGACCACCACCATCTCTTCGGGTTTCACGCAATCGGTCGCCGGGTTGAAGCCCGCGAGGTTTGCCAGCAGGAAGCGCGCGGTGTTACGGATACGGCGATAACTGTCAGCGGCACGCTTCAGGATCTCATCGGACACCGCCATTTCACCGGAGTAATCGGTTGAGGCGACCCACAGACGCAAGATATCCGCGCCCAGTTTGTCCATCACATCCTGCGGAGCCACGGTATTGCCGATGGATTTCGACATCTTGCGGCCCTGACCGTCCACGGTGAAACCGTGCGTCAGTACCTGACGATAAGGCGCTTTGCCTTTCATCGCCGTCGAGATCATCAGCGAAGACATGAACCAGCCACGATGCTGATCTGAACCTTCCAGATACATATCCGGCGCATGGCCGCCAAATTCTGGGCGCGCATCGACCACGGAGTAGCTGGTTGAGCCTGAATCGAACCACACATCCAGCGTATCCGGTACTTTGACATAGTGATCAGCGTCGTCGCCCATCAGATCGCGCGGATCGAGATCCCACCATGCCTGAATGCCATCCTGCTCTACGCACTTCGCGACTTTTTCCATCAGCTCCAGCGTATCCGGATGCAGCTGCTCGGTCTCTTTGTGCACGAACAGCGCCATCGGCACGCCCCAGGTACGCTGACGTGAGATACACCAGTCTGGACGGTTCGCCACCATCGCTTCGATACGCGCCTGGCCCCAATCCGGGATCCATTGCACGCCTTTAATCTCTTTCAGCGACTGCGCACGCAGGCCTTTCTGATCCATGCTGATGAACCACTGAGGGGTAGCACGGAAGATGATCGGGGTTTTGTGGCGCCAGCAGTGCGGATAGCTATGCAGCAGTTTTTCAACGTGCAGCAGTGCGCCTTTCTCTTTCAGCAGCTCAACGATCATGTCGTTGGCTTTAAACACGTTTACGCCGTCCAGCGTTGGATAGGTGCCTGGCAGGTACGCGCCATCTGGACCGACAGGGTTAGCGGTTTCCAGACCGTATTTCTGGCCGATCACATAGTCATCCGGGCCGTGTCCAGGTGCGGTATGCACTGCACCGGTACCCGCTTCCAGCGTAACGTGCTCGCCCAATACGACTTTCGACTGGATCTGCTCAAGGAACGGGTGCTGGAACAGCTGCAACTCAAGTGCTGAACCGTTGCATTCGCCCAGGACCGTCCACTCAGCGATGCCCGCGCGCTTCATCACGCTCTCAACCATCTCTTTGGCGAGGATCAAGCTGCGGCCTTCAATCTGCAGCAACTGGTATTCGAACTCAGGATGCAGGGAGATACCGCGGTTAGCAGGCATGGTCCACGGGGTGGTGGTCCAGATCACCAGAGAAACCGGGCCTTCAGAGGCTGCAACGCCAAACTTAGCGCGTACCGCATCAGCATCAACGGCGTTAAACATCACGTCGATAGAAGGGGAGGTTTTGTCGTAGTACTCCACTTCCGCTTCAGCCAGTGCTGAACGGCAATCCATGCACCAGTGCACCGGTTTGGCGCCTTTATGCAGGTGGCCGTTGCCAATAATTTTACTCAGCGCACGAATGATGTTGGCTTCAGTTTTGAAGTCCATAGTCAGGTACGGACGATCCCAGTCACCCAGTACGCCCAAACGGATAAAGTCTTTCTTCTGGCCTTCAACCTGCTCAGCAGCATAGTTACGGCAGGCGGCACGGAATTCCGCAGCGGAGACTTTCTCGCCCGGTTTACCGATCATCTGCTCAACTTTGTGCTCAATCGGCAAGCCGTGGCAGTCCCAACCGGGTACATATGGCGAGTCGTATCCCGCCATGCCTTTCGACTTAACGATAATGTCTTTCAGAATCTTGTTAACGGAGTGACCAATATGAATGCTGCCGTTCGCGTACGGAGGGCCATCATGCAAAATAAAGGTTTTTTTCCCTTTTTTGGCTTCGCGGATGATGCCGTACAGGTTGTCATCAGTCCAACGTTGCAGCATTCCCGGTTCGCGTTTGGCCAGATCGCCACGCATCGGGAACCCCGTTTCCGGCAAATTCAGGGTAGATTTATAGTCACTCATCAGATTCTCGGTTCCGTATTTCGGTCATTAAGCCGGTGCGTTAAGCCCAAAAAATTGGCGGGCCGTCACCACATCTTTCGCAATTTGTTCTTTCAACGCGTCCAGCGAAGCGAAACGCTGTTCGTCGCGAATCTTTTGTTTCAGCACCACCTCAATGTGGTGGCCATAAAGATTCATATGTGTGTCAAGCAGGTGAACTTCAAGCTGCTGACGCAGACCTTTTACCGTCGGACGTGTGCCAATGTTGGCCACGCCAGCGATAGGCTTGTCGCCCAGGCCTAACACTTCTACCGCAAACACCCCTTTCACCGGCGTTACTGTGCGGCGTAATGGAATGTTAGCGGTGGGGAAACCAATGGTGCGCCCCAGTGCATCACCGTGCACGACGCGCCCTGAAATGCTGAATGGATGGCCCAGCAGCGCTTCCGCCTGCGCAAAATCATCCTGTGCCAGTGCCTGACGTACCGCCGTGCTGCTGATACGCGCACCGCCATCACAATAGGTCTGGGTGCTGATGACGTCGAAGCCATACTCGACACCGGCTTTCTGTAATAACAGGAAATCCCCCTGGCGACCAGCGCCAAAGCGGAAATCATCACCCACTGCGAGAAACTTCACGTTGAGTTTATCGACCAGCAGTTCAGCGATAAAACTTTGTGCGGAGTGTGCCGCAAAACGGCGATCAAAGCGGACGCAGAGCACCGCATCAACACCCGCCTGTTCGAGATACTTCAGCTTCTCGCGCAAACGCGTCAGGCGTGCCGGGGCTTTGTCACCGGCAAACAATTCAAGTGGTTGCGGTTCAAACAGCATCACCACCACCGGCAGATTGCGTTGACGTCCTTCAGCAATCAACTCCGCCATCAATGCCTGGTGGCCGCGATGTACGCCGTCAAAATTGCCAATGGTCAGGACGCAGCCGCGATGCTGCTCTTTCAGATTATAAATACCGCGGATAAACTTCATGGCTGACTCAAACCGGTGGAAATCGGCGGATTATACCCTTGAATGGCCTTCAGGTTAACCCGTCTGCGTGCCTTTCCTGCGTATGGTGCAGCTTAATGCGCACGCAACCCATTGCTCAGGCAGGTAATGAAGATTTTTAATGTGAAATACTGTATTCAGCGACGTGTTGCTGGTAGAATCCTGCGCCATCAATTACGTAATCAAGCGCCGTTGCTAAAACGACGCTTATTTGCACAAATCCATTGACAAAAGAAGGCGCAAAAGGCATAGTCCTCGGCCTTTGATTTGTCCATATAGATCACATTTGGGAGTTGGACCTTGGCTAATATCAAATCAGCTAAGAAACGCGCCGTAACATCTGAGAAACGTCGCAAGCATAACGCAAGCAACCGTTCAATGATGCGTACTTTCATCAAGAAAGTATACGCGGCTATCGCAACAGGCGACAAAGCTGCTGCGCAGAACGCATTCAACGAAATGCAACCAATCGTGGACCGTCAGGCTGCTAAAGGTCTGATCCACAAAAACAAAGCTGCACGCCATAAAGCAAACCTGGCTGCACAGATCACCAAACTGGCTTAATCGCCTGTTAGGTTATCGCTTTGTCGAAAGAACCGGCGCTTAGCCGGTTTTTTTATGCCTGCGATTTAGCATTAAAGAGTACGCTGAAATCACGATTGCAGATGCGCTGTACCGCCGGATGTTGAATCATGCGCTCGGCAAAGATCACGTGATACTCCTCCATGACCGCCTCCAGACGCCCTATTTCACGCATCGTATCATCGCGATAGATCTCCGCGCCATAGAGTGTCGGCGCGACAAAAATCGCATGGTTCTGCGCACCAAAGGCCTTCATCAAGGCCGCATCATCAAACTCGCCCAGAATATCCACCTGCAACCCCTGGCTGTGAATCCAGTTGAGCAACTTGCGGCCGAGCATCGAGCGACGTCCGGGAATGAGCAGGCGACGCTGCTCTAAACATGCCGGGAAAGGACGATCGGGCAGCGGTGCATTGCACCAGAAACTGATTGGGCACTCGCCGAGTTTCACTGAGAACAAACCTTCCTGCTGAGTGGAGTCGATTGGACAATCCGAGACAATCATGTCGAGCTTGTGCTGGCTCAGTTGCTCCAGCAACATCTCGTGCGTTGACTCGAAACAGCGCAGATGAATTTTCTCCTCCGACACCACGGCCGCTTCCAGCACTTTGCTCACCAGTGGTTTTGATAACGCATCCGCCACACCCACGTCGAACAACAGGTGCGACTCTTTGCGATAGTTAACGATATCCAGCATCTCCTGGCTGAGCATGAACATGCGATCGGCGTAGCGAAACACCAGTTGTCCGAGTTCATTAGGCACCAAACCACGCCCCTGGCGGCGAAACAGCGCGCCACCCAATTGCTCTTCCAGTGCTTTAATCTGCCCCGTTACCGTTTGCGGCGTCAGGCAGAGAACATCAGCGGCGCGCACCACGGAGCCAGTTTTACACACCTGCCAGAAATAATAGAGATGATTGAAATTGAGCTGATTCATCATAAAAAAAGGAGGCTTGCGCCTCCTTCCCTGTTTATCGCAGTTTGATACGCAACAGTGTGTAACCGATCACTGCCGACAGCAGCGAGCCACTGAGGATACCGAGTTTAGAGAAAGTCACCAGCTGCTCATGTGCGGCGTCAAAGGCCAGTGAGCTAATGAAGATCGACATGGTAAAGCCAATACCGCACAGCACACCGATCGCCATGATATCGCGTATTGCGGTGCCGTTCGGCAACACCGCCAGTCGCCACTTCACTGCCAGCCAGCAGAACAACGTAATGCCCAGCGGTTTACCGATCAACAGGCCGAGGATAATGCCCAGTGGCTCCGGTGACAGTACGTCGCCAAATGTAATGCCACTTAAAGAGATGCCGGCGTTAGCGAAAGCGAACAGCGGCAGAATCAGCCAGTTCACCCAGGGCATCAAACCGTGTGCCAAATGTTCTGCAGGCGAATGGCCATCCTTCTCTTCCAGCGGCACGAAGAAGCCCACGATCACCCCTGCCAGCGTGGCATGCACGCCGGATTTAAGCACAGCGGTCCACAGCACCACACCCACCAGCATGTAAATCGCAATGTTACGCACACCGCAGCGGTTCAATATCGCCAGCAATACGATAGCGCCAGCGGCGACGCTCAACGACAGCACCGAGAGATCGCTGGTATAGAACAGCGCGATGATCACGATAGCGCCGAGATCATCAATAATCGCCAGTGCCATCAGGAACACTTTCAGTGCGGCAGGTACGCGGCTGCCGAGCAGTGCCAGCACACCTAAAGCAAAGGCAATGTCAGTGGCAGTTGGGATCGCCCAGCCGTTACGAGCGATTTCATCAGCATGATTCAAACCGAAGAAGATCAGCCCGGGAACCACCATACCACCGAGGGCTGCAATCACCGGGAAGATGGCACGGTCGCGACTGGCTAACTCACCAATCATCAGCTCACGCTTCACTTCAAGGCCGATTAATAAAAAGAACAAAGCCATCAACGCATCGTTGATCCACAGCAACAGGTTTTTGCTGATATCCAGTGCGCCAAAACGAATTTGCACCGGCTCAGCGAGGAACGATTGATAACCTTGCGCGGTTTCTGCACTGTTGGCGAGGATCATTGCCGCAACAGCCGCAAGAATAAGCACGATGCCGTTGCTGGCATCACTCGCGATAAAGCTCTTCAGTAAGCTTCGAATACTACGGGGTTTGTTCACAACTCCTCCTGAGCAGGACAATTTTTAGCGGGTAGTTTAGCGGCGTAAATACCTCGTTAAAAGCAGCTTATGTCTCGTTTATAGATCGGTAATACCGATCTATTAAATCACAGCCATAAAAAAAGCGGAGAGTCGCCTCTCCGCTTCATTGTGAACCACTTACCCGATTAGCGGGTCAGATCGTCAAAGAACTTTTTCACACCATCGAAGAAGCTTTTAGAGCGCGGGCTGTTTTTCTCACCCGTTGGGCCGCCGAAGCTCTCTTCCAGCTCACGCAACAGCGCTTTCTGTTTGTCGTTGAGGCTAACTGGGGTTTCCACCACCACACGACACAGCAGATCGCCCACCGCGCCACCGCGCACTGACTTCACGCCTTTACCGCGCATGCGGAACAGCTTGCCGGTTTGCGTTTCAGACGGCACTTTCAACTTCACGCGACCATCAAGAGTAGGCACTTCGATCTCGCCACCCAATGCCGCCATCGCGAAGTTGATCGGCACTTCACAGTACAGGTTGTTATCTTCACGCTCGAAGATCGGGTGTTTTTTCACCGAGACCTGAACGTACAGATCGCCCGCTGGCGCACCGTGTTCACCCGCTTCACCTTCGCCGCTCAGACGAATGCGATCGCCGGTATCCACGCCTGCCGGGATTTTCACCGACAAGGTTTTCTGGCGTTCAACGCGACCATGTCCATGACAGGCATTGCACGGATCTTTGATCACCGAGCCACGACCGTGACAGGTCGGACACGCCTGCTGTACGGTAAAGAAGCCCTGACGCATCTGCACCTGGCCTGCACCGTGACAGGTCGAACAGGTTTGCGGCTGAGTACCCGCTTTCGCCCCGCTACCGTGGCAGACATCACACTCTTCCAGGGTTGGAATGCGGATCTCTTTGGTCACGCCGCGTACCGCTTCTTCCAGCGACAGCTCCATGTTGTAGCGTAAATCGGCGCCACGGGCAGCACGCTGACGGCGTCCACCACCAAAAATATCGCCAAATACGTCGCCAAAGATATCGCTGAAGTCAGCACCACCGCCGCCAAAGCCGCCGCCACCGAATCCACCACCGCCCATGCCACCCTGTTCGAAGGCTGCATGACCGTACTGGTCATAGGCCGCACGCTTTTGCGCATCGGTCAGGACTTCGTAGGCTTCTTTAATCTCTTTAAACTTAGCTTCGGCTTCTTTATTGTCCGGGTTACGGTCCGGATGGTATTTCATCGCCAGGCGCTTGTAAGCCTTTTTGATTTCACGCTCATCTGCGGATTTAGAGACGCCTAAGATCTCGTAAAAATCACTCTTAGCCATTTTGTTCTGCCCTTAACATGATCGCACGGGCGTGGAGAGATCTCCTACGCCCGTGCTGGTTTCAACGGCTGTCAGGCCAGCCGTCGCGCCCGGTCAGGGGCAATTATTTTTTATCTTTAACTTCTTCGAATTCAGCGTCGACAACATCGTCATCTTTCTTCGCTGAAGCGTCGCCAGCCTCTGCTGCGCCCGCCTGGCCTTGCTGCTGCGCCAGTTCCATCAGTTTGCCAGACACTTCCATCAGAGCCTGCATTTTGGCTTCGATTTCTGCTTTATCTTCGCCTTTCAGCGCGGTGTTCAGCTCGGTCAGCGCAGACTCAATCGGTGCTTTGTCTTCAGCAGACAGTTTGTCACCGGCTTCATCCAACTGCTTACGGGTGCTGTGCGCAATCTGGTCACCCTGGTTACGTGTCTGTACCAGCTCTTCGAACTTACGGTCAGACTCGGCATTCGCTTCTGCGTCACGCACCATTTTTTCGATCTCTTCTTCGTTCAGACCTGAAGAAGCTTTGATGGTGATCTTCTGCTCTTTACCGCTGTTCTTGTCCTTCGCAGACACGTGCAGGATACCATCGGCATCGATATCGAAGGTCACTTCGATCTGCGGCATACCGCGCGGTGCAGCCTGGATACCGTCGAGGTTGAACTGGCCCAGAGATTTGTTATCACCTGAACGCTTACGCTCACCCTGCAGCACGTGAATGGTCACGGCAGACTGGTTATCTTCAGCGGTTGAGAACACCTGGCTGTGCTTGGTTGGGATGGTGGTGTTCTTGCTGATCAGCGCAGTCATCACGCCACCCATGGTTTCGATACCCAGCGACAGCGGGGTCACGTCCAGCAGCAGAACGTCCTTCACTTCACCAGCCAGCACACCGCCCTGAACCGCAGCACCCACAGCAACCGCTTCATCCGGGTTCACGTCTTTACGTGGCTCTTTACCAAAGAACTCAGTGACTTTGGCCTGAACCATTGGCATACGGGTCTGACCACCAACGAGGATAACGTCGTTGATATCAGAAACAGACAGACCTGCATCTTGCAGCGCAACTTTCAGTGGCTCGATAGAACGGGTCACCAGATCTTCAACCAGTGATTCCAGCTTCGCACGGGTCACTTTGATGTTCAGGTGCTTAGGACCGGTTGCATCTGCAGTGATATACGGCAGGTTAACGTCGGTCTGCTGCGCTGAAGACAGTTCAATCTTCGCTTTTTCAGCCGCTTCTTTCAGACGCTGCATCGCCAGCGGATCGTTATGCAGATCGATACCCTGGTCTTTCTTGAATTCAGCAACTAAGTAGTTGATCAGACGGCTGTCGAAGTCTTCACCACCGAGGTGAGTATCACCGTTGGTCGCCAGCACTTCGAAGGTTTTCTCGCCATCAACTTCATCGATCTCGATGATAGAGATATCGAAAGTACCACCACCCAGGTCATATACCGCGATAGTGCGGTTGCCCTGACCTTTGTCCAGACCGTAAGCCAGTGCAGCTGCGGTAGGTTCGTTGATGATACGTTTTACGTCCAGACCCGCGATACGGCCGGCATCTTTGGTTGCCTGACGCTGTGCATCGTTGAAGTAAGCTGGAACAGTGATAACCGCTTCGGTTACCGCTTCACCGAGGAAATCTTCCGCGGTTTTCTTCATCTTTTTCAGCACTTCAGCAGAGATCTGCGGTGGTGCCATTTTCTGGTCTTTCACGTTCAACCATGCGTCACCGTTATCAGAACCGATGATTTTGTACGGCATGATTTTGATATCACGCTGCACTTCTTCGTCCTGGAAACGACGGCCAATCAGGCGCTTGATCGCGAACAGGGTGTTCTGCGGGTTAGTCACCGCCTGACGTTTAGCCGGCTGACCGACCAGAGTTTCGCCATCTTGTGTATATGCAATGATTGACGGTGTGGTGCGATCGCCTTCGGCGTTTTCAAGCACACGTGCTTTACCACCATCCATAACCGCAACACATGAGTTGGTTGTACCCAAGTCAATACCAATAATCTTACCCATCTAAACGTCTCCCACTTAAATTCTTTGTCAATTAGCGTTGTTAGCAGATGTGCGGTCAAACTGACCCTTTTCAACTGCTGTAACAGGCTTTTTTTGCTGCCTGCCATCACTCGATGACAACTAAATGGGGCCGCTTCAGAGCGCATCAAGGGTTAAAACTAAAATATTTTAAAAAAAATGCGGAAAAGAAAAAGGCGCTTACGCGCCTTGAGTTAAACATTTACCTGATTGAGCAGTGTCGATCGCTGTTTTTCGCTCTGAAGCCAGAGGCCGACCAGCAAACCAATCAACGCCAGCGCCAACACATACCAGGCGGGTGCCATCGGCGTGAGTTGCATCATTAGCGTCACGCTAATGGGTGTCAGACCGCCGAAAATCGCATAGGCCACATTGTATGAGAAGGAGATGCCGGTGAAACGCACCGCCGCCGGGAACGCTTTAACCATCACAAAAGGCACCACACCCACCACGCCAACGCTCAATCCCGCCAGTCCATACCAGACAAACAGCATCTCCGGCGCACCACCCAATTGGTGGAAGAAGTTCCAGCTGAAGATGGCCAGCAGTATGGAGCCACCAATCAACGTACGGGCCGCACCGAAGCGATCCACAACCCAGCCCGCGATGACGCAGCCGATCAGCAACATAACGGTGGCAACGCTGTTGGCCTGCAGACTCAATGCCGCGGGGATGCCATGCTGTTTCTGCATCAGCGTGGGCGCCATCAGAATCACCACCACGATGCAGGCCGAGAGCAACCAGGTCAGCAGCATCGAAATCACAATGCCGCGCTTATGGCTGGCAAGGATGGTTTGCAGCGGCAGCTTGTCAGACAGCGCTTTACGCTGCTGCATCTGCTTAAACACCGGCGTTTCATGCAGCCAGCGGCGCAGATACATGGCCAGCAAGCCGAATAAGCCACCGAGGAAGAACGGAATGCGCCAGCCGTGATCGCGAATCGCTGCCGGTGAAAGCGTGGTGTTCAGCACCGTCGCCACTAGCGAACCCAGCAAAATGCCCGCGGTTAAACCCGCTGTCAGCGTGCCACAGGCAAAACCAATGCGTTTTTCCGGCACATGTTCAGCCACGAAGACCCACGCACCCGGCACCTCGCCACCAATCGCGGCGCCCTGCAGCACGCGCATCAGCAACATCAAAATCGGCGCTGCGATGCCAATGCTGGCATAAGTCGGCAGTGCGCCCATTGCCAGCGTGGGTAACGCCATTAACAGAATGCTCAGACTAAACATCTTCTTGCGCCCAACTTTGTCACCAAAGTGCGCCATGATGATGCCGCCCAGCGGACGCGCCAGATAACCTGCGGCGAAAATCGCGAAGGTCTGTACCTGACGCAACCACTCTGGGATATCCGGTGGGAAGAATAGCTCGCCGATTACGGCCGCGAAGAAAACGAAGATGATGAAGTCGTAGAATTCCAGTGCCCCGCCGAGGGCGGCCAGCGACAGGGTTTTATAATCCTGGCCGTTGAGACGGCGCGTTGTATGTGCATCCATAGTCGTGCGGTATCCAGAGACAAAGTCAGTGTGGTTGTAAAGCTGGAGTTACTATACCGTCAATATTTCGCCACACCAGTATCGCTGAATTTTATGCCTGAAAACGGCGATTTTCAGACGTTTGTCTCACGCCTTGCACTTTTAGGACGAAATGCTGCTACCACTTCGGGATCGGTTTCCACGTAGGGCCCTTCCAGCAACTGTAAACAATAAGGTACAGCAGCAAAAATACCCGGCACTTTCACTGCACCATCTTCTGCTTTCAGCCCTTCCAGCGTCTCTTTGATGGATTTGGGCTGACCCGGCAGATTGAGGATCAGCGACTGTTTGCGGATCACCCCCACCTGACGCGAAAGGATCGCAGTCGGCACAAACTGCAGGCTGATTTGACGCATCTGTTCGCCAAAGCCCGGCATCTCACGATCGGCGACTGCCAGGGTAGCATCGGGCGTAACATCGCGGCGCGCAGGGCCGGTTCCGCCGGTGGTCAGTACCAGATTGCAGAACAGTTCATCGACCAGTTCACAGATCGCCTGTTCAATCATCGGCTGCTCATCGGGTACTAAACGGGTTTCGATTTCAAACGGGGTAGTCAGCGCGGCGGCGAGCCAGCTTTCCAGCGCCGGAATGCCTTGATCCTGATAAATGCCATTAGCAGCACGATCGGAAACGGAAATTAATCCAATACGCAAAGTATCCATTGAGTTATCGCTGTGGTTGACCGCAAGGCGGCAAATAAAGAGGGATGCAAAGAGGATAATACAAAGCGGAGTCGAGGGAAAAGCGTAAAACCGTGGCGACAGCTGCCGCCACGGTAAATCACCTTACAGCAGTTCGGCGATCATCTTCTCAAGTTTGCCCTGATCGATGGCAAAGTTGCGGATACCTTCAGCCAGTTTGGTCACGGCCATTGGATCCTGGTTGTGCTGCCAGAAGAACTCAGCTTCGGTCATTTTCGCAGGGCGCGCTTTGACTTCACCGGTATAGCTCAGCTTGCGCTCAACCGCACCTTCGCTCTCTGCCAGCTCTTTCAGCAGGCCCGGAGAGATGGTCAGACGGTCACAGCCGGCCAGTTCGATGATTTCACCGATGTTACGGAAGCTGGCACCCATTACCACAGTTTCATAACCGTGCTGTTTGTAATAGTTGTAGATTTCCGCCACCGACACCACGCCTGGATCTTCATGCGCAGCGTACTCTTTCTTATCGGTGTTCTGCTTGTACCAGTCGAGGATACGGCCTACGAATGGCGAGATCAGGAACACGCCTGCTTCCGCACATGCACGCGCCTGCGCGAAGGAGAACAGCAGAGTCAGGTTACAGTTGATGCCTTCTTTTTCCAGCTGCTCAGCAGCACGGATGCCCTGCCAGGTTGAAGCCAGTTTGATCAGGATACGGTCGTTGCTGATGCCCGCATCGTTGTACAGCTTGATCAGGCTACGTGCCTTCGCGATGCTCGCTTCGGTGTCGTAGGAGAGACGTGCGTCAACTTCGGTAGAGATACGGCCTGGGATCAGTTTCAGAATTTCCAGACCAATGTTGACGGCCAGCTTGTCAGAAACCAGTGCCAGCTGCTCTTCTTTGTTGCTGCTCTGCTGACGTGCCCAGGTAATGGCTTCGTCAATCAGTTTGCGGTATTCAGGGATTTGAGCGGCGTTGAGGATCAAAGAAGGGTTGGTGGTCGCATCTTGCGGCTGATAAAGCTTCATCGCCGCGATATCACCGGTGTCGGCGACCACAGTAGTCAGCTGACGCAAGGAAGTAAGTTTGTCCGTCATGGTTCTCTTTCTCTTAGGTTGACTGTCAGGGTGTAAAAGGCTGTTGGGATAATATCACGCACAATTCAGTGCGCAACATCACGAAGTGCCTCATTACGATAGCGCTAACAAATGGGAGCGATTTGCCGATCCGTGCAGCTTTTTTGCTACACTCGTCGCAACTTAATTCCCATCAATCCCCTGTTAACAGGCGGGTCAACAAGGACAAACACGATGCTGATGGTTATCTCGCCAGCGAAGACACTGGATTTTGAAAGCCCGCTGGCGACACAGCGCTTTACGCAGTCAACACTGTTAGAAAAATCACAACAGCTGATCGATGTTGCGCGCGATCTTTCACCGGCGCAGATCAGTTCACTGATGGGCATCAGCGATAAACTGGCACATCTGAATGCCGAACGCTTCAACCAGTGGCAGCCGCCCTTCACGCTCGACAATGCCCGACAGGCAATTCTGGCGTTTAAAGGCGACGTGTACACCGGTTTGCAGGCTGAGACGTTCAGTGATGCAGATTTCGATTTTGCCCAGCAGCACCTGCGCATGCTGTCCGGTTTATACGGCGTGCTGCGTCCGCTGGATTTGATGCAGCCTTACCGCCTGGAAATGGGCATCAAGCTGGCCAACCCGGCGGCAAAAGATCTCTACGGTTTCTGGGGTGATTTACTGACGCAGAAGCTGAATGACGCAATGGCCGAGCAAGGCGATGAGGTGCTGATCAACCTCGCATCCGATGAGTACTTCAAAGCGGTGAAGCCGAAGCAACTGAACGGTGAGTTGATCAAGCCGGTGTTCCTCGATGAGAAAAACGGCAAGTTTAAGGTGATCAGTTTTTACGCCAAGAAAGCGCGTGGCCTGATGAGCCGCTATGTGATTCAGAACCGCCTGAGCAAGCCCGAGCAGCTGAAACAGTTTGATGTCGATGGCTACTTCTTTGCGGCTGACGAGAGCAAGGGTAACGAGTTGGTGTTTAAGCGCCGCGAGCAGAAATAAAAAAAGGTCGCCAACAGGGCGACCTTCCTCTCTTTGACGCGCATCAATGCGCGCCTGTTTGCATCACTTCAGCAAAAACTTACGCAGCTCAGCAAAGTCTGCCGTCATATTATGCGACAGCAGTGGCAGCTCAGCGCGCTCTGCCAGTTCTTTCGGCAACGGCAGTTCCTGACCCAAAATCTCATCCACGCTCTCTTTGAACTTGGCCGGATGCGCAGTGCCGAGGAACAGACCGAATTCGCCTTCCTGCAGGTTGTCACGCAGCATGCGATAGGCAATCGCCGCGTGCGGCTCAGAGATATAGCCAATTTCCGCCAGCTCACGCATGGTGGCTTTGGTGGTCTCATCCGATACCGCGCCAGACACCAGATCGGTCAGGCGCCAGGTTTTACGACGGAACAGCTCTTCCACGCGCGGCCAGTTATTCGGCTGGCTGACATCCATGGCGTTCGACAGGGTTGCCACTGTCGCATTCGGTAGCCATTCACCGTTGCCCAGGAAGCGTGGCACGGTGTCGTTGGCGTTGGTTGCCGCGATAAAGCGCTTGATCGGTAAGCCGAGTGATTTCGCCAGCAGACCCGCGGTCAGGTCACCAAAGTTACCGCTTGGCACGGAGACCACCAGCTGATTGCGCTGCTCTTGTGGCAGTTGCGCCACCGCTTCGAAGTAGTAGCAAATCTGCGCCAGCAAGCGGCTGATGTTGATGGAGTTAGCCGAGTTCAGGCCAATCGCTTTCTTCAGCTCTTCGTCATCAAACGCCTGCTTCACCAGCGCCTGGCAGGCATCGAAATCGCCTTCCACCGCGATGGTTTCAATATTGCCGCCCAGCGTACAGAACAGTTTTTCCTGCAGTGGGCTGATCTTGCCCTGCGGATAGAGGATAACGACGCGCACGTTTTCCATGCCGTAGAAGGCATGGGCCACCGCGGCACCGGTGTCGCCGGAGGTCGCGGTCAGAATGGTGATTTGCTCATCAGCGCCCGACACATAAGAGAGCATCTGCGCCATGAAACGACCGCCGAAGTCTTTGAATGCCAGCGTTGGGCCGTGGAACAGTTCGAGGCAGGCCACATCGTCACTGACTTTCGCCACTGGCGCCGGGAAGGCAAAGGCGTTTTTCACGCGCTCAGCCAGCTGGTGCGCGGCAATCTCATCGCCAATATAAGCTGAGAGAATTTTGCTGCTGCGGCTGACGAAATCCATCTCCAGCATCGCATCGATGTCGGTCAGTTCGAATTCCGGCAGTTCGAGCGGGAAGAACAGCCCTTGCTGCGAGCCGAGGCCCTGTTTAACGGCCTGAGCAAAACTAACCTGCTCGTTGTGATCCTTAAGGTTGTAGAGTTTCATGCGTTATCCCAAGTTACGTGCGCCAGCCGTATCAAGACGGCAGATATGGACGAAGCCTTCATCGTTCTGCAGATAGTGCTGGCTCAGCCAGTCTGCCATCCGCTGTGCCGTTGCCATCTCGTTGCAAACGGCGAAAAGTGTCGGACCGGAGCCCGAAATACCGCAAGCCAACGCGCCGATATCGGCAGCCGCCTGGCGCGCCTCAGCGAAGCCCGGCAGCAGTTTGGTGCGGTAAGGTTCTGCAATCACATCCTGCATCAGTTTAGCTGCCAGCAGCGGCTGGCGGGTATGACAGGCGTGAATAAAGCCCGCCAGCAGACGGCCATGCTTGATGGCATCGTCTTTGCGGTACTGCGCAGGCAGAATCGCGCGTGCTTCAGCGGTTGAGACTTTAATGCCTGGGTAGGCCATCACCCACAGCCAGTCATCAAAGCACGGCACATCCTGTGAGATGATACCGTTCTCTTCAATCATCAGCTGCACACCGCCGAGGAAGCAAGGCGCAACGTTATCAAAGTGCACGCTGCCCGAAATACGCCCTTCCAGCTCGCCCATTAAGGCCAGCAGCTCGGTATCGTTCAACGGCTTGCCGCAGAACTCGTTCATCGCCATCAAACCGGCCACCACCGAGCAGGCGCTGGAACCCAGACCTGAACCGATCGGCATATTCTTTTCCAGCGTCATCGCGACAGGCACTTCTTTGCCAATCGCCTGGCAGAAACGTTCCCAGCACTGATAAACGATGTTCTCTTGCGGATTGGTTGGCAGCTTGCTGACAAAGCGCCCGGAGTTCACCAGGCTGAAGCTGTCGGCCGCTTCTACCGATACGCAGTCACCCAACAGGGTGCCATCCACCGGCGAAACCGCCGCGCCCAGCACATCAAAGCCGACGCTGACGTTACCTATTGAGGCCGGTGCATAAATTTTTACCATCATCAAACTCCCAACTTCCACGACAGTGTACGCAGCAAGTCGGCAAACACGCCGGCCGCTGTGACATCATTCCCCGCGCCGTATCCACGCAGAACCAGCGGGATCGGCTGATAATAGCGGCTGTAAAACGCCAGCGCGTTCTCGCCGTTCTTCACTTTGTACAGCGGATCGTTGCCGTCCACCGCATCGATTTTCACTTTGCAGACGCCGCCTTCTTCAATGGCGCCGACGAAGCGTAACACTTTACCTTCATCACGCGCTTTGGCAACGCGGGCGGCAAAAGCATCATCCAGTTCCGGCAGGCGCGCCATAAACTGCTCAACGTCAGCGATGTCGGTGAGTTCAGCGGGCAGCAGCGGCTCAATCTCGATATCGCTCAGTTCCAGTTGATGTCCCGCTTCACGCGCCAGAATCAGCAGTTTACGTGCCACATCGGTACCGGAGAGATCGTCACGCGGATCCGGTTCGGTAAAGCCCATCTCACGGGCTGTTTTTGTGGCTTCTGATAACGATACGCCTTCATCCAGTTTACCGAAGATAAAGGAGAGCGAACCGGAGAGGATACCGGAGAATTTGATCAGCTCATCACCCGCATTCAGCAAGTTTTGCAGGTTTTCGATCACCGGCAGACCCGCACCGACGTTGGTGTCGTACAGGAACTTACGACGCGATTTCGTCGCGGCCGCACGCATCTGCTGATAGTAATTCCACGACGAGGTATTGGCCTTTTTGTTCGGCGTCACCACGTGGAAACCTTCAGCGAGGAAGTCAGCATATTGATCGGCCACCGCCTGGCTGGAAGTACAGTCCACAATCACCGGGTTCAGCAGGTGATACTCCTTCACCAGACGCATCAGGCGACCCAGGTTGAACGGCTCTTTGGCTTCGCTCAGTGCGCCTTTCCAGTTGCTGAGATCGATGCCGTGCACGTTGGTTAACAGCGCACGCGAATTGGCGATACCGCACACGCGCAGATCAATATGTTTCTCTTTCAGCCACGCCTGCTGACGATGCAGCTGCTCCAGCAACGCCGCGCCGACACCGCCCACGCCCACGACGAACACTTCGATCACCTGGTCGGTGGCGAACAGCATCTGATGCACCACGCGCACGCCAGTGGTGACTTCATCGTTGCTTACCACCACCGAGATGGAACGCTCGGAAGAGCCCTGCGCAATCGCCACGATGTTGATGTTGGCGCGTGCCAGTGCCGAGAAGAATTTGGCGGAGATGCCGCGCAAAGTGCGCATGCCATCGCCGACCACGGAAATCACCGCCAACTGCTCCAGCACATCGAGTGGATCCAGCAGGCCATCTTTCAGCTCCAGATAGAACTCCTCTTCTAATACGCGGCGCGCGCGCGCCTGCTCGCTCTGCGGGACGCAGAAGCTGATGCTGTATTCAGAAGAGGATTGGGTGATCAGCACCACTGAGATGCCGGTGCGCGACATCGCCGCAAATACGCGTGCTGCCATGCCGACCATGCCTTTCATGCCAGGACCGGAGACGTTAAACATCGCCATATTATTCAAGTTGGTGATGCCTTTCACCGGGTTCTCATCCAGCTCGCCTTCGCCACCAATTAAGGTGCCGGGCGCTTGCGGGTTGGCGGTATTTTTGATCAGGCAAGGAATCTGGAACTGGGCAATCGGGGCAATGGTGCGCGGATGCAGGACTTTCGCGCCGAAGTAAGACAGCTCCATCGCTTCCTGGTAGGACATCGACTTCAGCAGTCGCGCATCCGGCACCTGGCGCGGGTCGCAAGTATAAACGCCGTCTACGTCAGTCCAGATCTCGCAACAATCTGCACGCAAGCATGCCGCCAGCACCGCTGCCGAGTAATCAGAGCCATTACGGCCCAGCACCACCAGTTCGCCCTTCTCGTTTCCGGCGGTGAATCCCGCCATCAGGATCATGTGATCGGCAGGGATCTGGCTGGCCGCGATGCGACGGGTTGATTCGGCGATATCCACGGTGGATTCAAGGTAATGACCGACAGCCAGCAGTTTCTCCACCGGGTCGATCACCGTGACTTTGTGGCCGCGCGCCTGCAGCAGCGCTTCCATGATGGCGATAGAGAGCTTCTCACCACGACAGATAATGCCAGCATTCACCGCATCCGGGCACTGGCCCAGTAGGCTGATGCCGTGCAGCACCTGTTTCAACTGGGCAAATTCCAGCTCAATGCGGGTTTTCAGGCCATCATAATCGAAGCCCGGCTGTGCCTCCGCCAGGCCCTGCAGCAGGTCGGCAAAAATCCGTTCGGCATCGCTGATATTCGTCAGTGCGTCCTGGCCGCTAATGGTTTTCTCAATCATCGCAACCAGATGATTGGTGATTTTCGCTGGCGCAGAGAGCACGGTAGCAACCTGTCCCTGTTGCGCGTTGCTTTCCAGAATATCTGCCACGCGGAGAAAACGTTCCGCATTGGCTACTGAGGTTCCGCCGAATTTCAGCACTCGCATGATTGAAGCTCTCCTGAATTTTTGCCGAAAAAAAAGCCCGCACTGTTTAGGTGCGGGCTTTTTTCTTTGTTTTTCCTGTATGCGTCAGCCCGCACCGTTACCTGTGGTAATGGTGGTGGTAATAATAATTGTGGTGTTCAGGCTGTGATTACGCATTGAGATTTTTTCTGTCTGTCTTTGTCTTGTCCGTCTGCCTTCCAGAAGTAAAGCAAAGCGCACGTTAAGTCAACGAATTTGTCTTAGCCGCAATTTTAAGGCGACTGCGCAGAGTTCGGTTTCTGCGCGTAAATCATATTGGGATCGTTCAACTGATCGCCCTGTTTCCCGATCAGTCACTATTAAAACCGATATTCACCGATTATTTATCTATAAGTTTTTTTTCTACATCATGTAGCAGGCGATGCAGCATGGCGCTATCGCGCTGTTCCAGCAGGCCAATACGCTGATCGATCCAGTCTGCCATTTTGGCATCGTCGCTCACCTCCAGTTTCACCAGCAGTTGGTGGAAGCGCTCGCGCAGCGCCTGCAGCTGGTGTTCGTTCGCTACCTCTTTCACTTCTGCCGCGACCTGATTCAGCGCCGACAGCTGATAGCAGTAAACCATCACCGCCTGTCCGAGGTTGAGTGAAGGGTAATCATTGGCCATCGGAATGCCGGTCAGCAGATCGACCTGATCCAGCTCTTCATTGGTTAAGCCGCTGTCCTCACGACCAAACACCAGCGCGATTCGGCTCAGCCACTGGCGCTTCTCTTGCAGAATGGTTTCGACTTGCGCCGGCGTGGCGTAGTAGCGGAACTTCGCACGACTGCGGGCGGTGGTGGCGACCGAGAAATCGACATCGGCCAGCGCCTCACTCAGCGTGGCGTAGGTTTTGACATTATCGAGAATCTCACCGGCACCGTGCGCAACTCGACGCGCAGCCGGGTCTTGCCAGGCATCGCTGGCAACAATACGCAGTTCGCTAAAACCCATGGTTTTCATGGCACGAGCGGCCGCGCCGATATTTTCCGGACGGGCGGGTGAGACAAGGATCAGGGGGAAATGCATGATTTTTCCATCGAACTGTTAACAACTCGCCCTATGTTGGCACGCAGTGGCAAAAATACCAACCGCACGGACAAGAGAAAATAAGATGTTAAGGATGTTAAAAGAGGATAAAAGCGATGGGGAGAAGATATTGTGGGATATAACTAAAATTTCCACGCTTAATTAATATAAATCTATTGTTTTTCATATTATTAAAATATTATTTCTTGCAGGTTTTAGTTTTACCGTTATGCAGCCAAAATGTAGCAAAAATGCTGCTTTTTGTGAGCTAAGCTGGCATTCCTGGAGAAGTTTTTCATAAAAGTGTTAACGTGCTACACTTGCATTTGATATAAGTCAACGAAGCGTTGTTTTTATGCTTATCGGTTGTTGTTGGTGCTGTTAGGTTGCTGTTAATACGGTTAGGATAAGCGCCAGTCCGATACCCACGGGGCACGCAAATATTCATCCTGACTGGCTGAGCTAACACTGAAGTTGACATAGATGGATGGTGTATTCCGAAGATTATTTCGTACACCGGTTGCGTAAGGCACGCTGTTTTGATGAACAGTAAACGCAGCCATCGTACGCCCTGTTTTCGATTTGTTGGCAAATTTTAGGTAGCGAAACATGCAGACCCCGCACATTCTTATCGTTGAAGACGAACTGGTCACGCGTAACACCCTCAAAAGTATTTTTGAGGCGGAAGGTTACGTGGTCTATGAAGCCACCGACGGCGCCGAGATGCATCAGGTTTTGACGGAAAATGACGTCAATCTGGTGATCATGGATATCAACCTGCCAGGCAAAAACGGTTTGCTGCTGGCACGCGAATTGCGTGAACAAGCAAACGTTGCGCTGATGTTCCTGACAGGTCGTGATAACGAAGTGGATAAAATCCTCGGCCTGGAGATTGGCGCCGATGACTACATCACTAAACCGTTTAACCCACGTGAGCTGACGATTCGTGCACGCAACCTGTTATCGCGCACCATGAATCTGGCGATGCCAAGCGAAGAACGTCGCGCGGTTGAAAGCTATCGCTTTAACGGCTGGGAGCTGGATATTAACAGCCGCTCACTGATCAGCCCGAACGGTGAACAGTATAAGCTGCCACGCAGTGAGTTCCGCGCGATGCTGCACTTCTGCGAAAACCCGGGCAAGATTCAAACCCGTGGCGATCTGCTGAAAAAGATGACGGGGCGTGAGCTGAAGCCGCATGACCGTACCGTGGATGTCACCATCCGCCGCATTCGTAAGCATTTTGAATCCACCCCGGATACACCAGAAATCATCGCCACCATTCATGGCGAAGGTTACCGCTTCTGTGGTGAATTGCAGGATTAAGTTTGCTGCAGTTAAAGAAAAACGCCCATCAGGGCGTTTTTTTATGCCTCAATGCCACGGCATGATTGGCACAGCGCTCAGCGCGTTCTTCGGCGAACCGTCCACCACTTTATCTGAGTAGCTTAAGTAAACCAGCGCATGGCGTTTCTGGTCAAAGAAGCGCACCACCTGCAATTTCTTAAACACCAAAGAAGTGCGCTTTTGGAACACAACTTCACCCTGCGCCTTGCCTTGTGCAATTTTATCGCTAAGCTCTACAGGCCCAACCTGCTGGCAGGAGATAGCCGCGTCGGAAGTATCTTCCGCCAGACCTAATCCGCCCTTGATCCCACCGGTTTTCGCCCGGCTGATATAACAGGTTACATTTTTTACGTCGGGGTCGTCGAAGGCTTCCACCACGATCTTATGGTCGGGGCCAAACATCTTGAAAACCGTGTCTACTGAGCCGATCTCCTCGGCCTGTACGCCCGCGCTGAAGATAGAAGTTGCAAGCGTGATTATAAGAAAGCGAGTTATTGTCATTGAGTTACCATTGGCAATCGAATAGATGAGACTGTAATGTACTGTCAATCGAACCCGGAACCAAACCTAAACGGGTTGTAACCCGCATTGATTTAGCACAGCCGATTGACAAACCGCCCCCACGCTTTTGTGCATTTCGTGCTATTATTCGACGACTTCATAGTTGCGCCACCAGAGAGTTATGAGGATGTTTTATGGACCAAGCCGGTATCATTCGCGATTTGCTTGTCTGGCTGGAGAGCCATCTGGATCAACCCCTTTCACTCGATAATGTTGCGTTGAAAGCGGGCTATTCCAAGTGGCACCTGCAGCGTATGTTCAAGGAAGTGACGAGCCACGCCATCGGCGCTTACATCCGCGCGCGTCGCCTGTCGAAAGCCGCTGTGGCCTTGCGCCTGACCAGCCGCCCGATCCTCGACATCGCTTTACAATATCGCTTCGATTCACAGCAGACTTTTACCCGAGCGTTTAAAAAGCAGTTTAATCAAACGCCCGCCTGGTATCGTCGCTCATCGGAATGGAACTCCTTCGGCATTCGTCCGCCGATTCGTCTGGACGATCACCACATGCCTGAGGCCACGTTTGTCACGCTGCCGGAAACGGTGCTGGTCGGGCAAACGCAGAGTTACACCTGTACGCTGGAGCAAATTTCCAGCTACCGTGACGAAATGCGCATCCACTTCTGGAAACAGTTCCTGCTGGAAACCGATACCGTGCCACCGGTGTTATACGGTCTGCATCAGGTGCGTGCCAGCCATGAAAAGGATGACGAGCAGGAGATTCTCTACACCACGGCAGTGCCTGCCGATCAACAGGCATTGAACATGCAGTCGAATCAAAATGTGATTCTCGAAGCCGGGGATTACGT
This sequence comes from Pantoea sp. BL1, assembly GCF_000963985.1. NCBI lineage: Bacteria > Pseudomonadati > Pseudomonadota > Gammaproteobacteria > Enterobacterales > Erwiniaceae > Pantoea > Pantoea sp. BL1. The sequence continues at coordinate 34,048 of NZ_JZRH01000018.1, read as the reverse complement.
ACAGTTCACCTATAACGGTGCGCGCAGCGCGCTGGGTGAGTTTATCCTGCTGCTGTACGGCACCTGCATGCCAACGTTGGGTCTGGTGCGTCGCCAGGGTCAGGATATTGAGCGCTTCTTCACGCATGGCGGTAAGAAACGCAGCGAGCCGCCAACGGAAATCCGTTGCGAATATCTGATTCCCATTCGCCCGCAGCAGAATCGCTGATATGAAAATGCCGTCATGATGACGGCATTTTTTTGGCTTCAATCACGGCAGGTCGTCATAAATGACGACCCTACGATTTAACCGCGTGCGCGTTGATCACGAACCCGCAATTTGGCAGGGTGCGTATTCATCACACCCCCACGAATTTGTAGGGTACGCATTCATGCGCACCGAAACCGGATGACAATTAACGCTGCAACTCATCCAGCGCAGGGGCATCCAGATGCGACACATCGCCTGCCGTCTCGACCACCCAACCTGCTGCCAGCCACGCGCTCTGCTGATGATCCACGCGTGAAATAGAGCAGTTGCGCAGGCGCAAACGGCGCTCAGCGTGCGCCGGCAATCCCAACAGCGTACTCACTAACACGCCTAACGCCATACCGTGGCTGACAATCAACGGACGGCTGCCCGCTGGCAGTTCGAGCAACGCGTTCAGCGCGTCGTGCATGCGCGTCGCCATCTCCAGCATCGATTCACCGCCAGGAATACGGCCGTCCTGGGTGCCATCCACCAGCGTTTTACGCCAGCTCTCCTCTTCCGGCGTTAAGCCATCAAGGGGGCGCTGTTCGAGACAGCCCATATTCAGCTCACGCAAACGTGCATCAACCGTGACCGTACAACCGCAGGCATCCGCGATGATCTCGGCGGTGCGGCGCGTGCGGCCTAAATCGCTGGCAATCACATGGGTGATCCCCTGCGATTTCATCCGTTCGCCCACTTGTTGGGCCTGTTGCTCACCTTTTTCCGTCAGCGGACTGTCGGATTGACCTTGAATGCGTCGGGCCGCATTCCATACCGTTTCGCCGTGACGAACAAGATAGACCTGTAGCATGCTTAATTTCCGTTATACTGCGACAAATTTGCCTTGAGGGTTCAAACAATTATGTACCACGTTGTCGCAGCCACCATCAACCCGGCAAAAATTCGCGCGATTGCTCAGGCGTTCAACGACGTCTTTGGTGAAGGATCCTGCCATATTGAAGGGGTCGAGGTCGAGAGCGGCGTTGCCGCACAGCCGTTAAGCGATGTCGAAACGCGAACTGGCGCACGTACCCGCGTGGCGAATGCGCGTTTGCAGCGTCCTGAATCTGACTACTGGGTAGCGATTGAAGCCGGTATCGAAGGCGATTGCGCTTTTGCATGGATGGTGATTGAAAACGCCCATCAGCGCGGCGAATCACGCTCCGCCAGCTTCACCTTGCCGCCGATTGTCATGGAGGGATTAGCCGCCGGACACGAACTCGGTCACGAGATGGCGCGCTTAACCGGCGTTGATAATATTAAGCAGAAAGGCGGTGCCATCGGTGCATTTACCAACGGCCTGCTCAGCCGCTCCAGCGTTTACCATCAGGCGCTGATACTGGCGCTCTGCCCGTTCACCCATCCGCTGTATCAGCAATAATTAATGGCGGCCTAAGCGCGCTTCCAGCCAGCGTTTCAGCTCGGGAGGCGCCTCTTTCAGACTGTTGGAGCCACGCGTAATGGTGGCGATACCGACACCCAGCTCATTCTTCAGCTCACGCTGGCTCATGTCGCCGTTCATCAGCTCTTCAATAATGCGCAGGCGCGTGCCAAACGCTTCACGTTCATCGGGCGTCATCATCAGTTGCAACAAAGGCAACGACACACCGTCCGCGAAAGCGTTCTGCATCAAATCGATAAAACGCAGCCAGTTATCTTCAACAGGCTGAGCCGCATCCGGCTGGGAAGAAAGAGGTTGGCTCATGAAGGGCTTCCGTACTCATTAGCGAGTACGGAAGCATAGCACAGCTAGTAACGGCGATTCCACTCGCCATCGGCGAGAATCTTATCCGGCTTGCCCATGAAGTAACGGTAGTAGGCGTCATACGCCAGCACATTTTTCACGTAGCCGCGTGTTTCCGAGAACGGAATGGTTTCGATGAATGCCACCGCATCCAGTTTGCCACCGCTGTTATTCAACCAGCTGCGTACCCTGCCCGGCCCGGCATTATAGGCTGCCGAGGAGAAGATGCGGTTCTGATCGAACTGCTGATAGACGTATTCCAGATACTGCGTACCAATCTGAATATTGGTCTGAGGGTCGAGCAACTGGCTGCTGTTCACATAGCCGGGGATGTTATACATCTTCACGGTATGGCTGGCCGTTGCTGGCATCACCTGCATCAAGCCACTGGCACCAACCGGCGAACGCGCTTTCGGATTCCACGCACTCTCCTGGCGGGAGATCGCCATAGCATAGCTCTGCGGAATACCTTTATCGCTGGTGTATTGCTGATACAGATTGCGCCATGCCAGCGGGAAGCGCTCTTTCAGGCTATCCCACATTTTCGCGGTAATAGTGGCCTGCACACTGAGATCCCACCAGTCCTGCTCGTTGGCGTAACGCGCCAGCATTTGCTGCTGCGAATGGGTCTTGCTGGAGATCAGATTGGCCCACTCACTGCGCGCCAGGTTATCCAGCCCCCAATACATCAGCTCACGCACGCGCGCCAGTTCAGGCCCCTGCACCACCGAGTTGTCTGCCGCCGGGGCTTGATCGATCTGCAAAGGATATTCCACGCCGAGACGTTGCGCCGCCACCATCGGGTAGAAACCACGAGCCTGCATCAGCTTACGCAGAATTTCATCGGCTTCTTCTTTGCGCCCCTGAGAAATCAGCAGATCGGCCTGCCAGTATTGCCACTCATCTTTCTCTTTGGCTTCTACTGGCAAACGCGCGATCCAGGTGTTCAGTCCACGACGATCGTTCTGACTCAGTGCCAGCCGCACACGGCGTTCCACCAGCGCAGTGGATTCACTGTTCATCACCACTGCATCACGCCAGCGCGCCTGCTCGGAAGTCAGATCCGCGCCCATCATGCGCCACACCACGGTTTCCTTCAGATCCTGTTCTTCCGCCGGGCTCATTTTCTGCGCCTGTACCAGTTGCGGGATCATCATGCGCGCATTATCCATGTCTTCACGCGCGACGCGGGCAAAGGCATAACTGGTGGCCATCCGAGTGAAATCGGTCGGACCGAGGCTACTGGCAAACGTGGTGACGGTCTGCGGATTTTGCTGCAGCGCAATCAGCGCGCTGGAGGTGGTCTGGTAATCCGCGGGCAACATTTTGGCCAGGTAATTGACCAGACTGTCGTTGCCGGCTTTCATCGCCAGGCGAATACGTTCGAGAATGGTAATCGGCGACATCTGTCCGGACGCTTGCCACACCGAGAACAGCTGATCGCAATCATTCGGTAACGCGGAACCGCGCAGCCAGATCGATTTCGCGCCATCAAACGCCACCTGCTGTTGGCCGGTAGCCCACTTGGCGTAATACCAGTTACACCGCGCCTGCACCGGTTTTGGCTCATCCGGGCTGAAGCTCAATACGCCCTGCCAGTCCTGACGATGTGCCAGCACGTTGACGAAGCGTGTCGAGAGCGAACGCGCCGGTGGCAGCGTTGGATATTGCTGAATGAAATTCTTCACCGCCAGCGGCGTCTCTTGATCGAGATCCTGCGCCAGCAAACGGTATTGCAGATACGGATAGAGCGGATAATCCTGCAGCGTTGGCATCAGCTGCGAGACCTGGTCCATTTGATTGTTATCCCAGGCTTGTTTGATTTGCGCATAGCGCTGTCTTTGTTGATCCAGCGAGTCGGCCCACACGCTGCTGGCCGTGCTGACCAGACAGATCCCTATCATCCAGTTACGCCACTTCTCCACTCTGCTCTCCTCTCTGCTGCGATCCAGCTCATGCCAGACTTAACTCATGCTAACCAGGCCAACGGTCTCTTGCCATGTTCTTCACAAAATTTACGCAGGCGCACCGTGATTGCACACCGTCTGCGCTGTGACTGTGCAAATTATCATCACAAAATCTTATGTCATATCAATTAGCTACAACTATTCATTGACTTACAAAAATGGCACGCGCTTTGCTCTGTTGAATTCCATCTTGTATACCAGTTGGAATTCACTCATGGCAGCAACCTTCGGATACACGCTTCAGGATTGGCAACACCGCTACCAGCAGGACCCACAGTGCATCAGCACCTTGTTGGCAGCACACCTCGACGCTATCGACCAGCAGGATAACGCCTGGCTGTATGTCGCTTCGCCCGCTCAATTGCAGGCGCAAATTGAACCCTTGCTGGCCAGCTACTTGCGCAATCCCGCTGCACTGCCGCTGTTTGGCGTGCCGTTTGCGGTGAAAGACAATATCGATGTGGCAGGCTGGCCGACCAGTGCCGCCTGCCCGGCCTTAACCTACACGGCTGAAACCGATGCCTTTGTGGTCGCACAGCTCAAAGCAGCCGGTGCGGTGGTGATCGGCAAAACCAACCTCGACCAATACGCCACAGGGTTAGTCGGCACGCGTTCTCCGTTCGGTGCAGTCAGCAACACCTTTAACCCCGAGTATGTTAGCGGCGGCTCCAGCTCCGGTTCTGCTTCGGTGCTGGCGCGCGGCCTGGTGGGCTTCTCGCTGGGCACCGATACCGCCGGTTCCGGCCGCGTCCCGGCAGGTTTTAACAACATCGTCGGTCTGAAACCAACCAAAGGCTGGTTCTCGGCCAGCGGCGTCGTGCCTGCTTGCCGTTTGAATGACACCATCTCCGTCTTCGCCCTGACCGTAGAAGATGCCTTCGCCGTTGCCACCGCTGCAGGCGGTTACGATGCCGGAGATGCCTACTCGCGCAGCAATCCGCACACCGCGCCTGCCAGCTTCAAGGCTCAACCTGATTTCGCCATTCCCGCCACGCCTGAATTCTTTGGTGATAAGCAGGCCGAAGCGGCGTGGTTGAGTGCCCTGGAGCAACTGCAAGCGGGCGGCGCGACGCTGCATCCGATCGACTTCACCGCATTCCACCAACTGGCGGAACAGCTTTATTACGGCCCGTGGGTGGCCGAGCGCACTGTCGCTGTCGGTGAGATGATCAATCGCCCGGAAGAGATGGACCCGGTGGTGTACGGCATTGTCAGCAGTGGCCTGAAATACACCGCCGTCGAGGCTTATCAGGCGGAATACCTGCGCGCTGAGCTGACGCGTCAAATCCAGCAAACCCTGGCGCAGTTCGATGCGGTCGTGGTACCGACCTCGCCGACCATTCACACGCTGGAAGAGATGAAGCAGGAACCGGTGCACTACAACTCGCAGTTTGGCACCTACACCAACTTCACTAACCTCGCTGATCTCAGCGCGCTGGCGCTACCTGGCCCGTTCCGCGCTGATGGCCTGCCTGCTGGCATCACGCTGATTGCACCGGCCTGGCAAGATCGCGCATTAGCAGGCTTCGGCCTGAAGTGGCAGCAGCAGATGGCGCTGACGTTGGGCGCCACTGGCAAAGCTCAGCCGATGCAACATGCCGCATTGCCCGTTTCTAAAGATGACGTGCGCGTGGCGGTGGTCGGTGCGCACCTCACCGGCATGCCGCTGAATTTCCAGCTCACCACCCGCAACGCCGTGTTGGTGGAGGAGACGCAAACCGCCAGCCACTACCGTCTGTTTGCCCTACTTGATGGCCCGATTAAAAAACCCGGCCTGCTGCGCGCTGAAAGCGGCTCAGCCATCACCGTGGAACTGTGGGATATCCCGCTGGCACGCTTTGGCGAATTCGTGGCGGAAATCCCGGCACCGCTCGGCATTGGCTCACTGACGCTGGCTGATGGCCGCGTGGTGAAAGGCTTTATCTGTGAACCGGCGGTGCTGTCGCAGGCGCTGGAAATTACCGAATTCGGCGGCTGGCGCAACTGGCTGGCCTCTCAGGGGAGTAAATAACCATGTTCAGCACCGTACTGATCGCTAACCGTGGCGAAATCGCCTGCCGTGCGATTCGCACCCTGAAACGTCTTGGTGTGAAGAGCGTCGCCGTTTACTCCGATGCCGACCGTAACGCGCGCCATGTCAAAGAAGCCGATGTGGCGATCGCGCTGGGTGGCGATAAAGCCAGCGACAGCTATCTGCGCATCGATAAGATTCTGGCCGCCGCCAAAGAGACCGGTGCAGAAGCCATCTGGCCGGGCTACGGCTTCCTCTCCGAAAGCCTGCCGTTTGCCGCCGCCTGTGAAGAAGCGGAGATTGCTTTTGTTGGCCCGACGGCGCAGCAGATTGGCGAGTTTGGCCTGAAGCACCGCGCGCGTGAACTGGCGGCCAGCGCAGGTGTGCCGATGACGCCTGGCACACCGCTGCTCAACTCGCTGGAAGAGGCGCTCAGCGCGGCAGAAAACATCGGTTATCCGGTGATGCTGAAAAGCACGGCGGGCGGCGGCGGTATTGGCTTAACCCGCTGTGACGACGCCGATGCGCTACGTAACGCGTGGGAAAGTGTACGTCGTCTCGGCGAACAGTTTTTCAGTGATGCAGGCGTGTTCCTGGAGCGCTTTATCGACCGCGCACGCCACGTTGAAGTGCAGATTTTTGGTGACGGCAGCGGCAAAGTGATTGCCCTCGGTGAGCGTGACTGCTCATTACAGCGTCGCAACCAGAAAGTGGTGGAAGAGACCCCGGCACCGAACCTGCCGCAGGCGACGCGTGAGGCGCTGCTCTCTTCGGCCGTGCGTCTGGGCGAGTTAGTGAGCTATCGCAGCGCCGGTACCGTGGAATACATCTACGACGCCGCACAGGATGCGTTCTATTTCCTCGAAGTGAACACCCGCTTGCAGGTTGAGCATCCGGTGACGGAGTGTGTCACCGGGCTCGATCTGGTGGAGTGCATGCTGCAAGTCGCCGCCGGTGATGCCATCGACTGGGCGCGACTGCAACAGGCACCCAAAGGCGCATCGATTGAAGTGCGTATCTACGCCGAAGATCCACTGAAAAACTTCCAGCCAAGCCCCGGCACCCTGACCGGCGTCAGTTTCCCGGATGGCGTGCGCGTCGATGGCTGGATCGATACCGGCACCGAAGTCTCAGCGTTTTACGATCCGATGATTGCCAAACTGATCGTTCACGCCGACACGCGTGAGGCGGCGCTGGCGAAAATGCAGCAGGCGCTGGATGCCACGCAGCTGCACGGCATCGCCACCAACCTCGATTATCTGCGCCAGATTGTTGCCACCGAAGCGTTCAGCAGCGGCAAAGTCTGGACGCGTTTCCTCGACAGTTTTACGCCGTCTGCCAGCGTGATTGAAGTGCTGCAACCGGGTACCTTCAGCAGCATCCAGGATTTCCCTGGCCGCCTCGGCTATTGGGATATTGGCGTGCCACCTTCAGGCCCGATGGATGACTTTGCTTTCCGCCTCGCAAACCGCATTGTCGGCAACCACGACAGCGCCGCCGGGCTGGAGTTTACCCTGCAAGGGCCGACGCTGCGTTTCCATAGCGATGCAGTGATCGCCCTGACCGGCGCCGATTGCCCGGCAGAACTGGATGGCACCAGCCTCAATTACTGGCAGCCAATCAGCGTGAAAGCAGGGCAAACCTTGACGCTGGGCCGCGCTCAGAGCGGTTGCCGCACTTATTTGGCGGTACGCAACGGTTTCGATGTGCCGGAATATCTTGGCAGCCGTTCTACCTTCTCACTTGGCCAGTTTGGCGGCCATGTCGGACGCACCTTGCGCGTCGCGGATATGCTGCCGATCTCTCAGCCACGGCTGGCTGCCTGCACCACGCCCGCGCCGGTCAGTGAGCCACAAGCGCTCGATCACGCGCTGGTGCCGCACTATGGCAGCGAATGGCGCATCGGCGTGCTGTACGGCCCGCACGGCGCGCCCGACTTCTTCACACAATCCGCGATTGATGAGTTCTTCGCCAGCGACTGGCAGGTGCACTACAACTCCAACCGTCTTGGCGTGCGCTTAGTGGGACCCAAACCGACCTGGACGCGTGCCAACGGCGGCGAAGCCGGGCTGCACCCTTCTAACGTGCACGACTGCGAATACGCGATTGGCGCGGTGAACTTTACCGGTGACTTCCCGGTGATCCTGACCCATGACGGCCCGAGCCTCGGTGGCTTCGTCTGTCCGGTGACCATTGCCAAAGCGGAGCTGTGGAAAGTTGGTCAGGTAAAACCGGGCGACCGCATTCACTTCCACCCGATCAGCGCTGACGAAGCGGTGGCGCTGGAGAAAGCGCAGGCGCACAGTGTGGAAACCCTGCGCAGCACTCATGCACCAGCCTTTGAGGTGCCCTCACTGGCCGCCAGCGATATTGGCTCCGCCACCTTGCTCGCCGCCTTACCTGCTACGGCTGCCACACCAGCGGCGGTTTATCGCCAGGCCGGGGATAAATACGTGCTGATTGAGTATGGCGATAACGTGCTGGATCTGGCGCTGCGTCTGCGTGTGCACCTGTTGATGAATGCGCTGCGCGAACGCGCGGTGCCCGGCGTGGAAGAGTTATCGCCCGGTGTGCGTTCATTGCAGGTGCGCTATGACAGCCTGATCCTCAGCCAGAAACAGCTGATGAATCTGCTGCTGGAACTGGAAGCCGGACTCGGTGATGTCAGCCAGCTGAAGGTGCCGTCACGGATTGTCTGGATGCCAATGGCGTTTGAAGACAGCGCCACACTCGGTGCCGTCGAGCGTTACAAAGAAACCGTGCGGGCCAGTGCGCCCTGGCTGCCAAACAACGTCGATTTTATCCAGCGTATTAATGGGCTGGAGAGTCGTGAAGCGGTGCGCGATACCCTTTTCGATGCCAGCTATTTGATCCTCGGCCTGGGCGATGTCTATCTCGGTGCGCCTTGTGCCGTGCCGATCGATCCGCGCCATCGCCTGCTCAGTTCCAAATACAGCCCGGCACGTACCTTTACCGCCGAAGGCACGGTGGGTATTGGCGGGATGTACATGTGCATCTACGGCATGGATTCCCCTGGTGGCTATCAACTGGTGGGTCGTACGCTGCCAATCTGGAACAAATTCCTCAAGAACGACCAGTTCGCGGCGGATGAGCCATGGCTGCTGCACTTCTTCGATCAGGTGCGCTTCTATCCGGTGACCGAAGATGAACTCACTCAGCTACGCGATGACTTCCGCGAAGGGCGCGCCACGGTACGCATCGAAGAAACCCTGTTTGATTTCGCTGCCCACCAGCAATTCCTCGCTGAACACGCCGACTCGATTGCCGAATTCCGTCAGCGCCAGTCAGCCGCTTTCGAACAGGAAGTGACGCTGTGGGCGCAGGAAGAGCAGAACGCGCCGCTGACCAGTGAAGAGACGCTGATGGCCCCGGAAGCCGACGAAGATGCACTGGCGGTCTGTGCCGATATGAACGGCAACATCTGGAAAGTACTGGTGCAGCCAGGTGACGCGGTGGAAGCCGGTCAGACGCTGATCATCGTCGAAGCAATGAAAATGGAACTGGCGATTGTCGCGCCGCAGGCCGGCACGGTGAAACGCATTGCCTGCCAGGCAGGACGTCCGGTGAGTCCGGGCGACACCCTGCTGTGGCTGGAATAAGGAGCTGGTATGAATCAAAGCCCACGTAGCAAAGGCCGCCCGGAAGCACTGGCGGAGAAGGTTTATCAGGCACTGAAACAAGACATTTTTGAGTTTCGTTTGATGCCCGGTGACCGCTTTAGCGAAAACGAAATCGCCGATCGGCTCGACGTGAGCCGCACGCCGGTGCGTCAGGCGCTGTTCTGGCTGGAGCGCGAGGGCTATGTCGAAGTGTGGTTCCGCAGCGGCTGGCAGGTGAAGCCGTTCGACTTCGAATACTTCGAGGAACTGTACGACTTCCGCACCGTGCTGGAGCGCGAAGCCGTGCGCCGCCTGTGCGCGCTGCCACCGCTGGCCTGTGCGGAGATCCTGACCGAACTGAAAGGTTTCTGGATCGATGCACCACGCCTTGAGGATGGCAAAGCGGTGTCGGCGCACGATGAAGCCTTTCACATGGCGCTGGTGGCCGCCGCTGGCAATCAGGAGATGGCACGCATCCACGCCGAACTGACCGAAAAAATCCGCATCATCCGTCGTCTCGACTTTACCCGTGACGACCGGGTAGATGCGACATACCGCGAACACGCTCAGATTTTACGGGCGATTTTTCAGCAAAAAACCGAGGAGGCACAACGCATTTTAACCGACCACATCGCTGTCAGTAAGGCAGAGGTCAGAAAGATCACATTGCATATGTTACAGCAGGCCCGGCTTCAACCCATTGAATAAAAACACTAACACATTTAGAGGGTTAACGATGAAAAGACGTTCGTTGCTAAAAGCTTTTGCGCTCTCCGCCACTGTGGCCAGTTTGGGCTTTACCTTTGGTGCCCAGGCCGCTGATACCATCAAAGTCGGCATCATGTCGTCGCTTTCCGGCACCATGGCGATCTCCGAGACGCCGCTGAAAGACGTGGCCCTGATGACCATTGATGAAATCAACGCCAAAGGCGGCGTGCTGGGCAAAAAGCTGGAACCGGTGGTGGTCGATCCGGCATCTAACTGGCCGCTGTTCGCGGAAAAAGCGCGCCAGCTGTTAACGCAGGATAAAGTCGCGGCAGTATTCGGTTGCTGGACCTCGGTCTCACGTAAGTCGGTGCTGCCGGTGTTTGAAGAGCTGAACGGCCTGCTGTTCTATCCCGTGCAGTATGAAGGCGAAGAGATGTCGCCAAACGTGTTCTATACCGGTGCCGCCCCTAACCAGCAGGCGATTCCGGCAGTGGAATATCTGATGAGCGAAGACGGCGGCAGCGCCAAGCGCTTCTTCCTGCTGGGTACCGATTACGTCTACCCGCGCACCACCAACAAGATCCTGCGCGCCTTCCTGCACACCAAAGGCATTCAGGATAAAGACATTGAAGAGGTCTACACGCCGTTTGGCTACAGCGATTATCAGACCATCGTTTCTAACATCAAGAAGTTCTCCGCCGGTGGCAAAACCGCCGTGATCTCCACCATCAACGGTGACTCCAACGTGCCGTTCTACAAAGAGCTGGCTAACCAGGGCATCAAAGCCACGGATATTCCGGTAATCGCCTTCTCGGTTGGCGAGGAGGAACTGCGCGGGATTGATACCAAACCGCTGGTGGGTCAGTTAGCCGCATGGAACTACTTCGAATCGGTGGATAACCCAACTAACGCGAAATTCGTGGCGGATTACCGTGCTTATGCCAAAGCGCACAACCTGCCGAACGCAGGTACCGTGGTGACCAATGACCCGATGGAAGCAACCTATGTCGGCATCCATATGTGGGCGCAGGCGGTAGAAAAAGCGGGTACCACCGATGTGGACAAAGTGCGTGCGGCGATGGCCGGACAGACCTTTAAAGCGCCGGACGGCTTCACGCTGACCATGGATAAAACCAACCACCATCTGCATAAGCCAGTGATGATTGGTGAAGTCGAAGAGAACGGCCAGTTCAACGTGGTGTGGCAGACCGATAAGCCAATCCGCGCTCAGCCCTGGAGCCCGTATATCGCTGGTAATGATAAGAAGCCGGATTATCCAGTGAAATCGACGAAGTAATGCCGTGGTCGCCTTCAAGGGCGACCCTACAAACTTCGCTCGGATAATGTCGAGGCGTCATTCATGACGTAATGACGCTCACTTAAGCCAATGAGTCCGTATTTAACCCGGCGTTCATGAATGCGTTCCCTATGAAAAGGCACCGGACAACGTAGGGTCGTCAATTAGGGTGGCCCTGCAAACTTCGCTCGGACAACGTAGGGCCGTCGTTCATGGTGACCCTGCAAACTTTGCCCGGACAACGTAGGGGCGTCATTCATGGCGACCGTTTTCAACACTGCACCACCGTAACAGGACGATAACCATGATCCTCCGCCGTTATCTTTGCTGTCTGCTGCTGCTCCTGCCGTGGCTCGCTCAGGCGGGCGATGGCGCTGATTTCGCCGCCGCCAGCCGCACTGAACAGGCCAATCTGCTGCAACAGTGGGCGGCCACTCCGCAAGCCAGCCGCTTGCCGCTGCTGCAGGCGCTGCGTAACGAAAGCATGGTCATCGACCAAAATAAACAGCCGTTCAGCAAGCAGGATGACAAACTCATTCCGCTGGACAGCGCACAACAGCCGACGGGTGAAACCAAAAAGCTGTTTATGAACAACCGGCTGCGCGTGTTAATCGCCAGCGCCCTCGCCGCCCACCAGCTGGTGAGCGATGATCCGTCTATCCGCCTGCGTGCCGCACAACAGTTGCAAAACGATGGAGCGGCCGATCAGTTGCCGCTGATCGAACAGCGCCTCGCCGTGGAAAAAGACACTCAGGTTCACGCCGTGCTCGCCATGGCCGCTGCCAACCTGCAACTGGCCAGCCCGGATGCCGCCGTACGCCTCAAAGCCGTCACGCTGCTCGGTGAATCCAGCGATCCTAATATGCAGGCCAGCCTCAATCGCTTAACGCAGGCCAGCAACGAACCCGATGCGCAGGTGCGCGCCGCGGCCACGGAGAGCCTGCAACAAATCAAAAATCGCCTGATGTGGGGCGATCTGTTCGGTCAGGCGTTTACCGGCCTGTCACTCGGCTCGATCCTGCTGCTGGCTGCGCTGGGTCTGGCGATCACTTACGGCCTGCTTGGCGTGATCAACATGGCGCACGGTGAGATGCTGATGCTCGGCGCGTACGCCACCTGGTTTGTACAAAACCTGTTCCAGCAGTTCGCACCGCAGTGGCTGGCGTGGTATCCGCTGCTGGCGCTGCCTGTGGCATTTCTGATCACCGCAGGCATTGGCATGCTGCTGGAGCGTACCATCATTCGCCATTTATACGGCCGCCCGCTGGAAACCCTGCTCGCTACCTGGGGCATCAGCCTGATGCTGATCCAACTGGTGCGCATGCTGTTTGGCGCACAGAACCTGGAAGTGGCTAACCCAAGCTGGCTGTCTGGCGGCTGGCAAGTGCTGCCTAACCTGGTGCTGCCGTACAACCGCATTGCGGTGATCCTGTTTGTATTTGCCGTGCTGGGCCTCACCTGGCTGCTGCTCAATAAAACGCGTCTGGGCCTGAGCGTGCGCGCCGTGACGCAAAACCGTGCCATGGCCGATTGCTGCGGCGTACCAACCGGGCGCATCGATATGCTGGCGTTCGGTCTGGGTTCCGGCATTGCCGGACTGGGCGGCGTGGCGCTGTCGCAACTCGGTAACGTCGGCCCGGAACTCGGCCAAGGTTACATCATCGACTCTTTCCTGGTGGTGGTGCTGGGCGGCGTAGGCCAACTGGCGGGGACTGTGGTTGCCGCCTTTGGTCTGGGCATCCTCAACAAAGTGCTGGAACCGCAGATTGGTGCGGTGCTGGGTAAAATCCTCATCCTCGTGCTGATCGTGCTGTTCATTCAGAAACGTCCACAGGGCCTGTTTGCCTTCAAAGGGAGGGTAATAGACTGATGAGCCAACCCCTGACGTTAACGCTGACGCGCAAAGCGCCGCGCCTCAGCATCAGCCTCGGCATCGTGATCACCTTGCTGCTGCTGGTGCTGCCGTTCTGCGCTCTGCTACCGGCCACGCATCCGCTGGCAATTTCCACCTATACGCTGACCTTGATCGGCAAAATCCTCTGCTATGCGATTGTCGCAGTGGCGCTGGATCTGGTGTGGGGCTATGCCGGATTGCTGTCTCTTGGACACGGCCTGTTCTTCGCATTGGGTGGCTATGCGATGGGCATGTACCTGATGCGCCAGGCATCGGGCGAGGGCTTACCAGCCTTTATGTCGTTCCTGTCGTGGAATGAGCTGCCGTGGTTCTGGGCGGGTACCCAGCACTTTGCCTGGGCGCTGTGTCTGATCATGCTGGTGCCGGGTTTGCTGGCGCTAGTGTTCGGCTACTTCGCCTTCCGCTCAAAAATCAAAGGCGTTTACTTCTCGATCATGACGCAGGCGCTGACCTATGCAGGCATGTTGCTGTTCTTCCGTAATGAAACGGGCTTTGGCGGTAACAACGGTTTTACCGGTTTCACCACCCTGCTCGGCTTTAACGTGACCGCCACCGGCACGCGTATTGGACTGTTCGTCGCCACCGTGCTGCTGTTGTTAATCAGCCTTGGCATTGGCTTCGCACTGGCGCGCAGCAAATTTGGCCGGGTGCTCACCGCCGTGCGCGATGCCGAAAACCGTTTGATGTTTGTCGGTTACGACCCCAAAGGCTTCAAGCTGTTTGTCTGGACGCTGTCGGCGGTGTTATGCGGTCTTGCGGGTGCGCTGTATGTGCCGCAGGTCGGCATTATCAATCCCAGTGAAATGTCGCCGACCAACTCGATTGAGGCGGCTATCTGGGTGGCACTCGGCGGGCGCGGCACCTTAATTGGCCCGCTTTTAGGGGCCGCGATTGTGAACGGAGCCAAAAGCTGGTTCACCGTGGCCTTCCCGGAATATTGGCTGTTCTTCCTCGGCCTGATGTTTATCCTCGTCACGCTGTTCCTGCCGCGTGGTGTGATTGGCCTGCTGCGCCGGAGGCGTGATGACTGAGCAACTGTTTACCCAACCTCATCCGGCCGATCGCCATCGCGATCAGAGCGATCCGGTGCTGCAACTGGAGAAGATCAACGTCTCGTTCGATGGCTTCCGCGCGCTTACCGATCTGTCACTGAAGATCGGCGTCGGTGAACTGCGCTGTGTGATCGGCCCCAACGGCGCGGGCAAAACCACGCTGATGGATGTGATCACCGGCAAAACCCGTCCCGATAACGGGCAAGTGATCTATGACCAGGACACCGATCTCACCCGCATGTCGTCGGTGGAGATCGCTCGGGCCGGCATTGGCCGCAAGTTCCAGAAACCCACGGTGTTTGAAGCCTTAACGGTGTTTGAGAATCTGGAAATCGCGCTGAAAAACGATAAGTCGGTGTGGGCTAGCCTGCGCGCACGACTCAACGGCGAACAGCAGGATCGCATCGACGAGGTGCTAAAACTGCTGCGGCTGAGCGGTGAACGCCAGCGCAAAGCGGGCTTGTTGTCGCACGGTCAGAAGCAGTTTCTCGAAATCGGCATGTTGTTAGTGCAGGACCCGCATCTGCTACTGCTCGACGAACCCGCGGCGGGTATGACCGACGCGGAAACCGAGTACACCGCCGAGCTGTTCCGCAGTCTGGCAGGCAAGCATTCGCTGATGGTGGTGGAACACGACATGGGTTTTGTCGAGACTATTGCCGATCACGTCACGGTGCTGCATCAGGGCCAGGTGCTGGCAGAGGGATCGTTACGCGAAGTGCAGGCGAACGATCGGGTCATCGACGTTTATCTGGGGCGCTAAGATGCTGCAAGTATCCGAACTGAATCAATATTATGGCGGCAGCCATATTCTGCGCGGTCTTTCGTTTGAGACGAAACCGGGCGAAATTACCTGCCTGCTGGGCCGCAACGGCGTGGGCAAAACCACGCTACTGAAATGCCTGATGGGACTGATCCCGGCAAAGTCTGGCGAGATTCGCTGGCAGGATAAGGTGATCAACAGCCGTAAGCCGCATCAGCGTGTGCAAGCGGGTATTGCTTATGTGCCGCAGGGCCGCGAAATTTTCCCGCGCCTGACGGTGGAGGAGAATCTGCTGATGGGGCTGGCACGCTTCTCGGGATCGCAGTCCAAATCCGTGCCCGAGGAGATTTACCAGCTGTTCCCGGTGCTGCGCGAAATGAAGGCCCGACGCGGCGGCGATCTGTCCGGTGGGCAGCAGCAGCAGCTGGCAATCGGTCGTGCTTTGGCATGTAAGCCGCAGCTGTTGATCCTTGACGAGCCGACCGAAGGGATCCAGCCGTCGGTGATCAAAGAGATCGGCGCGGTGATCCGTCAGTTAGCCCAGCGCGGTGATATGGCGATCTTACTGGTGGAGCAGTTTTACGATTTCGCCGCCGAGCTGGCCGATCAGTATCTGGTGATGTCGCGTGGAGAGATCGTACAACGCGGCACGGGATCCAATATGGAAGCAGAAGGCGTGCGCGGGCTAGTGGCGATTTAACCGTAGGGTGCGCATTCAGGTACAAACCGGGCACATGGGTTACAGTTATAAACGGCGCCCCTACGGCTCAATGCCTATCGCTATAGCGGCGCCATTTATTGTGTGAAATTACTGAGCCGGTTTCGACTCCAACTGGAACACGCTGATATTCTCCACCAGCGATCCAACCTGCTGATTCAGCGCACGCGCCGATTGAGCGGACTGCTGTGACAGCGTGGCGTTCTGCTGGGTGGCGGCATCCATATGCGTCACCGCCAGGTTCACCTGCTCAATACCCACGCTCTGCTCCGCGCTAGCGGATGAGATGTTCTCCATCAACTCGCACAGCTGCTTCACGCTCTCGACGATCTCCTGCATCGACGATCCCGCGCCTTTCACCAGCGTATTGCCCTGCGCAATCAAACTCACTGAACGATCGGTCAAACCACGAATATCACGCGCTGCGGAAGCCGATCGCTGTGCCAGCGCACGCACTTCCGATGCCACCACCGCAAAGCCACGACCATCATTACCCGCACGCGCCGCTTCGACCGCTGCATTCAGTGCCAGAATATTGGTCTGGAATGCAATGCCATCAATCACCGTGACAATCTCATTGATCTCACGTGAAAACTGGTGAATCTCGCCCATTGCCACCACCACTTTCTCCACCACCTCGCCACCCTCGCCGGCGCGATGGCGGGTATCACGCGCGATATCGCTGGCATGGCGTGCGTTCTCGGCATTGTTTTTCACCACGGAAGTCAGCTGCTCCATTGAAGCTGCGGTCTCTTCCAACGCACTGGCCTGCGCTTCGTTGCGCGCCGACAACTCGCGGCTGCCGTGTGCGACCTGATCGGTGGTATCGGCTATTGCCTCCGTCCCCGAACGCACGCCGGTCACAATACGCGTCAGGTTGTGATTCATATCACGCAGCGCCGCCATCAGCTGTGCGGTTTCATCACGTCCTGAGACCGCAATCTGGGCACGCAGATCACCTGCCGCCACGGTCTTCGCTACGTTAATTGCCTGCTTCAACGGACGCGTGATGCTCTGCACCAGCCAGGCCGTAATGCACACGCCGACCAGCAAGATACAGCCCATCGCGATCAGCAGCAGCATGCGGGTTTTCTGGTAATGGGCGAGGTTGTTGGCTTCGATCTCCTGATGCATCTGCTGCGAGCGTTTCAGCGTGGCGGCCACCAGATCGTCGATTTGCTGTGTCGGTGCGCGGTCGATACCGGTGACCAGATGGTCAACGCGTGCCGCACTGTTAATATCGCTGATACTGTAGTTTTCCAGCGCCGCCAGATATTTGCTCTCCAGCCCGGCATGCACCGCGCGCGCCTGTTCCACGGGAGCGTCAGGTAACCCCAGCGACGTCTGAATCTGGCTCAGCTTACTCAGCAGCGCCTGCGTTTGTTGGCTCTCTTTCAAAAACGCCTTTTTGTACTTATCGAAGGTCTCCTGCCCTTGGGTGCCGCGCAGCAGGGTATTTTTCCACTCCTGTACCTGTATCTTGAACTGCACCTGCGCACTGCGCGCGGTGTCGATGCTGTCGGCAATCAGCACTTCACGTGCCATCACGTCCTGATTGTTTTCCAGCGCCTGCATATTGACTTGCAGTCCGTGCAGTCCCATCAACAATGTGGCGAGCAACAGCAGCGTGGCGAGAAAACCCAGCCGCTGGCCAATTTTAAACTGATTGAGCTTCATAAATCTGAACCCTGGTAAAGAGAGAGGAGAACCAATGTGACGAATGTCGCAAGGGTTATCGTCCAACAGGAAGATGGGCTTTATACGATTGGCAAGGATATTGCGTGACAGTTTTGTGAATAGCGAAGCGGTAAAGTTGAGGCGGCACTCAGGCCGCCTGCGATTAGAGAATGCCGGTCTCCACGCTGAAATGGCGTTGCTCGCCCGAGGCCAGCTCAATCAAGGTTCCAGCACGCTGTGCCGCCTTAAATCCTTCTGGCCGACAAGTTGAGGGCAGCACGTAAGCCGCGACCTGCTGATCGTGATTGTGCAGCAACCAGCGTGTGGCGTGGGGGAACTGTCGGCTATCGAAGCGCGTCATCAAGGCATAGCCTTCTGGGGCATGCAGTTCGAACTGCACCTCGTTGCCGTATTGCGGCAGATTATCGGCAAAGAACACGATTTCCGGATCGCACATCTCCGGTTGATCTAGCTGCTGCAATGTCTGGGGATCGCGCGCCAGCCGATCGGTGTACGCGGTCCACTGGGGCGTTGGTTTCACATGTGCCGGGATCGAGGTGCGTAACTTGAACGCATCCTGCGGAATCGACTGCTTAAAGCGGCCATTTGCCAGCCAGGCGCTGTTCAGGTGACACATGTACTGTAACGGCATCGGCGCGCCCGCCAGATTGGTGACGTTCATCTCAATCTGCAAGCGCGGCGCGTTAGCGTGCAACCGCACTGCTGGAGCAGCCAGATAGTGATGACCAAAACCTTTCACATATTCCGTTTCCCCTTCCAGAGAAACGCGATCCTGCTCCAGCACGATCCACGCGCTGTCCATACGCGCGCAGGCCATTTCACCGTGCAGCGGATGTTCGTCATCGGGCGCAGGACAGCCATTCGCCAGCAACCCAGAATGGAAGGCAAAACAGCCGTAGGTATCGATAATCGAACTGCCCAGCAGCGGCTGTTTAAAGCTGTGTCCCATGGTGAGGGAATGCCCATCAAAGGTCGCATCCCACACCATTTGACCGTAAAACGGCAGCACAATCACCGTGCCGCGCTGGTTGCTGATACGCACCGCTTCCACACCCGCCGGATAACGAAACAACTCGACGTGAAAATACTCATTGTGCAACAGCGTGCTGGGCGTTTCATGAAACTGTTCACGTCTCAGCGGTAATCGGGTTTTCATGGCATCTCCTCAACCAAACGACCAGCCTGAATGGCCTGATTTTTATGGCGCAGCTCGCCCCAGAAATAGAACCCTACCCAGGCAAAGCACAGCAGCGAGACACCAAATGCCAGCTGCATCGATCCCAGATGATCAGAGGCGAATCCCTGTATAGCCGGGATAAACGCCGCACCCACAATCGACATCACGATAAACGCGCCTGCCACTTCGGTATACTTGTTATCCACCGTAGCTAACGTGCCCGCATAGATGGTGGCCCAGCAAGGGCCAAACAGCACGCTGACAAACACTGCCGCGTATACAGCGGTAAAGTTTGGCACAAACATCACCCACGCGAGGGTGATCACACCCAGAATCGAGTAGGCAATCAGCACTTTTTCCGCACGGAAGCGCGTCATCAGGAAGTTGGCGACAAACTTACCGATAAAGAAGCAGATAAAGCTGTAAATCATAAAGTTAGAGGCGTGACGTTCGTTTGTTGCCCCCAGCGTCAATGCCAGACGAATGGTGAAGGACCACACCGCCACCTGCATCCCGACATAGAGGAATTGCGCCACGATGCCACGTTTAAAGTGACGATTACCCGCCAGATAGCGGAAGGTTTCACCCAGCGAGGGCAACGACTTCTCACTGGATTCCGGCTTGCAACGTGGATAGCGAGTGAACAGAAACAGCAGCATCACCACCACTAACACCATCACCAGATATTTGTAGGGTTCCAGCGTGTGCTCCAGCATGCTAAGACGGAAAGCGTGGGCCTGCTCGGCGTTCATGCCCGCCATCTGCGCATGCAGGCTTTCACCATCCTGAAACACCAGATATTTACCCAGTACGATGCCCATCAGCGCACCAATCGGATAGAACGTCTGGCTGATGTTAAGGCGTAGCGTGGCGTGATCGCGGTGGCCAATCATCGAGCTATAGGTATTCGCCGCCGTTTCGAGGAAGCTAAGACCAATGGCGATGGCGAAGATCGCCGCGAGGAACATGGTGTAAGTCGCCATATGTGACGCCGGATAGAACAGCACGCA
Organism: Pantoea sp. BL1; assembly: GCF_000963985.1. Classification (NCBI taxonomy): domain Bacteria; kingdom Pseudomonadati; phylum Pseudomonadota; class Gammaproteobacteria; order Enterobacterales; family Erwiniaceae; genus Pantoea; species Pantoea sp. BL1. Next base: position 14,136 of record NZ_JZRH01000018.1, on the reverse strand, counting down.
ACCGACGATATACAGCACCAGTCCCATCAAAATCGCCAGCTTGTAAGTGGCTTTACGGATCACCAGCGAGGCGGGAATCGCGATCAAGAAGTAGCCACCGTAAAACGCACTCTGCACCAGGGCACTGGCAAAATCGCTCAGCGCAAACACGCTTTTGAATTGCGTAATCAGGATATCGTTTAAGCTCGCGGCACAACCCCACAATGGGAACAGGCACGAGAGCAAAATGAACTGAAACAGTGGCGTCTTATTCAGATAGCCGTCAGGTTGCTGAACAATGTTCTGTTGCATGACTCGACCTCAGTTTAGGTTGAGAAAACGCTGGAAGGTTTCCGCGTCAGGATAGGAGCGCTGCGTGCCACGGCCGGTCACGCTGCAGGCGGCATAAGCCGAGGCTTGCGACATTGCGGCCGCGATATCGCCGGTTTTTACCAGCTCGTGGGCAAAACAGCCGATAAAAGCATCGCCGGCACCGCTGGTATCCACCGCCTGCACCGCCGTTGGTGCCACATGACGCAGATGGTCGCCGGACATCCACAGTGAACCGCGTCCACCGAGGGTGATAATCAGGTTCTTCAGACCGCGCTTGAGTAACACCTGCCCCGCCCGTTTCACCTCATCATCCGTGCCCACCGGCATACCGGTGAGAATCTCCAGTTCGGTTTCATTGGGCATAAAGAAGTCACATTTGCAGGCGTAGTCGATATCCAGATTCGCCACCGCCGGTGCCGGATTGAGAATCACTTTGATGCCGTGTTGACGTGCAAAATCAATCGCGTAGTAGACGGTTTCCAGAGGAATTTCGAGTTGCAGGATGATCAGCTGGCAGGCTTTCAGCGCCTCGGCTGCCGCATCAATATCGGCGGGTTTGAGCTGCTGGTTGGCGCCTTTGATGATGAGAATGCGGTTCTGCGATTGGTCATCAACAAAGATCGGTGCCACGCCGCTGGAGGTACCCGGCGCGGTGGTGACAAATTGGGTATCGACGCCCTGCTGCTTGAGGTTCGCTACCGTGTTCGGCGCAAACAGATCGTCGCCCACTTTGCTGACCATCATCACGCTGGCACCCATTTTCGCGGCAGCCACCGCCTGATTCGCCCCTTTGCCACCACAGCCGATGGCGAAATCAGGCGCTTCCAGGGTTTCGCCCGCTTTCGGCATCTGATTGGTGTAGGTAATAAGGTCCACCATATTCGACCCAATAACCGCGATATCCATTGTTTACTCCCCGGTGAATTTTTTAGCTTTTAAATGTTATTTAAATAACATTAGCAGGTATAAAAAGTGATCGGTGTGACAAAATTCACATCCTGAGCAGCCCATGAAAACGATTTATTCCACAACAGCGGCAATAGATATGTGATTATTTTAACAAAACCACATCAGCGCCGTTGACGCTTTCAGCGCGGTGTGGGAAGTTTGCGGGGCGATCTCATTACAGGTAATATTGAAAAATTGCCGGCTGGAAAAGTCGCAAATCATTAAAATATGAGAGATTTACCGCGAAATTTCGGTGGCGCTTCTGCCACGCCGACGGGTAAAACCTTTCTTCCTCAGGATAGTCATTACACAGAGATGCTCATGGAAACCCGGCGCGAAGAACGTATTCACAAGCTGGCGCAAGCACTGAAGCGCACCGATAAGCTGCACCTGAAAGATGCGGCGCAACTGTTGGGCGTCTCTGAGATGACCATTCGTCGCGATCTGACCGAGCCAGCCTCTACGGTGGTCCTGTTGGGGGGTTATATTGTCAGCGATCCGAAAAGCCATGCCGGGCACTATTTCGTCTCCGATCAGCACGGGCAAAATGCCGCACGCAAACAGCGCCTGGCGCAGGCCGCAGCCAGTTTGATCAGTGAAAATGACACAGTGTTTTTCGATTGTGGCACCACCCTGCCTTATATCGTGGATGCCATTCCGGACACGCTCGCGTTTACCGCGATTTGCTGCGCCATGAACACCTTCCTCGCGCTGAAAGAGAAACCCGCCTGTAATGTGATATTGAGTGGCGGCGAGTTTCATGCCGATAACGCGCTGTTTACGCCGATTGGCGCGCACTCGATCCTCGACGATCTCTGCCCGACGCTGGCCTTTATCTCCGCCGCGGGGATCGATCAGGAACAGGGCGCAACCTGCTATAACATCAATGAGTTAGCGATGAAACATCACGCCATGCTGCGTTCGCGCACGCGCGTGTTGGTGGCGGACAGCAGCAAATTTGGCAAAGTGCTGCCCGCGCGCATTGGCGAGCTACGTCGTTTTGATTTACTGGTGAGTGATAGCGCGCCAGAACCGGCGATGAAGAGCTGGCTGGCGCAACAGAATATCCCGCTGCGCCTGCCTTAAGATCAGGCTTTGCGGTCGATCACCGCATCGCCGTCGCGCAGACGGCGCAGGTTATCGCAGATCCCTTTGATAATTCCCTGCATTGAGACATCGGTGACGCCGCCAATATGCGGCGTCGCGATCACGTTATAGCGGAACACCGGATCTTGTGGATCGGGTGGCTCCTGCCAGAACACATCCAGCCCGGCGCCAGCCAATTTTTTCGTTTCCAGCGCTGCCAGAAACGCCTGCTTCTCGATCAGGCCACCGCGACCCAGGTTGATCAGGAAACTGTCTGGTTTCATCTGCGCCAGCGCATCGGCATTAATGATGTTATGCGTCGTAGCATTGTCAGGCAGGCTGAGCACGACAAAATCGGCCTGCTGCAACAGTTCTGGCAGCTGCGCCATATTACCGACCCAGTCGAGTTGATGTTGGCGCGCAAAAGCTTCATCCGCTTCACGTTTTACCCCAATCATACGCATGCCAAACGGAGCCAGTCGCTTCGCCAAAGCTTTGCCGATGCCGCCCAGCCCCACCAGTCCCACGGTTTTGCCCATCAGACCTAAGCCAATGGGTTGACCCAGCCTCTGGTGTGCCAGGCAATTGGCGATCTCATGCTGACGACGTGCCAGGCCAATCATCATCCAAATCCCCAACTCCGCCACCGAATCGGCATTACCGGAATGATCGGAGGGAACGTTCGCCACCATAATGCCGGCCTTTTTGGCCGCTTCAAGATCGACACCTTCCAGCCCGACACCCGCCTGCTGCACCAGCTTCAGGCGATCGGACGTGGCGATCAATCGGGCATCCACCCGGCACATACCAGGAATTAGCGCATCAAAACCGGCCAGACTCTCCGCCGCATGGCCCGCCGAGGCAATAAACTCCATATCCGGTAACGTCTGACGAATGGCCGGAATTAATCCGCCCCAGGCATGTTCATCCGCAGCAATCAGCACTCTCATCGAACCCCCTCCGTTTTCCAGGCAAAAAAGCAGCATAGCGACTGTTGAGTGAGAATCAATCAGTTATGGGCGCTCCTGAAGATTCAACGCCATGCGGCTGTGATTGCCAGGTGAAAACGGCTAAACTTCAGCATCTGAGGTTCCACCATTCACAGACCAGAGGCTCATTACAACGTGGCTCAATTCGTCTATAGCATGCATCGCGTCGGCAAAGTGGTTCCGCCGAAGCGTCACATTCTGAAGAACATCTCTCTTAGCTTCTTTCCTGGCGCCAAAATCGGTGTACTCGGCCTGAACGGCGCGGGTAAATCCACCCTGCTGCGCATCATGGCCGGTATTGATACCGATATCGAAGGGGAAGCACGCCCACAACCGGGCATTAAAGTCGGCTATCTGCCGCAGGAACCCAAACTCAACCCAGAGCACACCGTGCGTGAATCTGTGGAAGAGGCGGTTTCTGAAGTGGTTGGTGCACTGAAGCGTCTCGACGAAGTGTACGCACTGTATGCCGATCCTGATGCCGATTTCGATAAACTGGCTGCCGAACAAGGTCGTCTGGAAGAAGTGATCCAGGCGCACGATGGTCATAACCTCGACACCCAGCTGAACCGTGCTGCTGATGCGATGCGTCTGCCAGACTGGGATGCCAAAATTGGCAACCTGTCCGGTGGTGAGCGTCGCCGCGTCGCGCTGTGCCGTCTGCTGCTGGAAAAGCCAGACATGCTGCTGCTCGACGAACCGACCAACCACCTGGATGCAGAATCCGTGGCCTGGCTGGAGCGTTTCCTGCACGACTTCGAAGGCACCGTGGTGGCGATCACGCACGACCGTTACTTCCTCGACAACGTGGCTGGCTGGATTCTGGAGCTGGACCGCGGTGAAGGTATTCCGTGGGAAGGCAACTACTCCTCTTGGCTGGAGCAGAAAGATCAGCGTCTGGCGCAGGAAGCTTCTTCTGAAGCGGCACGTCGTAAGTCGATTGAGAAAGAGCTGGAGTGGGTTCGTCAAGGCGCGAAAGGCCGTCAGTCTAAGGGCAAAGCCCGTCTGGCGCGTTTCGAAGAGCTGAACAATACCGAATACCAGAAACGTAACGAAACCAACGAATTGTTCATTCCACCAGGTGCGCGCCTCGGCGACAAAGTGCTGGAAGTGACCAACCTGAGCAAATCGTATGGCGACCGCGTACTGATCGACGATCTGACCTTCTCGGTGCCGAAAGGCGCGATTGTCGGCATCATCGGCCCGAACGGTGCCGGTAAATCGACCCTGTTCCGCATGATGTCCGGTCAGGAGCAGCCCGATTCTGGCACCATCGAGCTGGGCGAAACCGTCAAGCTGGCGTCTGTGGACCAGTTCCGTGACGCGATGGACAACTCCAAAACCGTGTTTGAAGAAGTGTCAGGTGGTCAGGACATTATGCGCGTCGGCAACGTTGAGATGCCGAGCCGTGCCTATGTTGGTCGCTTTAACTTCAAAGGCACCGATCAGGGCAAACGCGTTGGCGAGCTGTCCGGTGGTGAGCGTGGCCGTCTGCACCTTGCGAAACTGCTGCAAGTTGGCGGCAACCTGTTGCTGCTCGATGAACCGACCAACGACCTGGACATCGAAACCCTGCGCGCGCTGGAAAACGCCCTGCTGGAGTTCCCAGGCTGTGCCATGGTGATCTCGCATGACCGTTGGTTCCTTGACCGTATCGCCACCCACATCATCGATTATCAGGATGAAGGTAAGGTGGAGTTCTTCGAAGGTAACTTTACCGAGTACGAAGAGTACAAGAAACGCACCCTCGGCGCTGACGCGCTGGAGCCGAAGCGTATCAAGTACAAGCGCATGGCGAAGTAATTGTCATGATGTGAAAAAGGCGCCGATTGGCGCCTTTTTTATTGCTGTAGGGTTAAGCCCCCAGCATCTGCTTCACCAGCTCAACGCAGCGCAGGAAGCGCGTATCGTAGTCATCCTCTTTCACATGGACGAACTCAATGTTGTTTTCACGCAACATGGTCACCAGCATCGACTGAAACTCGCGGCGATCCATCGAACTGCCCAGGCTGCGCAAACCGTCTGCCACCCACGGCACGTTGTTTTCCAGCAGAATCACCAGATCGAAACGGTACTCATCGATCAGCGCCTGCACAAACGGGTGCTCGCGCCCTTCATACTTGAGGCAAAACGCCTGTGTGGTAACAAAATCGGTATCGATAAACGCCACTTTGCTGGCATATTTCACTGCGAAATCAATGTACTGTGCCTGACCCAGCGCAATCTTATCGTAGTCAGAATACTGCAATGCCATCTCATCGCCACCGAGGTGCGAGAAGACATAATCGCGGCCATATTCCCAGGCACTGGTGGTGTTAAAGATATTCGCCAGCTTGTTCACCAACGTGGATTTGCCACTGGATTCACCGCCGAGGATCGCCACAGTGCGCACAAAGAACGGCTTCACTTCAGTCGGAATGTATTCCCAGTAACGGAACGGATCCTGACGAATCTGCCCGCCGCTGATGTTCATAAAGGATCGATTGGGATCGATCACCACCGTCGAAATACCGAGATGCTGTTGGTACATTGCCGCATCAGCTTCTTCACTGGTGTAAATGCAATCCGGCTCAATGCCCTGCTCGGAGAGGAATTTCTTCACCCCTTCACTCCACACATCCCAGCCGTGCGGATAGGGTTCAATTCCCTCTTCATCAAACGAGTGGATGCGGATGTTCTTCTGGTATTTGAAGGTCTGCAATAGCCAGCGCAGGCGATCGCTCACGGTCGGCTGCTGCGACATGGCGCTGTTTTCAAACAGCTCACGATCGCGCGGATCGTCGTGTCCCATAATGATGTGCAGCTCATCCACCTGGCTGCAGGCGCGCTGGATCAGATAGATATGGCCAGTGTGCAGCGGGTAGAATTTACCGAACACCACGCCAACGGTTTTGTCACGACGAGGAAATTCCAGCCCAAGAAATCGGTGAAGCGCTTCCAGCTTTTGCGCGCTCGGGCTTTTGATTTTGGCATTCAGCAACTGGCTTAAGTAGCCTTTGGTCATCCCGCTGGCATCTGCAACCTGCTGCAGCGTATGGCCCTGCTGGCGTATGGCGGTTTTCAGGTAGTCGAACGATGACATTTGGTGCCTCCTGCATGGGAAATAATGGGATGGGGTATGCGCTGGCCCTCACCCCGGCCCTCTCCAGTTTACGTGAGAGGGAAAAGTCTGTGCGGTACGTTTATCAAGATGCGCATGAATGCGCACGCTACATTGACGGTGAACGTTAGGGGCGGCAGGTATGCCGCCCGACGAAATTACAGCTCGTCCAATATCGCCAGTGCATCCGCCAGCTTCTTGGCGCTGTACACCTTCATGCCGTCGATGGCCTTTTTCGGTGCATTGCCCGCCGGCACAATCGCGCGCTTGAAACCGTGCTTGGCCGCTTCGGAAATTCGCTCTTGACCGCTTGGCACCGGACGAATTTCACCGGCCAGCCCGACTTCACCGAAGATCACCAGATCCTGCGGCAGTGGACGGTCACGCAAGCTCGATACCATCGCCAGCAGCAGCGCGAGGTCAGCGCTGGTTTCGGTGACTTTCACACCACCGACCACATTGACGAACACATCCTGATCCGCCATTTGTAAACCACCGTGCCGGTGCAGCACCGCCAGCAAAATCGCCAGACGGTTTTGCTCCAATCCAACCGCGACACGACGCGGGTTGCCCATCATTGAGTGATCCACCAGCGCCTGAATCTCCACCAGCAGCGGACGCGAACCTTCCCACACCACCATAACCGAACTGCCAGAGGTGACTTCATCGCCGCGTGACAGGAAAATGGCTGACGGGTTACTGATTTCACGCATGCCCTGCTCGGTCATGGCGAACACACCCAATTCGTTCACCGCACCAAAGCGGTTTTTGTGGCTACGTAGCGTGCGGAAACGGGAATCGGCATCGCCATCCAGCATCACTGAACAGTCGATGCAGTGTTCCAGCACTTTTGGCCCGGCCAGCGAGCCATCTTTGGTCACGTGGCCGACCATCACAATCGCTACGCCGCGTGTTTTAGCGAAGCGCGTCAGGTAAGCGGCCGTTTCACGCACCTGCGCGACGCTCCCAGGCGAAGACTGGATATCCGCCATGTGCATCACCTGGATGGAGTCGATTACCATCAGTTTCGGCTGCTCCTGCTCGGCGATCAGACAGATCTGCTCGATGCTGGTTTCCGACAACATGTTCAGGTTTTCGGTGGGTAATCCCAGACGATGGGCGCGCATCGCGACCTGTTGCAGTGACTCTTCACCGGTGACGTACAGGGTTTTCATCCCTTCGGACAGCTTGCACATCACCTGCAACAGCAGCGTCGATTTACCGGCTCCCGGATTACCACCGATTAAAATCGCACTGCCTGGCACTACGCCGCCCCCCAACACGCGATCAAACTCTTTGAAGCTGGTGGAGAAACGCGGCACGGCTTCGAGGCTGATCTCTGACAGCTTCTGCACCCGGCTGGGCCCCGCGCTCCCGGCATAGCCGCTCAGACGCTCATTACGCGCTGCCGCAGGCGAGGCGGCAATACGCACCTCGGTGATGGTGTTCCACGCGTTGCAGGCGCTGCACTGCCCCTGCCAGCGTGGATAATCTGCGCCGCACTCGTTACAAACGAAGGCGCGTTTTGCCGCTTTGGCCAAATCAAATCCTCAGTTAACGCTCTTCGTGAATCAAGCTGCCGGTCAGGATGCAGAACACACCCATCAAATCGGCATGGCGGATAATGATCGACGCCTGCTCATTCACTTTGGGTTTAGCGTGATAAGCGATACCCAATCCCGCCGCCTTGATCATCGGCAGATCGTTGGCGCCATCGCCAATCGCGACAGTTTGTTCTGGCGCAATGTCATGACGTTCGGCGAGATTTTTCAGGGTATCGGCTTTAAATTGCGCATCAACAATCTGCCCCAGCACTTCGCCCGTCAGCTTGCCATCGCGCATTTCTAACTCGTTGGCGACGGCCGCAGCCAGATGCAGTGTCTGACGCAAATGGTCGGCATAGTAGGTGAATCCACCGGAGGCAATCGCCACCTGCCAGCCCAGCGCCTGCAGTTTATGCACCAGCGTGGTCAGGCCTGGCATCAGTGGCAGCGTATCGCGCACCTGCTTGAGGATGTTGGCATCAGCACCCGCCAGTTTTGCCACGCGTTCACGCAGGCTGGCTTTAAAGTCCAGCTCACCGCGCATCGCACGTTCGGTGACTTCTGACACCTGCTCGCCGCAGCCCGCCAGTTTGGCAATCTCGTCGATGCATTCAATCTGAATGGCGGTGGAATCCATGTCCATCACCAGCAATCCTGGGGTTTTCAGATGCGGGATCTTGCCAAGCGGCGCCACATCAAACCCCGCATCGTGCGCCAGTTTGGTCGCACGTGGCGTCAGTGAACCGGCCAGACGAACCACCTGATACTCATCGACATTCCAGGCGCTGACGATCACCATCGCCGCACCCAGCAGATGCTGATAATCGGTCAGTTTTTGTTTATCGAGTCCGCGCCCATACAGCAACCAGCCAGTCCGACCGGCACGGTAATCCAGCGGCATCACTTCATCACCGCTGAGAGAGAGGGGTAGACCCGGCCAGAGTGAAACATCGGCGGGCAGATCGCACCAGGTAAGACGATTTGGCATTACAGCTCCTGTAGGGACAACAAAACCACGCAAGAGGCTACCTTGTCTGCGCGGGTTCTGGCAACATAATTGCCAGCCTTTCTGCTGTTACGTCACACGGGTTTCTGATGGTTAAAACCGCACTGAAATTTCGCCTGCATCGCACGGTGATTGTTCTTATCTCGCTGGCCCTGTTAGTGGTGCTGATGCAAGGGGCATCCTGGTTCAGTCTCGGCCACCAAATGGCACGCTCTGAGCAGGTGGAAGAACTGGCGCACACGCTGACGCGTCAGGTGGCGTTTAGTCTGAAACCGCTGATGGACAACAGCGACGACAATCGTACGCAAATCGAAGCCATCCTTAATCAGATGACCGATAACAGCCGCATTCTGGATGCCTCAGTCTATGCCGACGACGGCAGTCTGGTGGCACACAGCGGTGAAAGCATTAATGTGCGCGATCGCCTGGCGCTGGATGGTAAACGCGCCGGCAGCTACTTTAACCACCAAATCGTGCAGCCGCTGGAAGGCAAAGAGGGACCGCAAGGCTTCTTACGCGTGACGCTGGATACCCACGTGCTGGTCACCGAATCACGTCAGGTGGACAACACCACCAACATTCTGCGTTTGATGATGCTGCTGGCGCTGGCGATTGGCATCATCCTCACTCGTACGCTGCTGCGCGACCGTCGTACCCGCTGGCAGCAATCACCGTTCCTGCTCACCGCCAGCCGCGCGGTGAAAGAGGATAAGGAACGAGAGGAAGAAGAAGCGGCCACCACCTCAGAGAATGAAAAAAGCCCTTAAGCCATTTTATGGATGGTCTCATCCAGCGTATCCAACTGCTGCAATGCTTGCGTGGCGATACGCTGGAAATTGGCGCTAAACATTTCGTCATCCGCAATCGCCTGCCAGTAGGTTTTCGCCATTCCACAAGCTGTGCGCCACACTTCACCCGGTAATGAGATATCTAACTTTAATGCCAGTTCATCACGCATATGCCCCTGCGAGTTAGGAGCCAGTGCCATTGGCAGCATGTCGTAGGCAGGTGTCAGATTGAATGTTTCCCGGTCGGTGAAGAAAGATAAATTCCCTGCGTGCATATCACTGTTACCAATCAGGCGACCAAATGCCCATTGCAAAGTGCCACGCTGTAGGGTGACATCATCAATGCGCTGCTGATGGTGCAGTTCACGCAGCGCAGCAGGCCAGTGTTGTTGATGACCAACAAACTCTGCGCTGACGGCCTCAAGTGAACTCATCTCGCGTCGACCACGCTCACCGATGCGATCAAAACGCTGTACTTCAAGAAATAGCTGCTCTTCACCTGCAATCAATTGGCTTTGCGCCGCCGTCACACCTGCGGCTTGAAGATGCAGCAATGCCAGATGTTCCGCACGGAGCAAATCACGCCAGCGCTGCGCATTATCGCTGTGGCGCGACACAGTGAATTTCACCAGACAGTGACGATCGCCATTCGCTGTCGTGGCATAGCAGAGAAATTTCGGTTGCTCGCCGCCCGCCGATGACCCTGGCTCATCACCACTTAGCGCATGCAGTGCTCGCTGCGGGTAAGATGACGCTTTCTCTTCTTCACTGATGGCGCGCGGTGCTTCCTGCTCTAACCAACGCTGATAGGTGCGCTCACCGATGATGAATGCGCCCGGCATGTCGACGCCACCGCTTGCCAGCGCCATTAAACACTGATCGTCACTCCACAAACGAATGTCGTCATTTAATCCCAATGGATGGGCATTCTCTCTGCCCCACTGACGACCAATAAAACCTTGCGGGCGCATATCCTGTAAAAACCACGGCAACCCTTCATAAAAGTGGCCTCGCCCCTGCTCATCGTTATGCAGGCAACTGCCCTGCGGCCAGGTCGGTAACAAAGTGCCTGCAGGCTGCGCCTGGCCATGTGCAGAGATGCGATACAGCGGGAAGCGGTCTTCACCGCGAATCGGACGGAGCAAAGCATAACGCGTCGCACGGGCTCTGCCCCATTTCACGATTTGGGGCTGTTGCCGTAATTGCCGCGACAACGTCGCCTGACTGATGCCAGAGCGTTGCAGTAAATCGGCTGCACCGAGCGGTCCCGTCAGCAGCAAACTTTGCAGATCGACCATTGTCGTTCACCCTATCAGCGCCTGATGAATAGATTTGTGAATAGATTTATGCATAGATTTTATCATAAAAAAAGCCCGCACAGCGGGCTTCTTAGAATCATCACAATCTTTACCGTGAATAGATACTTTTAGCGTTGTGTCAGCAACGCCTGCAGCTCTGCCAGCGTCTTCACCTGCCAGGTCGGTTTGATATGTTCCGGCAAAGGACGCGTACCGTGATCGATCCAGCAGGTTTTCAGCCCCGCATTCATGCCGCCCAGAATGTCAGACTCAGGGGTATCACCGACCATCAACACGCGGCTGCGATCCGGGTTGCCGAGCAACGCCAGCGTGTGGTCGAAAATCGCCACATCCGGCTTCGGTACGCCGACCTGCTCAGAAATCACCAGCTCATCAAAGAACTCGCGGAAACCGGTACGTTCCAGACGCGCCTGCTGCAAAGCGGTAAAGCCGTTGGTAATGATGGCGATCTTCACTTTACCCTTCAGCGCGTTGAGCAACTCAGCTGCGCCGTCGAGAGGCAGGCAAATATCTGCCATCGCACTCAGGAAATCGCTGTTCAGCACTTCAGGCGCGACGCTGAGTTTCTCACCCCACAAGGTGAAACGACGTGTTTGCAGCTGCAAGGCTGAAATGGTGCCGTTTTGATAATCGACCCACAGCGGTTTGTTGATCGCCTGATAATCGGCGTAATCTTGATCGCTAAAGTGCACGTCATAGCTGGCGAACATTCGCTGTAAACCGGCGTAGGCGTCAAAATGAAAAAGTGTGTCATCCGCATCAAACAGGATGCAGTCCCAGTCGTTTAACATAGTGTCCCTTTTTACAGAGTTAGCGCCATGATAATGGCATCTTCACGGCCGTTGGCGGTGGGATAGTAGTTGGGTCGTACGCTGACCTGATGGAAATCCAGTTGCTCATACAGCGCAATCGCCGGGTGATTCGAGGCTCGCACCTCAAGCCACAGCGTCATCACATCGCGCTTTTCCAGCTCAGCAATCAAATGTTCCAGCAGCTGGCGCGCATAGCCGCGGCGCTGAAAATCGGGATCGACCGCAATGTTGAACAGCGAGGCTTCATCCAGCACCACTTGCGTAATGGCGAACCCTGCCAGTTTACCCTCGGCTTCCAGACGATAATTCACAAAACGTTCGCCCTGATTGCTGGCAAACGTCTGCTCGCTCCACGGAAACGCGTGGCTGCGACGTTCAATGGCCAGCAGCTGCGGCTGGTCTTCAGGGATGACTAAAGAGATGGCTGTCATGGTTACACATCTGTTGCCACAGGGCGCGTTTTGCCGCACCGCTGCTGATTAATTCGTTGAAAACGGCGGTGGAAAAGGTGATGCCGTTAAAGGTGTATTCGCTCTCGACGCCCAGCAACCAACCGGCACAATCCACCTGCTCAGGCAGCATCGGCAGCTGTTCCGGCGTCAGCGTCATCACCTGCGAAGGCTGAATATTCAGGGCTCGCAGGACATCGCGAATTAAGGGTTCCTGCAGCGCGGGGGCATGTTCAGCCACCATCACCAAACGGGTGTCCGGGGCCAGCGTCACGGCAATTTCGCCCTGCAGCACGCGCGGACGCCGCAATTGATACTGCGTAATCCCCATTTGCTGTAGAAGCCAGTCGCGCCTTGTGCTCATGCTATTACCCGTTATGCTGCCAGAATGCGACGCTATGCTAGCAAACCCATCGAACATGCGCCAACAAAGCACTATAATCCCCGCTCTGATTTAACAGGAGCGTTCCATGTCTGCTTTTACCCCGGCCAGCGAAGTGATTCTGCGCCACAGTGATGAATTTACCGCCCGCCATGTTTTGTTTGCTGGCGACCTGCAGGATGACCTGCCCGCCCAGCTGGAAACCGCATCAACGCGCGTGCACACCCAGCAGTACCATCACTGGCAGAACCTGAGCCGTCGCCTCGGTGAACGTGCGGTTTATAGCATGGTGGCCACTGCCGCCGATGTTGAAGGCTGCGATACGCTGGTTTATTTCTGGACGAAGAACAAGCCAGAAGCGCAGTTCCAGCTGCAAAACCTGCTGTCGCTGATGCCGGTCGGCTGCGATATCTTTGTGGTCGGTGAAAACCGCAGTGGCGTGCGCAGTGCAGAAGGCATGCTGGAAGACTGGACGAAACTGGAAAAAGTCGACAGTGCGCGTCGTTGCGGTCTCTATCATGGTCGTCTGGATACACAGCCAACCTTTGATGCCAGCAGCTACGGCAATACTTACATGATCGAGCACCTCACCATCCACACGCTGCCGGGCGTATTCAGCCGCGATGGGCTGGATATTGGTAGCGATCTGCTGCTCTCCACGCTGGAGCCGCACTTCCGTGGCAAAGTGCTGGATATCGGCTGCGGCAGCGGCGTGCTCGCCACCGTGATGGCACAAATCTCCCCACGCATCCGTTTGTGGCTGTGTGATGTGCATGCTGCTGCCATCGAAGCCAGTAAACTGACGCTGGCCGCCAACGAACTGGAAGGGGAAGTGTTCGCCAGTAACGTCTTCTCGGATGTCACTGGCCGTTTCGATATGATCATCTCTAATCCACCGTTCCATGACGGCCTGCAAACCAGCCTCGATGCGGCCAACACGCTGATTCGTGGTGCCTTAAAGCATCTGAACAGCGGCGGTGAACTGCGTATTGTGGCTAACGCCTTCCTGCCCTATCCGCAGATTCTGGATGAGACCTTCGGTAACCACGAAGTGCTGGCGCAGACCGGACGCTTTAAGGTCTACCGTGCCGTGTACGGACGCGGCGCCAAAGCGCGTAAATAACCCATTTTGCGCTTCCCGACGGTGAAAATGTTGTTTTTTGCAGCAATCGTTTCATCGTCGTGAAATATGTATTGACGCAAAGAGTAAAATCTCTAGAATGCGCCTCCGTGGTTAGCAATACTTTAGGGTGTTGCAAGGTACGCGACGGTGGCGGAATTGGTAGACGCGCTAGCTTCAGGTGTTAGTGTCCTTACGGACGTGAGGGTTCAAGTCCCTCCCCTCGCACCAATAATCACAAAGTTTATATCATAGCACTGAGCGATGGTGGCGGAATTGGT
>NZ_JZRH01000017.1:0-96396 GCF_000963985.1 Pantoea sp. BL1 | reverse complement strand
GGCTTAACTGACTGGCATTAAGCCTTAAGGGCTGCTTTTTTATAGGATTTTGGTCGGCACGAGAGGATTTGAACCTCCGACCCCGGACACCCCATGACCGTGCGCTACCAGGCTGCGCTACGTGCCGAACGTGGAGAAGTAGTCTACTGGTTCCGCTCGCGATTGCAATATGCGCAGGTTTTAACTGCCTCATTATTAATCAGTTTGCGGTAAAGCGCTTCTCTTCTGTCAACACCTGAAGCAGTAACGCCAGCTGCGGTTTATGATCCTTCAGCTTATTGCCCTGTGCATCGTAGGCGCTGTAACTGCCGTTGTTATTCAGCACCAGCGTCACGGTTGGCGTAGTCACCACCAGTTTGCCCTCTTCACTGCTGGCCACCCAGTTGTGGCTGCGCTGAGCAGCAAACAGGTCTTCACCCTGTGAATAGTTGGCTGGATTGGTGCGCACATGCAGCAGACGTTGCATCAACGTTGTCATCACATCCTGCTGGTCGGTCAGACGATCGATGGTCTGCGCCGGCGTATTCGGCCAATGCACCACCAGCGGCACCTGCAACGTTGCACGGTTACCCGGATTGTCATCATTCTCCGGTGTCACTGCACGCTGAGCGGTAATCACCACCACGGTATTTTTGAGTAAGTCGCGTTGTTTCAGCGTCTGTAGGACGGCCGCAATTTGCTCATCAACACTGTTAGCCTGGCGCAAATAGCTGCGCTGACGCGCTTTAATGCTTTCGCCAGTCACGTTGACGCCATCAAGTGAAATCCATGAGAACCAGGGCGCACCCTCGGCTTTCTGGCCGTTGAGCCAGTTTTGCCATTGGTTCACCGTCGTGCTGTTTGGCTGAGAATCAGCTTCAGGCAAACTGTAATCCGCTAACAGCGCCTGGCGATACAAGGGTTGGCTGAAACCATCGGAGGAGAACAGACCAAACTGGTATCCCTGCGAATTTAGCGCACCGAGTAACGCCGAAGGCATCCGCGCGGCAAGTACGCCATCCATATAGCTGGAGGAGATGCCGTAAAACAGCCCGAACATGCCTTTCTCCGGCGCAATCCCGGCACTGTAGTGTTGGGTAAAGCGTACGTTGTCGCTGGCAAACTGATTCAGCGACGGCAGTGCCTTATCCAGATTGTCATGGCTCAAACCATCAACGGTCAGCAGCAGCAGGTTGTGGCGCGTGCCGCCATCGCGGAAGGTGATATCACTCAGCGGATACTGCACCGACAGCGCCTCAGGATCGCCCTGTTGCACCAGACGACGCTGATACTCCTGCGCATCCAGCAAGCCATGGCGTTCAAGAAACCGTCGTGCGGTCATCGGATAGGAGAGCGGCAGATTGGCGCGCTGCATGGTAATCGGGCGATAGAAATTGGCATCCGCCCAGATATACATCAGATGGCTGGCAAAAAAAGCACAGATAAACAGCGCGGCCAGCGGCTTACCAAATGAGCGTCGATTCAGGCTGCGCAGCTTCTGCCAGCTCCAGGTGGCAAACAACATCTCCACGAGGAAGATGACCGGTACGCTAATAAACATCAGCTGCCAGTCACGTGCCATTTCGCTTTGGTCCGGGTTGATCACCAACTCCCACACCACCGGATTCAGATGGAGGTGGAAGCGGTTGAACACCGCGCTATCGACCATAATCAGCGTCAGCCCGGCAGTGGCGATAATCGCCGACAGCACCCTAAGCAATCGCTGTGACATCACCACAAAGGTGAGCGGAAAAATCACCAGCAGATAACCGGCGAACACGATAAAGCTAAAGTGGCCAATCCAGCTGGTATAGGCATAAATACGGCCCGCGAGTGACGCAGGCCAATCGGCGACCAACAGATAGCGGCTACCTAAAATCAGCGCGAAGATGATATTAAACAGAGCAAACCAGTGCCCCCAGCTGATCATCTGGGAGACTTTTTCGCGATAGCGCTGCCGGTTGGTTACCATATTTATGAGGTCAGATCTGCAATTTAGTGGGCGTTGTCATCGCGAACGGAAGACTGCAACGCTTCCGCGAAAGATTTCGCCAGGCTGCGGCGCTGGGCCGGCGAGACACTGGTGTTAATCAAATTGGTTACCATGTTCCCTAATACCATCAGGGAAAGGTCGGTTGGCGCTTTGTCTTTTTCAAGAATCTGCGCCATCTGCGCGAGAAGCTTCTCTACGCGCTCGTCGCTATAACGGGATGATTGTGGCATATCGTCGACTAATCAAGTGTGAAAAGGCGGTATATTACCGTAACAACGCGCTTTTTTCCGCAATTAAATCGCAAGCAGAGCGATCAGTTTGTGCGTAGAGTTGAAAGCAGCGGCGGGCGGTGTTTGAATACGCGCCTGAGCCTAAAGGAGAGTCTACCATGAGTCTGGATATCGACCAGATTGCCCTGCATCAGTTAGTTAAACGTGATGAAAATCAGCTGGAGCTGGTCCTGCGTGACACGTTACTGCCTACTACCCGTGCGGTAGAGGAGATGGCGGAAGAGTTGCATCGGGTGTACAGCGCCAAAAGTAAGGCTTACGGCTTGTTCAATGAAGAGAGCGAACTGGCCGATGCGCTGCGTAACTGCCGCAAAGGGCAAGATGACTTTCTGGCTTTCAGCCGTGCGGCGACTGGCCGTCTGCGTGATGAGCTGGGCAAATATCCGTTTGCGGAAAGTGGCGTGGTGCTGTTCCTGCACTATCGTTATCTGGCGGTTGAGTACTTGCTGGTGGCGATGCTGAGCAGCCAGTCGAGCATGCGCGTCAATGAGGAATTGGATATCAGCAGCACCCATTATCTCGACATCAATCATGCGGATATTGTGGCGCGTATTGATCTCACTGAGTGGGAAACCAACCCAGAATCAACCCGTTATCTGACCTTCCTGCGTGGACGTGTCGGGCGCAAAGTGGCCGATTTCTTTATGGATTTCCTCGGTGCCAGCGTAGGCCTCGATACCAAAGCGCAGAACCGGGGTTTGCTGCAGGCGGTAGATGATTACTGCGCGGAGTCGAATCTCGATAAAAACGAACGTCAGAATTACCGTCAGCAGGTGTACAGCTACTGCAATGACCAACTGCAGGCAGGTGAGGAGATTGCGCTGGAAGATTTGTCCAGTGAACTGCCGCCGCTGGGAGAGAAAACGTTCCAGGCCTTTACCCAGGAGCAGGGTTACGAGTTGGAAGAGCATTTCCCGGCTGACCGTAGCACATTACGCCAGCTGACCAAGTTTGCCGGCAGCGGTGGCGGCCTGACGCTGAATTTTGATGCCATGCTGCTGGGCGAGCGCATCTTTTGGGATCCCGCGACCGATACCCTGACCATCAAAGGGACACCACCTAATCTGCGCGATCAGTTACAGCGTCGAACCGGCGGGAACTGATTTCCAGGCAAAAAAAAACGCCGCGTAAGCGGCGTTCTCTTTTCAACTCGTTGGCGATTAAGCGCGAACGAAGTCGATGTGGTGCAGTTTTGGCTTGAACGGATGACGCTGTACCGCCTGAGCTTTAACTTTAACTTCTTTACCATCAACAACGATGGTCAGCACGTCGGTGTAGAACTCAGGCTTAGCCTGCAGGTTCATTACAACGTCGTGGTCCAGTTCGATAGCAACTGGCGCTTCGTTTCCGCCATAGATGATGGCTGGGAATTTATTTGCTACACGCAGACGGCGGCTCGCACCCTTACCCTGCTCTTTACGTACTTCAGCGTTGAAAGTGGTCATTTGATTTCTCTTCAATCATTTCTGCTACAGGCGACCCAGCAACAGACGGTTATTCATATGCTTTTACGGATGCAAAAGCGGGCGGCATTATAGCCGCAATAGAAGACGCGGGCAAATGATTCCGTCGCTTAACGCAGCTCATTCGCGCGCCGATAACGTCCCTGATAATCGAACATCTTCTCGCGAATTTGCCAGAAATGACCTTTCGCGCGTGCCACCACAAAATCGGGATGGCGCAGCAGTGGCTGCAAAGCGATAACATCCGCAGCCGTTTGCCAACCGAGTTCCACGCCGGGTGCGCGCTGGTGTGGGCGCATAAACAGCTGCTCAAAGGCTTTACGTTGTGCAGGCGTTTGCAGACGGAAACGTTCACTGACGCTGGTGCCGTCTTCATCAAAATAGGTCGCTTTCAGCCATTCGCCTTTCTCGTCGCGCCCTTGTTCCAGCGTCATACCGCCGCAGCGCAGCACGCGTGCATCTTTAAGTTTTAGCGCGGCTTTCAACATATCATCCGGGTCGACCATAATACGATCGCACTGATGGCAGCGGCGAGCCGCAATATCGTTTTCTGCACCGCAGTCGGGACAACTTTTAAAGCGGAAGCGATAGTCGCACTGTTCACGATTGCCCTCATCATCCTCCATCACGCCCTGACAGCGACGACCACAATGTTCAATGATGTGGCCATCTTCGGTGGTTTTTCCCCAGAAGGTATTGGCGAAACCACAGGCGGGGCAGAACACCTGCACCGGCTGGTTGTCACTGGCGCCTTTTGGCGTGCCGACTTCAGGGGTAAAGAGATCGTGCGGATTGCCGGCGTAATCGAGGATCAGGCAATCGGTTTTGCCCGGTGACAAACGCAGGCCGCGCCCGACGATTTGCTGATACAGGCTGACAGATTCAGTAGGGCGAAGAATGGCGATGAGATCGACGTGTGGCGCATCAAAACCGGTGGTCAGTACCGCGACGTTCACTAAAAACTTTAACTGCTGCGCTTTAAATTCGCTGATCAAACGGTCGCGTTCTTTCACCACTGTTTCCGCAGATACCAACGCGCTGTTCTCGGGCAACAGAGATAAAATTTCACGCGCATGTTCTACCGTGGCGGCGAACACCATCACACCACGGCGATCTTCCGCGAACTCCACGATCTGTCTGATGATGTGCGGCGTCACGCGATTCTGCTGCTTCAATTCGCGATTGAGATCGGCTTCGCTGAATAAGCCGTTGTTTTGCGGGATCAGTCGGCTGAAATCGTACTGTACTACCGGCATATCCAGCCGTTCGGGCGGCACAAGGAAACCGTGCTTGATCATGTAGCGCAGCGGCAATTCATAAATACAGTCACGGAATAGCGCGTGCTGATCGCCGCGCACCATGCCGTGATAGTGAAACTGATAAATCCAGCCTTTACCGAGGCGGAAAGGGGTGGCGGTCAGCCCAAGCAGCCGCAGCTGCGGATTGTGCTGTCGCAGATGGGCGAACAGCTGTTGATACTGGCTCTCTTCGTTGTCGCTGATGCGGTGACACTCATCAACGATCACCAGGGAGAAGGCACTGTCGAAGCGATCCAGATTGCGCGCCACCGACTGCACGCTGCCAAAAACTACTTTGCTTTCGCTCTGTTTGCGCTGCAAACCGGCGGCAAAAATATCGGCCTCCAGACCATACGCCTGATATTTACTGTGATTCTGCTCGACCAGTTCTTTCACATGCGCCAGCACCAACACGCGGCCTCTGGCAATCCGCGCCAGTTCAGCGATCACCAGACTTTTACCAGCACCCGTCGGCAACACGATCACGGCCGGCGCATCGTGGTGGCGAAAATGCTGGAGCGTGGCGTCAACCGCCTCTTGCTGGTATGGGCGCAGGGTGAAGGACATCAGGACAAACTTTTTTTTTCAAACGGGCACGCATTATGCCATGAAAACAGCTGAAACGCAGGCGCGGTACTGTTAGCAGGCGAAGGATCAAGCTATACTGCCCACACTTTTTTAACGGTTTAAAAACACCGTTTCAATTCCCTCCGTAGTAACAGGCAAAAGCGAATTCATGCGACTCGAAAAATTCATATCTCAGCAGCTGGAAGTCAGCCGTGCTATCGCCGGCCGCGAAATCCGCGCCAGGAAAGTCACTATTAACGGCGAAGTGGTGCGCGATGCGGGCTACAAAGTGTTGCCAGACGACGAAATCGAATACGACGGCAATCCACTGGTGGTGCAAACCGGTCCTCGCTACTTCATGCTGAATAAACCGCAGGGCTATGTCTGCTCCACTGACGATCCCGATCATCCTACCGTGTTGTTCTTCATGGAAGAACCCGCTGCCTTCAAGCTGCATGCGGCAGGACGTCTGGATATCGATACCACCGGTCTGGTTCTTCTGACGGACGATGGTCAATGGTCACACCGTATTACCTCTCCGCGCCATCACCTCGATAAAACCTATCTGGTTGAGGTCGAAGAGCCGATTGACCCTGCGTTGGTGGAGAAATTTGCGGCGGGGATTCAACTGCACAATGAGAAAGAACTGACCAAACCGGCGGTGCTGGAGATCCTGGATGAAAAAGCCGCTCGTTTAACCATCACGGAAGGCCGCTATCATCAGGTCAAACGCATGTTTGCCGCGATGGGCAACCATGTCTCTGCGCTGCATCGCGAAAGCATTGGTGAGATTGTGCTGGATGACGATCTGGCTGAAGGTGAATACCGTGAACTCACGGAAGAAGAGGTCGACAGCATCGGCCTGCCAGCAGAGCTGAAAAAACGCAAATAGCGGGAGAGAGCGGTGCGTAAGGAAAAGAATTCACCGGTAGGTTTAGTCGTGATTCTGGGATTGCTGGCGATGCTGATGCCGCTTTCCATTGATATGTATTTGCCGGCTATGCCGCAAATTGCTCGCGAATTTGCCGTTTCGGCAGGCAGCGTGCAGATGACGCTTAACCTTTACATCCTGGGGTTTGCTATCGGGCAGTTGGTGTATGGCCCGCTGGCGGACAGCTACGGACGTAAACCGGTGATTGTGCTGGGCACGCTAATCTTTGCCTGCGCCGCGGCGGCATGCGCCTTGTCACAGTCCATTGATCAACTGATCTTTATGCGCTTCCTGCACGGTTTGTCGGCGGCAGCGGCCAGCGTGGTGATTAATGCGTTGATGCGAGACAGTTACTCGAAAGAGGATTTCTCGCGCATGATGTCGTTTGTCATGCTGGTCACGACGATTGCGCCGTTACTGGCCCCGATTATCGGCGGTTGGCTGTTGCTGCTGTGGAACTGGCACGCGATATTCTGGACGCTGGCCGTGGCCGCATTGATCACCACCGTGCTGGTGGTGACTCAGATCCGTGAAACGTTGAAGCCTGAACAGCGGCAGCGATTCCATCTGCGTACCACAATCAGTAACTTTGTGGCGCTGGTGCGCCACAAACGCGCGTTCAGTTATATGCTGGCAAGCGGCTTCTCATTTGCGGGGCTGTTTACCTTCCTCAACGCCGGGCCATTTGTTTACATCGAAGTCAATCACGTTTCACCGCAAAACTTTGGTTACTACTTTGGCCTTAACGTGGTGTTCCTGTTTGTCATGACGCTGATTAACAGCCGTGCGGTACGCCGCTTTGGGCCGCTGGCGATGTTCCGTATCGGGCTGATTATTCAGTTCGCAATGGGTATCTGGCTGCTGATTGCCAGTGCGCTGGATTTGGGTTTCCTGTCGCTGGTGTTTGGCGTAGCGATGTTTATCGGCTGCGTCTCGACGGTCTCTTCGAACGCGATGGCGGTGATTCTCGATGAGTTTCCGCATATGGCAGGCACCGCATCGTCGTTGGCCGGAACCTTACGCTTTGGCGTGGGGGCGCTGGTGGGCGCATTGCTATCACTGGTGAGTATTAACAGCGCCTGGCCGATGGTGGCGACCATTGCCCTGTGCGCAACCGTCTCCATTGTGTTGTTCAGCTACGCCGCACGTCCACGCCACACGTAATTCTGCACATCCCTCTGACGGCGCGGTTTATCGCGGAGTTCGCTGAGCTTTAGAGCCAATGACTTCGTGGTTAAAACCGCGCCGCAATCACATTCCCACTTGCTGCAAGCGTTCTATTCCTCACCCCCACTCGCGAATCCCCACATATTCGTTATGCTTAATGTTTCCATAATGTGAAAATTAAGGGGTAAAAAAGTAACGACATTGCGTCTAAAATGATTGTTAACTGCCGCCGAACAAGGTACACATAGGCATAAATGCGAGAAAGCTCGCAAATAATAACTTTGCTACATACTTTGTGTTTAAAACGAGAAGGCAAACCTTGACGTCCGTATTCTGAGTTTACCAGGTAGGGATTCACTGCGTAATCGCCGTCGTCGTGAATAAGCGTTAACGTCTCTGGGGACTGTAACTATGCTGCAACTTTCGGTTATGCATCGCTTACCGCAACATTATCGCTGGTCAGCCGATCATGTTGGTGAAATTGAGCGTCAGGAAGCGGTAAATGGTGTGCACGATGAAGATCTCGTCGCATTGCGTCTGTTAAGCCACGATGGACATCCCGCACTGGAAATTTTGCACCAGCTGCAAGAGACGCTGGCGCAGATTCAGGTCGAATGCAAAATTGCGCTGTGCGAAGGGCAACCCTGTTTACTGATTCAGCGCGGTGATGAAAGCACGACCAATTGTTGCCTGAAAAATCAGGGCGTTGCCATCGCAGAAACCTTTGAAGGTCATTAAGTTAACGATTCACCCTGCGCGGAGGCCAAAAGCTGACGCGTATAATCGCTGACTGGTGCGTTAAACAACGCTTCGCATTCTCCCTGTTCCACCACTTCACCCTGGCGTAGCACAATCAGCTGATGGCAGAGTGCGCGCACCACCTGCAAATCATGGCTAATAAACAGATACGCTAACTGGTGCTCCTGCTGTAAACGGCGCAGCAGGGTGAGAATTTGCTTCTGCACTGAGCGATCCAGCGAAGAGGTCGGTTCATCCAGCACGATTAATTGCGGCTCCAGAATCAGCGCCCTGGCAATGGCGATACGCTGGCGCTGTCCACCGGAAAACTCGGCGGGATAGCGTGAACGGCTCTCTGCATCCAGTCCCACTTCCTGCATCACGGCAATCACTTTCGCTTCCTGCTCGGCAGCACTTAATTCAGGACGATGCACTGCCAGCCCTTCCGCAATCACCTGCTGTACTGTCATGCGTGGATTGAGTGATGAGTTGGGATCCTGAAACACCACCTGAATATGTGGACGCAGCGGCAAAAGCTGTTTACGCGATAGGCTATGCAGCGGCTGACCGTCAAACCAAATCTCACCGCGCGCGGCAATCAAACGCAGCAGTGCCAATCCAGTGGTGCTTTTACCTGAACCGGATTCTCCCACCAACCCAAGGCTCTCACCCCGGCGCAGTGTGAAGTTGAGATCGCTGAGTACGGTTTTTTCCGCCACGCTGCGCTTGAACAATCCGCGTTTAATCGGAAAGCCCACGTGCAGGCTTTTGACCTGCAGCAGCGGTTGGGTATTGATAAGCGGCACCGGTTGGCCATCCGGCTCTGCGGCGAGTAATTCACGTGTATAGGGATGCTGTGGCTGGCTGAACAGCGGCTTGCAAAGATTGTGCTCCACTTCCCGGCCATTGCGCATCACCGTTACGCGATGCGCCAGCTGGCGGACGATATTGAGGTTGTGGGTAATGAACAGCATGCCCATATTCAGTTCACGCTGCAGTTCACGCAGCAAGCGCAGAATCTGTGCCTGTACCGTGACATCCAGCGCGGTGGTGGGCTCATCGGCAATCAGCAGTTTTGGTTGTGTCAGTAACGCCATGGCAATCATCACGCGCTGACGCTCTCCGCCGGAAAGCTGATGCGGGAAATCGCCGAGGCGTGATGCTGCATTGCGGATGCCAACGCGATCGAGACAGCTGAGAATTTCGCCGCGCGCCGCTTCTTTGCGCATCCCACGATGCAGAGACAGCACTTCATACAGCTGCTTTTCAACGTTATGCAGCGGGTTGAGCGACACCATCGGTTCCTGGAAAATCATCGCCATCTGGTTGCCACGCAGGCCGCGCATTTCACGCTCACTGGCCTGTAAGATATTTTGGCCATTGAACAGGATCTCACCTTGCGGATACGTCACAGGCGGTTGCGGCAGCAGGCGCATAATGGAGAGCGCGGTGACACTTTTGCCTGAACCGGATTCACCGACCAGCGCCAGAGTTTCACCGGCCTCAATCTGCAGAGAGATATCTTCCACCACGCGGCGCTGATTGAAGGCCACGGCGAGATGATTGACGCTTAACAGGCTCATTTCACCCCCCGGCTTGGATCAAAGGCATCACGTACCGCTTCACCGATAAAGATCAACAGCGAGAGTAGCAGCGCGAGGGCGAAGAAGCCGGAAAGTCCCAGCCACGGCGCCTGTAAGTTGTTCTTGCCCTGCAACAGCAGTTCACCCAGCGAAGGAGAACCCACCGGCAAGCCGAAGCCAAGGAAATCCAGTGAGGTCAGGGTGGTAATCGAACCGCATAAAATAAAGGGCAGGAAGGTCAGCGTGGCCACCATGGCGTTCGGCAGCATGTGACGCAGCATAATGCGCCCGTCACTCACGCCGAGCGCGCGCGCCGCACGCACATAATCAAAGTTACGCGTGCGCAGAAACTCGGCTCGCACGACGCTCACCAGGCTCATCCAGCCAAACACCACGGTGACCAGCAATAGCCACCAGAAGCCGGGTTGAATCACACTGGAGAGCAGAATCAATAAAAACAGCGACGGCATACCAGACCACACTTCAATCAGACGCTGGCCAACCAGATCGACACGGCCGCCAAAATAGCCCTGCACGGCACCGATCACGATGCCGATCACGCTGGAGAACAGCGTCAGCAAGATGCCGAACAACAGCGAGATGCGTGTGCCGTACAGCAAACGCGCCAGCACATCGCCACCATTGGCGTCAGTACCCAGCCAGTTCTGCTTCGAGGGCGGAGAAGGGAAGGGCACATCGGTGGCGAAATTGATGGTGCTGTCACTGAAACGAATAGGTGCCCACAGCGCCCAGCCCTGCTGATCGATCCTCTGTTTTAGCCAGGGGTCCTGGTAATCGGCCGGGGTGGCAAAGTCGCCGCCAAAATCACTCTCGCTGTAATTGAACAGCAGCGGCATGTACCAGCGCTGCTGGTAGTGCACCAGCAGTGGCTTGTCATTGGCCAGTAACTCCGCACCGAGTGAAAGCACAAAAATAAGCAAAAAAATCCACAGCGACCAAAAACCACGGCGGTTATGGCGAAAGCGTTGCCAGCGCTGCTGGTTGATTAGCGATAAACCCATTAGCGCCCCTCAAAATCGATGCGCGGATCGACCAGCGTATAGGTCAGATCGCTGAGAATATTCATCAGCAAGCCAATCAGCGTGAAGATATAGAGCGTGCCAAACATCACCGGATAGTCGCGCTGAATGGTGGCATCGTAACCCAGCAAACCAAGTCCGTTGAGGGAGAACATCACTTCAATTAAGACCGAACTGGTAAAGAACATGCTGATAAAGGTGGCAGGGAAACCGGCGATCACCAGCAGCATGGCGTTGCGAAACACGTGGCCATACAAAATACGTTTTTCATCCAGTCCTTTGGCGCGTGCCGTCACCACGTATTGTTTGCGGATCTCATCAAGGAATGAGTTTTTGGTCAACATGGTGAGGGTGGCAAACCCGCCAATGACGGTGGCCAGCACCGGTAGCGTGATGTGCCAGAGATAATCGCCAATCTTGCTGTACCACGGCAGCGTATCAAACTGCGGCGAGGTGAGACCGCGCAGCGGGAACCAGTCGAAATAGCTGCCACCGGCAAACAACACAATCAGCATGATGCCGAACAGAAATGCCGGGATGGAGTATCCAATGATGATAAAGGTACTGCTCCAGATATCGAAAGCGCTGCCATTGCGCACCGCCTTTTTAATCCCTAACGGAATCGAGACCAGATAAATGATCAACGTACTCCACAAGCCCAGGCTGATGGAAACCGGCAAGCTCTCTTTGATGAGCTGAAGCACCGAGGCGCTGCGGAACAGGCTGTCGCCAAAATCAAAACGGATATAGTTCCACAGCATTTCGCCATAGCGCTGCAGCAGCGGTTTATCAAAGCCGTAGCGGTGTTTGATCTCTGCAATCACCTCAGGATCAAGGCCACGCGCGCCGCGATATTGGCTGTCGCCCGGATTATCATGCACCAGCGCACCGCGCCCGCCGACATCTCCAGCACTGCCCGAGGAAAAACCGGAGCTATGACCAAATTGCGCATTCGCCAGCGCCTGATCCACCGGTCCACCGGGCGCAATCTGCACGATAAAAAAGTTCAGGGTGATGATCGCCCACAGCGTGGGAATAATCAGCAGCAACCTGCGCAGGAAATAGGAACCCAAACCGCTCTCCTCAGCGTCTATCGGCCGGCAATTGTGCGGCTTTGTTCACGTCATACCACCAGTTCTCTAACCCGGTTGCATACGCGGGTTTGATTTCAGGGCGGGAAAATTTGTCCCAGTATGCCAGCCTCTGTTCGGCGTTGTACCACATCGGGATCATATAGGCATTCCATAACAGGATACGATCCAGCGCCTGACCCAACGGCAACAGCGCTTTTTCATCCCCCTGATGGTCGACGATCTCCTGCACGAAGTGGTCCACGATGGGATCTTTCACCCGAGGGGTGTTCCAGGAGGAGTCAATGTATGGCGATTGCCAAATGGTGCGCAGGCTGGTGGAAGGCGAGGGCATCGCGTAGTAAAGCGAGGGGATCATATCGTAATCGCCTTCACGCAAACGGCGCAGATACTGCGAGCTATCAATTTGCCGCAACGCTACCTGAATCCCCAGACGCTGCAGGCTGTGCTGGAACGGCAGCGCCCAATCGTTCTGCGTGCCACTGCGCATCAGCAGTTCAAAGCGGAAGGGCTGCCCGGTTTTATCGTTCACCAGTTGCTGATTTTTAATCTGCCAGCCCGCTTCTTTCAGCAGCGTCATGGCTTTTAGCAGATTACCGCGATCGAAGCCGCTACCCTCTGAACGCGGCGGTGCGTATTCGTTGTTGAACACTTCCGCAGGCAACTGCGCTTTGTACGGTGCCAGCAGAATGAGCTGGTCGGCTTTCGGGTAGCCCCTGGCAGCGTAAGCCGTGTTCTGGAAATAGCTGTCAGTGCGTTTGTAGGCCCCGTAAAACAGCGCTTTGTTCATCCACTCGAAATCAAATGCCAGCGTCAGCGCCTCACGCACTCGTCGGTCAGCAAACAGGGGTTTTTCATTGTTAAAGGCCAGCCAGCGAGTATCGGTAGAGACGGTATTTGGCGTGGTCGATTTCACGATGGCGTGGCTATCAAAGTTGCGCCCACGGTATTGTGTGGCCCACTTCTTCGCCGACCCCTCTTCGCGCAGATCGGACGCGCCGGCTTTGAAGGCTTCAAAAGCAACGTTGTCGTCAAGATAGTAATCGTAGCGCAGCGTATCAAAGTTATAACGTCCCCTATTGACCGGCAGATTAGCCGCCCAGTAGTTTTTCACCCGACTGTATTGAATGAACTGGCCTGGCTTATAAGACGTGACGCGATAGGGGCCGCTGGAGAGCGGAGGATAACCGATAGGCTCATTAAATTTTTTATTCTGCCAGAAGGCTTGCGGCAAAACCGGCAGCGTTAACCAGCTCAGGATCATGTCCTTGTCTGGTTTCGGCATGTCGATGCGGACGGTGAGATTGTTGAGCGCTTTCACTTCAACACCACGAAACGCCACGCGAAATTGTGGCACCCCTTCGGTCATAAATTTCTGGAAGGTGAAGGCCACATCTTTCGCGGTTATCGGGCTGCCGTCCTGGAAGCGCGCATGGGGATTGATGGACACTTCCATCCAGTGATAGTCGGATGGATAGCGGGCGGATTCAGCAATCAAGGGATAGTAGCTGCCAGGCTCATCATCGGAGGTGGTGAACAGCCCGTCATACAGCGTATCGGTGCCGACGCCAGGATTACCGCGTGAAGCAAAGCGATTGAAGTTATCGTAAGTGCCCACCACCGCGATGGTCATCTTGCCGCCTTTAGGCGCAGCGGGATTCGCGTAATCGTAATGGGTGAAATTCACCACATACTTCGGTTCGCCCAGCTTGGCAAAGGCATAACTCTCATTGATGGTTTCCGCATGCAATGGCGCGATGGCGCTAAAAACCAACAACGCGGTGACAAGACGCAGCAGCATAAGTGGGGCGCTCTCCTTAAATAATCCGCACTGAATGGTAGCAGTTTCGTGACGATAGCGTGACGTTAACCGAGCGCTGCTTGCCGTTGGTAATAACTTATCAGGTTTTCCGGACGCAGCGGGCGACTGAATAAATATCCCTGCAGATGCGTTACCCCACGGTTCACCAGCCACGCAGCCTGGTCACCGGTTTCAACGCCTTCTGCAACGGTTTTGAGATTGAGCTTCTTCGCCAGTAGCAATACCGCGTCCAGTACCGGTGAGGTCACCGTTTCGGTACCAATACTCTGTACAAAGCCGCGATCAATTTTGAGGTAATCAAACGGATAGCGTTCAAGATAGATTAATGCACTGTGGCCAGTGCCGAAATCATCGATGGCAATTTTAATATCCTGCTCATGCAGCCAGGCAAAAATCTCGCCAGCATTTCTTTCGCCCACCATGGTGCGTTCGGTGATTTCGAAAACATAGTTGAAGTGGTCTTTTGGCATGTCGGCAATCCACTCCTGCACATGCTGACGAAAACTTTCTGATGCGAGATGCAGAGGGGAAAGGTTCAGACTCATACGCGTGCCGCGCGGCAGTTGCTGGCAGAGGAACTTCGCATCGCGCGCCACCAGCTTAAACAAATGCTGAGTCAGGGGAATTATCAGATTTTGCGCTTCAGCGTTGCTAATAAAGGCATCGGGCGGAATCATTCCCTCGGTGGGATGTGTCCAGCGCAGTAGTGCTTCAACGCCGTACGGTTGCCCATCGTGAGCGGTGACCAGGGGCTGATACTCAACATGAAACTGGCCACGTTTAATGCCCTGCATAATCTCTTTGCCAGGACGCTGATACAGCGTCAGCAGCAGCCAACTGGCCGCACTCATAAACAGGGCTGAGAGGAGGCCGGTCAGCAGGATCAGATGATAATCGCGTTGCGCCAGTGTCGTACCGTACAGCACGAAGCGCATACCATTATCTTTAAAACTCATTTCTTTCAGGGCTGGTGGTAAATCGTGGATATTCACCACCTGATTCTTGCCACTTAGCAGGGCTTTATCGCCAATCACCAACGCCATACCGGTGATTTCGGGATGATAAGAAGCCAGCAGCTGATAAGGCGTCAGGCTGATATTCATGGTGGCGAGAATGCCGGTCTCAGCTGAGCCTGGATTCTTCATCCACAACGCCAGCGCCGGTTTGGTCGGCAACAGGGGCGTACCTTCCAGTAAGCGTAAATCGCGATCGCGCTCCAACTCCGATTGTGGCGAAATATCATTCGCAGGCAGCAGAAAGGCGCCGGTGGCGGACGAACAATAGGCATTACTGTTACGTACCAGCAAAATCGCGCGGATATTGCCGGCAAAGGCGGCACGTGAAGTGAGTTCGCGGCTTACGCTACTGCATTCAAGCTGGGTGTATTGTTGCAATGGATAAAGGGTATCCACCAGGGTCGACATCACCTGTTGAAGATCGTCGCGGCTATGGATCAGCAACTGTTCATGTTGTTGTACTCGTTTTTGCCAGGTTAGCGTCAGCAGTACGATGACAAACAACAGAAAGAACACACCGCCGATGATCGCACTACTCCAGGCGATACGGCGCGAATAGGTTGCATGACGTTTTAACGTCCCCGACAGTGGCATGGAGTGCATTCCCCTTTATGGCGCCATTATTATTATGTAAATCGTGCACTACTGCTCGCTGGTGTCTGGCGTGAAACATTGCATCAGGGTGGGTTTTTTTAACCGCCGGAGACACAACAATTTGCTGCCAGTAAGCAAACGAGAATATAACGAGGATGCGCGAAAAGTCTCGTTATATTTCTGATTCTCAATTACTTTTTATCTATCGGATTTGCGTTAAGAAATAGCAGGCGAAAAAAAACGCTGCCTGGGCAGCGTTTTCTGATTCTCTGGCTGAGAGGATCTTCAAAAGGATACGTTAGCTAGGATTTTTAGCTAAAACCCTGCGGGCTTCACGGTAACGTGTTTTCCAGTAACTGTCGTTTAAACTGGAGATCACCACACCACTGCTGGTGGATGCATGCACGAAGTTATCGTTACCGAGATAGATGCCAACGTGTCGTCCGGTAGAACCGGCACGGAACAGCACTAAATCACCCGGGCGCAGTTTGCCGCGAGAAATCTCTTTGCCTGTATCCTGCTGTTCTGACGTTGAACGTGGCAAATCTAAACCGAACTGCTCGCGAAAGGTGCGCTGAACAAAAGCAGAACAATCAATGCCGCGTTTGGTGTCACCGCCTAAGCGATAACGAACACCTTTCCAGTCACTGTACTGTTCCATGATGCGGGACTTAACGTCCACATTCTGCACCATCTGTTCAAATTCGTCCTGAGACGCTTGAAGTAAAAAACCATTCTGGTTGTTAACTTCATGATTCTCGTTATTCGCGTTCTGACCGTTATGCGTACTACTACATGCCGATAAGAGTGTTGCTAATGCTACTGCGGGAAGGATCCGCCTGAGGTATCTCAGTATTGGTTGAGACTTGACCATTATACGTGTGTTCCTTTGAAGTCCTTACGACACAATGTCGCCAGCCAGATGACAAAACGGGTTTGAGATTAATAAGAGCAAACGCTTAAGACAATTCCTTAATTACTAAAATGTGTTAATGAACACAATTTTGTTGCATAAGGCGCCGAATTTTATGCTGCACTCTAAGTAATCGCGTTTGAGGTTAACCGATTACAGACCGCGTGGCGAGTGCTTTTATATAAATTTTTATCGCTTTTATTGATGTGAAATCAATCCGTAACACAATGGTTACTTTATCAACGATTGGTAGCGATTTAATAGCTAATAAGGCGGGTTTTCAGGGGCTAATTCCGGCGCTAAGGCCGATTTTGAGAGGCTTCTGGCTGGACAAGCCAGGAAAAAGGCTATTGTTACGCGTTTTGCATCATAATGTTTTCTTTTAATAGAAAAACGTTAGTCTGCTAATAATGTATTTCTGGATTCGATAAGCGCGGATGATCGACTTTTCTGCCTATTGTCATCCGCGCTTAACAATTATGTGCGTGGCTTATATTTCCCTGGCAGGGCGCGATTGAGCCAATTAACCAATGTGTCACTGAGCGGTGTTAATAAGCACCAGCTTAAACCCACCAGAATCACCGACATCGATCCCACGGCTATATCGGTAAACCAGTGCGCACCGGCCATCACACGCGGCAGAGCAAACACCACCACAATCACCAAACCGACCAGGAAGGCGCGGAAGCCGAAATAACGCCACATAAAGCAGGCGAAAATAATCAGCATCATCCCGTGATCGCCGGGGAAGCTATTACTGGAAGCATCTTTCGCCGGAATCCCGGTCAGTTCACTCACGCGATGCACGTTGTCAAAGAACAGCGTAGGGCTGGCGTGTTGCACAGGAATCAAATGACCCAGTTGATTCAGCACCACCGCGGTGAGCAACATGGTGATGCCAATGGCCAGCATGCGGCGGCGGCCCTGCGGTGTTTCACCACGCCAGAACCACAGATACAGCAGACCCATCGCCAGCAGCGATACCGCGTCAAAACCACGGAAATTGGTGATCGCCACCAGTAAGGCGAAGCCGTGATGATCCACCATCCGGTCGTTGAAGCTATAGAAGATGGCTTTGTCGATACCAAACCAGAAGCCATGATCCGGCGGCAGGTACCACGAAAAGAACAGCATGATCCCCAGTGCATTGAGCAGCAGGATGGTGATTAAACGAGACGCGCGCATAAAAAAGACTCAAAAAGTAAAATAACGGGGCAACCTAACGCAGCTAATCTAAACGAATCCTCAACAAGGTTGTTTGCAAAACGTTCCAGTCAACGGATTGATGGTGGATTAACTCGATACGACTGTCCGGCGGCGTAGTGGTGCGCGTTTCCATAAAGAAGTCATCACCCTGGCGATTGATGTTCACCAGACCGTCTGGCGTGCGAAGTACGCCTTTGACGCGATCCACCGGTGCAAGCCGCGCCCACTCAAGCGCCTGGATGGTATCGAACACCGTATCACCATCAAAAATCCAGCCACAGGATGCGTAGCCCTGGCCTTCATTTAATGCACGGCGCCAGCGAGCTGAGCCCTCAAGTTTGAGTGCCGCCAACCCTTTTGGCCGTGAAGTATGATGATGATGTGCCGCTTCAGGAACCGCACGATCCGCCAATGCGGATTGGCACAGTAACGCGGGATCAACTTTACCCCACGCGGATTCGACCAGTTGGCGATCGCCCAGATTATGCTGCTGCCATTGCTGCAAACGCTGACGATCTTCCTCGCTCCAGCGATCGCTTTTATTGGCGACGATAATATCGGCGGCGGTGAGCTGATCGCGGAAGTTTTCATTCTCGACAACGCGCGCATCGGCTAACTGACGGGGATCGAGCAGCGTGAGGGTGGCATCAACCTGAATCCAGGGTTGATACACGGCGGCGCGCAGCATATCCAGCAGTTGTTTAGGGTGGCCAAGACCGGTGGGTTCAATGATCAGACGATCGGGCTTATTTTGCTTAAGCAGCATATTGAGCCCGACTTGCAGCGGCAGGCCGTTAACGCAACACATGCAACCGCCAGGAATTTCCTTCAGCGTGGCACCGCGATCGGCAAGCAGTGCGCCGTCAATACCCACTTCGCCAAACTCGTTAACCAGAATCGCCCAATTCTCATTGGCGGGTTTATGGGCTAACAGATGCAGCAGGGTGGTGGTTTTACCGCTGCCGAGAAATCCGGTGATTACATTAACGCGCGTCATTACAGGCTCCATTTTCAGGCGCGCGGACAACATACCCGGCGCGCACGACATTGTTATACTATAACAACCTTCGGCGGCCGGATAAAATCGTGCGGTTAGTCCGCGCGACTCATATAGCGACGTTCAGCTACGTGAATGCGAATGCGATCGCCATTGCTCAGGTATTCCGGTACCTGGATCGACAAGCCGGTGCTCATGCCCGCGGGTTTGGTGCGTGCGCTGGCGGAAGCGCCTTTAATGCCCGGTGAAGTATCGACAATTTCCATATCCACGGTCTGCGGCAGTTCCAGCGCCAGCACCTGGCCTTCCATCGTCAACACCTGGATCCCAGGAATGCCGCCTTCAGGGATGAACAGCAGCTCTTCTTCAATCTGATCTTTCTTGAAGCTATAGGGCGTGTAATCTTCATCATCCATAAACACGTACTCGTCACCGTCTATATAAGAGAAGGTCACGGCGCGACGGCTAAGCTGAATGGCATCGATAATATCGTCACCCTTAAAGCGCTCTTCCACTTTCAGGCCAGTGCGCACGTCGGTAAAACGCATCTTATAGAGGGTGGCAGCACCGCGTGCGCTTGGGCTCTGGACATCAATGTCCTTTACCAGCAACAGTTTGCCGTTCCAGGTAACAGCCATTCCTTTTTTGATTTCATTTGCCTTTGGCATGGGGATTACTCGCTGTGAAAAGGTTAATGCGCGCCACGTTACTCGCGCCGTGAAAAACAGGCAAGGGAGGCGGCGTAAAATTGTTGCCCGCGCATGGCATTACCGTCATCAGCCTGCTATTGTCGCGACGAAATCCTCAGGAGCGCATGATGTATTGTCGTGACCAGTGCGGTGCCTGTTGCACAGCCCCCTCAATCTCTTCCCCGATTCCCGGCATGCCCCAGGGCAAACCGGCGAATACCCGCTGCGTTCAGCTCGACGATAATCAGCGCTGCAAAATCTTTGGTTCTCCGCTGCGTCCCGCAGTCTGTGCGGGTTTACAGCCCAGCGCAGAGATGTGCGGCAGCAGTCGTGAAGCGGCGATGATCTTCCTGCTGCAACTGGAAGCGGACACCGCGCCTTAACTTGCTGACGCGGTGCTGAAATATTTGCTTGCTGTAATCCCTGCGTTACAGCAAAAACGTCAGCCCTGCAGGCCTGAAAAATCTCAAATCCGATCTGAAGTGTGCGGAACGTCAAAAATCTGCTACGCCGATCGCGCATTTTCTTGCCTGCTTTCTCATGCTGTACCATATTCCCTGAAACGTTTCAGCGTTGTCCTCTCGGCAACCCCTGAGAAGTGCAGCGTAATTTTTCGCCATTAAGCTGAAACGATTCAATTTCAGCAAGCGAGGAGAAATATGTTCCAGCTCGACGTTCAGGCCATCCATACCGGTGCCAGTGCACAAAATAAAGAAGAGGCTATCCGTCAGGTTGCCGCTGCGTTAACCGCAGCCGGTAATGTGTCGGAAGGCTATGTTAACGGCATGCTGGCGCGCGAACAGCAGACCACCACTTTCCTGGGTAATGGTATTGCCATTCCGCATGGCACCACCGATACGCGCGATATGGTACTGAAAACCGGCGTACAGGTTTATCAGTTCCCACAGGGCGTGGAGTGGGGCGACGGGCAAACGGCTTATGTCGCCATCGGTATCGCGGCGAAATCTGATGAACATCTTGCGCTGCTGCGCCAGCTGACTCACGTATTGAGCGATGACAGCATCGCAGAGCAGTTGAAAACCGCCTCAGCCGAAGACCTTCGCGCCATCCTGATGGGGGAAAAGCAGGCCGCGGAATTCAAATTCGATACCTCGCTGATTGCGGTTGATGTTGCCGCCAGCGATCTCATCACCTTACAGGCGCTGAATGCTGGCCGTTTACAGGCTGCGGGTGCTGTTGAAGCGACGTTTGTGGCGGATGCCGTGTCGCGTACCCCACTGAGCCTCGGTCAGGGCATCTGGCTGAGCGACAGCGCCAACGGCAACCTTAACAGCGCCATTGCAGTCAGCCGTACCGCCACGCCATTTGTACATCAGGGCGAAAATGTGGCGCTGCTGTTGACCGTGGCAGCCACCGACGATCGTCCGCTGGAAGTGCTGGGCTACCTGAGCAATCTGCTGTTGAGCAACAAAGCTGAACGTCTGCTGAAAGCCGATGCAGCAGGCATCCTCGCGTTGCTGACCAGTGAAGTGGACGAAAGCGCGGATCAACTGGTGGCTGAATTTACTATCCGCAACGAGCACGGACTGCACGCACGTCCGGGCACCGCGCTGGTGACGGTCATTAAACAGTTTAACAGTGACATCACCGTCACCAACCTTGACGGTAGCGGCAAACCGGCCAACGGACGCAGCCTGATGAAAGTCGTCGCGCTGGGCGTGAAAAAAGGCCATCGCCTGCGCTTTACCGCCAGTGGTGAAGATGCACAGCAGGCGCTGAATGCCATCGAAGAGGCCATCAATTCTGGCCTGGGCGAGGGGGTCGCATGAGCCGCCGCGTTGCCACAATCACTCTGAATCCCGCTTACGATCTGGTGGGCTATACGCCAGAAATCGAACGTGGCGAAGTTAACCTGGTGAAAACCACCGGTCTGCACGCAGCGGGTAAAGGCATTAACGTCGCCAAAGTACTGAAAGATCTCGGTATTGACGTCACCGTAGGCGGATTCCTCGGGAAAGAAAATCAGGACGGTTTCCAGCAGCTGTTCAGCGAACTGGGCATCGCCAACCGTTTTCAGGTGGTGCAGGGCCGTACCCGCATTAACGTAAAGCTGACAGAAAAGGACGGTGAAGTTACCGACCTGAATTTCTCTGGCTTTAACGTCACCGCGCAGGACTGGGATCGCTTCACTGCCGATTCACTGACCTGGCTGGGACAATTTGACATGGTGTGCGTCAGCGGCAGCTTGCCAGCGGGCGTGGCACCCGAAGCGTTCACCAAATGGATGAGCGATCTGCGCACCCTGTGCCCGTGCATCATTTTCGACAGCAGTCGTGAAGCGCTGGTGGCCGGACTAAAAGCCGCGCCGTGGCTGGTGAAGCCGAACCGTCGTGAACTGGAAATCTGGGCCGAGCGCAAACTGCCAACCTTGCAGGATGTGATCGAAGCCGCGCATGAACTGCGTGAGCAAGGCATTGCCCATGTGGTGATTTCCCTTGGTGCGGAAGGCGCACTGTGGGTCAACGCCTCTGGCGAATGGATCGCCAAACCACCAGCCTGTGAAGTCGTCAGCACCGTAGGCGCGGGAGATTCGATGGTCGGAGGCCTGATTTACGGGCTGCTGATGCGTGAATCCAGCGAGCATACCCTGCGTCTGGCGACGGCAGTGGCTGCTATGGCGGTGAGCCAGAGCAACGTTGGTGTGACCGATCGTACCCAGTTGGCCGCGATGATGGCGCGCGTCGACTTACAACCCGTTAACTAACAGCAGGAGAGCGATAATGAAAACGCTGCTGATAAAAGATTCTTCACTGGGATTGGCATCAGGACATCTGGCTTTAGATCGTCTGCGCGCGACTGCCGCACAGGCTGGCCTGACGCTGACCGACAACGCGGCCGATGCGGAACTGGTGCTGGTTGCTGGCCATGCCGTGCCGAACGATGCACAGCTGGCAGGTAAATCCGTGGCGCTGGTCGATGTGCAGCAGACGCTGCGCGATCCGTTGGCGACCATTAATCAGGCTAAAGCCAGTGCCAAAGTCTGGCAGGCCGCTCCGGCGGTTGCCGCACCGGTTGCTGCACAGAGCACCGGTCAGAAACGCATTGTCGCGGTCACCGCTTGCCCAACTGGCGTGGCGCACACCTTCATGGCGGCTGAGGCGATTCAGGCAGAAGCGACCAAACGTGGCTGGTGGGTGAAAGTGGAAACCCGCGGTTCTGTGGGTGCTGGCAATGCCATCACGCCAGAAGAAGTGGCGGCGGCCGACCTGGTGATCGTGGCGGCGGATATCGATGTGGACCTGGCGAAGTTCGCCGGTAAGCCGATGTACCGCACCTCAACCAGCCTGGCGCTGAAGAAAACCGCTCAGGAATTGGATAAAGCGCAGGCGGAAGCCAAAACCTATCAGCCGAGCGGCAGCCAGACGGCCAGCACGCAAAGTGACAGCAAAGAGAAAGCCGGTGCTTATCGTCACCTGCTGACCGGCGTGTCCTACATGCTGCCGATGGTCGTCGCGGGTGGTTTGAGCATCGCGCTCTCCTTCGCCTTTGGTATCACCGCATTTAAAGAGCAGGGCACCCTGGCGGCTGCGCTGATGCAGATTGGTGGCGGCAGTGCTTTTGCGCTGATGGTACCGGTGCTGGCGGGCTTTATTGCCTTCTCGATTGCGGACCGTCCGGGTCTGACCCCAGGTCTGATTGGCGGTATGATCGCCACCAGCATTAACGCCGGTTTCCTTGGCGGTATCATCGCCGGTTTCATTGCCGGTTACGCAGCGAAGATGCTGAGCAGCAAAGTCAAACTGCCGCAAAGTATGGAAGCGCTAAAACCGATCCTGATTATTCCGCTGGTGGCGAGTTTGATTACCGGCCTGCTGATGATTTACGTGGTGGGTAAACCTGTTGCGGGCATCATGAGCGGTCTGACGCACTGGCTGGCGAACATGGGCACCGCCAATGCGGTACTGCTGGGCGCAATCCTCGGTGGCATGATGTGTACCGACATGGGTGGCCCAGTGAACAAAGTGGCTTACGCCTTCGGTGTCGGTCTGCTGAGCTCACAAACCTATGCGCCAATGGCGGCCATTATGGCAGCGGGTATGGTACCGCCGTTAGCAATGGGTCTGGCGACGATTGTTGCGCGTCGTAAGTTCAACAAAGGTCAGCAGGAAGGGGGCAAAGCGGCACTGGTACTCGGTTTGTGCTTTATCTCTGAAGGTGCGATTCCGTTTGCGGCGCGTGACCCAATGCGTGTACTGCCTTGCTGCATCGTCGGCGGTGCGATAACGGGTGCGGTCTCCATGTTGGTTGGCGCGAAACTGATGGCACCGCACGGTGGTCTGTTTGTACTGCTGATTCCAGGTGCAATCACCCCAGTTCTGGGTTACCTGATGTCGATTGTGATTGGTACCGCAGTGGCTGGCCTCGGTTACGCGATTCTGAAACGTCCGGAAGAAGAGCTGGCGAAAGCCGCGTAATCTTCACGGGGTAAGAAAAAGGGAGCTGCGGCTCCCTTTTTGCAGTCTGCTTTAAGCCTGTTGTTCCGACTTCAACCACGCAATCTCATCTTTCCAGATATCCGGATTGATGGTTTCCAGAATCATCGGGATGCCATCAAAGCGCTTATCTTTCATCAGCCAGCTAAACACCGTCTTGCCAATGTTGCCTTCACCTAAGCTGTGGTGGCGATCCACACGGCTGCCGAGCGTGCTTTTGGCGTCATTCAGGTGCATGCCGCGCAGAAACTGGAAACCGACAATGCGTTCAAATTCCGCAAAGGTCTCTACGCAGGCTTCTTCAGTACGCAGATCGTAACCGCCGGCAAACGCATGGCAGGTATCGATACACACGCCAACGCGTGATTTATCTTCGACGTGCTCAATAATGGTGGCGAGGTGTTCGAAACGAAAACCGAGATTGCTACCCTGACCTGCGGTGTTCTCAATCACTGCCACAACGTTGTGGGTCTGATCCAGCGCGATATTAATCGACTCGGCGATACGTTTCAGGCATGCCTCTTCTTCGATCTGCTTCAGGTGGCTGCCAGGGTGGAAATTCAGCAGTGTCAGCCCAAGCTGTTCAGCACGCTGCATCTCATCAAGAAACGCCTCACGGGATTTTTCCAGCGCATCCATCACCGGATGGCCAAGGTTAATCAGGTAGCTGTCATGCGGCAAAATCTGCGCGGAAGTGAAGTTGTATTTCTCACAGGCGGTTTTGAAGGCATCAATCACTTCACCTGAAAGCGGGGCGGCTTTCCACTGGCGCTGATTTTTAGTGAACAGCGCAAAGGCTGTGGCTTCGAGTTCGTGAGCACGGATAACTGCCTGGTCTACGCCGCCTGATGCACTGACGTGTGCGCCGATATATTTCATGCCGCTCTCCTGATTGGGCGATTGCTGCTGCAAAGCGCACATCATAGCGGATGCGCTACGCCCATGAAATGTCGCATTGCCTGCGGGGAGAAAAACGGCACGGTCAGACACTTATTCAGCACGACTCGACACCTACCAAAGTTGGCAGGTGCGCTTTTTTTCTGGTTAACTATAGTTTAACAAATTAGAAACTTTTAACTATAACCATGAAAACAGCTTATAGAAGTACTTTGGATACCGCTTTTCAGCATGAGAAATTCAACGTAATCCATAAATTAACTTTAGGTAAAACCAACGCAGTGACCCTTTTTTATAATGGTCATGGCGCAGTCGGTTTCACGCTCGCCGTGCCCGATACCGACAACTCGCTGGTCCATTTCTATCGTTATGGGGTCAATAACAGCGACCCGAAAAAGTTGTACCGCTCTGAATGCCTCTATTCCCGCCGGGAAAACTTTGGTTATCAGGACTGGCTGATTCGCACGATTACTGATGAGTTCACGGCCTGTGACACCGAGTTGGAAGAACTGATTGGCATGAAAGCCTGACCCTGAGTGGGCCGCCATTCACAGGGCGGCATCTTGCCTGCGCAGACACCTGACTGGTTTAAAAGTTAAATTGGTAATATATTGTCCATTGACCAGTATAACTAATAAGGAAAAGTCGGGATGTTGAAGCGCTTGCGCCGCTGGGCACGCTTAATTAAACGTGATGTGCTCACGCTGTGGTTTGCTTGCCGCGATCCGCGTACCCCCTGGTGGTTTAAGCTGCTGGCATTTGGCATTGTTGCCTATGCACTCAGCCCCATCGATCTCATTCCTGATTTCATTCCCATTATCGGCTTGCTCGACGACGCCATTATCGTCCCTCTGGGTGTGATCATCCTGCTGCGTTTGCTCCCGCGTGAAATTCGGATCAGCAGCGCAGAACGGGCTGATGTCCAGCGGGCACGCGGCAAGAAGATTGTCAGCTGGGCAGGATTCTTCCTGACGGTGATCGTCTGGTTAGCAGTGGTGGCTTATCTTGTGAAGCGTTACGCAATGTGAGGAGGGCGCATGCATATCACGCTGCGTCAGATTGAAGTCTTTACCGAAGTGCTGAAAAGCGGTTCAACCACTCAGGCCTCGCAGGTACTGGCACTGTCGCAGTCTGCCGTCAGTGCGGCGCTGGCCGATCTGGAAAACCAGCTCGGAGTGCAACTGTTTGATCGTGTCGGCAAACGACTGGCCCTGAACGAGCATGGTCGTTTGCTCTATCCACGCGCGGTCGGATTGCTGGAACAGGCCGGCGAGATCGAACAGCTGTTTAAAGAGGATAATGGTGCCATTCGTTTGTTTGCCAGCAGCACCATCGGCAACTATCTGCTGCCGGGGATGATCGCCGCCTATCGTCGTGATTTCCCCTCGCTGCCGCTCGAACTCAGCGTCGGCAACAGCCAGGATGCGATTAATGCGGTGGCCGATTTTCGCGTGGATATCGGTTTGATTGAAGGGCCGTGCCATGAACCGGACATCGTCAGCGAAGCGTGGCTGGAGGATGAGCTGGTGGTGTTTGCTGCACCCGATGCCGACATCCTGAAACAGCCGATCACGCTAACATCACTGGCGGTCGCGCCCTGGATATTGCGAGAGCGCGGTTCGGGCACGCGTGAAATTGTCGATTACCTGCTGTTGTCTCATCTGCCGCAGTTTCAACTCGGCATGGAGCTGGGCAATTCTGAGGCAATCAAACATGCGGTGCGCCACGGCATGGGCATCAGCTGTTTATCGCGCCGGGTGATCAGCGATCTGCTGGAGACGGGCACGCTGGTGGAAGTGGCTGTGCCGTTACCACGCCTGACGCGCACGCTGTATCGCATCCATCATCGGCAGAAGCATTTGTCGAAAGCGCTAAGCCGATTTCTCTCCTATTGCCGCGAGTAATCGCGGCTGTGAAGACGTGAGCGGCTAATAATTTCGCGCTGATTATGAAGGTAACTAATAACCCGACGTGAATGCTATACAGCCAGGGGTTAGCTGCTACAATCGCGCCTTATTTTTATCCAGCATAGCGTTTACACATGCATAATGACTCAAAAACAACACAACAACCTGGGCTGCGCCGTGAATTAAAAGCGCGCCATCTCACCATGATCGCCATTGGCGGTTCCATCGGCACCGGCCTGTTTGTCGCCTCGGGTGCCACCATTTCTCAGGCAGGTCCCGGCGGCGCATTACTCTCATACGCGCTAATTGGCCTGATGGTTTACTTCCTGATGACCAGCCTCGGCGAACTGGCGGCCTTTATGCCGGTCTCCGGCTCCTTCGCTACCTACGGCTCTAAATATGTTGAAGAAGGTTTCGGCTTCGCGCTGGGCTGGAACTATTGGTACAACTGGGCGGTCACCATCGCCGTTGATCTGGTGGCTTCTCAGCTGGTGATGAACTACTGGTTCCCGGATACGCCAGGCTGGATCTGGAGCGCGCTGTTCCTCGGTCTGATGTTCCTGCTTAACTACATCTCCGTCAAAGGCTTCGGCGAAGCCGAATACTGGTTCTCGCTGATCAAAGTTGCCACCGTGATCATCTTTATCGTGGTGGGCGTGCTGATGATCGCGGGTATTATGCGCGGCGCAGAAAATGCCGGCTGGCATAACTGGACCGTGGGCGACGCACCTTTTGCCGGCGGTTTTGCCGCGATGATTGGTGTGGCGATGATTGTCGGCTTCTCGTTCCAGGGCACGGAATTGATCGGCATTGCGGCCGGTGAATCACAGGACCCAGCGAAAAATATTCCACGCGCAGTGCGTCAGGTGTTCTGGCGTATCCTGCTGTTCTATATCTTTGCGATTCTGATTATCAGCCTGATTCTGCCGTATACCGATCCGAAACTGCTGCATAACGATGTTACCGATATCGCCATCAGCCCGTTCACGCTGGTGTTCCAGAATGCCGGATTACTGTCAGCTGCGGCGGTCATGAATGCGGTGATCCTGACGGCTGTGCTGTCAGCGGGTAACTCCGGCATGTACGCTTCAACGCGCATGCTGTTCAACCTGGCGCAGGAAGGTAAAGCACCGCGTATTTTTGCCAAACTGTCGAAAGGCGGTGTGCCGCGTAATGCACTGATTGCGACCACCGTGGTGGCAGGCCTCTGTTTCCTGAGTTCTAAGTTCGGCAACCAGGAAGTCTATCTGTGGCTGCTCAATACCTCAGGCATGACCGGCTTTATCGCCTGGCTCGGTATTGCGATTAGCCACTACCGCTTCCGTCGCGGTTACGTGGCGCAGGGGCATGATTTAGCTGCGCTTCCTTACCGTTCCGGCTTCTTCCCGCTCGGTCCGATTTTCGCCTTCGTACTCTGTTTGATCATTACGCTGGGGCAAAACTATCAGGCGTTTCTGGCAGATCGTATTGACTGGTATGGCGTGGCGGCGACCTACATCGGCATTCCGCTGTTCCTGCTGATTTGGCTGGGTTATAAGCTGGCACGTGGTTCGCGCTTCGTGAAGTACAGCGAGATGGAATTCCCGACCTTCAAAGAGTAATGCGTCAATCGCGTATGACATCACGCCGCGGCCTTTGGCTAGCGGCGTTTTTTTTGCCAAAGATGAACCGTGTTACAACGTTTTGGGCTTTGTCATACAGATATAATTGATAATTATTATCACCTGCACTATTGTGGCTGCCGTTATGATTTCGATAAGAAACAGGTAGAACAATGCAGACCACGGATTCCGCGCTGCTGGCGGAAAATCACCGCGAAGCCGATACCATGACGCGCTATCGTCAGGTATTACGTCAGCGCCTGATGCTGATTGGCGTACTGGTACTGGCGATTCTGGCGTCAGTGATTCTTGATTTCACCCTCGGCCCGGCGGGGCTCTCCCTCGACACTCTGTGGCAAACGCTCACTCATCCTGATGCGGTGGATGCGGGCACGCGTGTGATTGTCTGGGATATTCGTCTGCCGTATGCGCTGATGGCGGTGGTGGTCGGCTTCTCGCTCGGTCTGGCCGGGGCTGAGATGCAAACCATCCTCAATAACCCATTGGCGAGTCCATTTACGCTTGGCGTCTCTTCTGCGGCCGCTTTCGGCGCGGCGCTGGCGATTATTCTCGGCATCGGTATTCCCGGCGTGCCGGACCAATGGTTTATCTCGGCGAACGCTTTTGTGTTTGCGCTGTTTGCGGCGTTAATGCTGGATGGCGTGACGCGCTGGACCAAAGTGTCGACGTCGGGCGTGGTGCTGTTCGGCATCGCACTGGTGTTCACCTTTAACGCCCTGGTCTCGATGATGCAGTTCATCGCCAGTGAAGATACCTTGCAGGGTCTGGTGTTCTGGACCATGGGCAGCCTGGCGCGCGCCTCGTGGGAAAAACTCGGCGTGCTCACGGCGGCTTTCGCCATCCTGATCCCGT
Organism: Pantoea sp. BL1; assembly: GCF_000963985.1. Lineage (NCBI taxonomy): Bacteria > Pseudomonadati > Pseudomonadota > Gammaproteobacteria > Enterobacterales > Erwiniaceae > Pantoea > Pantoea sp. BL1. The sequence continues at coordinate 67,287 of NZ_JZRH01000017.1, read as the reverse complement.
TCTCGATGCTCAGCAGCTGGAAACTGACCGCGCTGCGCCTCGGCGAAGATCGTGCCGTGAGTTTCGGCATCGATGTGCGTCGCTTGCGTCTGGCCACGCTGCTGCGCATCAGTATTCTCTCTGCACTGGCGGTGGCCTTTGTCGGCCCGATTGGCTTTATTGGCCTGGTGGCACCGCATATCGCCCGCATGATGTTTGGTGAAGATCATCGCTACTATCTGCCAGCCAGCGCGCTGGTCGGTGCGCTGGTGCTGTCACTGGCTTCCGTCGCCTCGAAGAACCTGATTCCAGGGGTGATCATCCCCGTCGGGATTGTGACCTCGCTCGTCGGTGTACCTTTCTTCCTGAGTATCATTCTGCGTCATCGGGGGACGGTGTAATGGAACAGGGTTTACGTCTCAGCCATTTCTACGCCGGTTATCCGAAGCGTAAAGTCATTGAAGATCTCAACGTCCCGGCACTGCCGCGCGGCAAAATCACCGTGCTGCTGGGCCCGAACGGCTGCGGTAAATCGACGCTGTTGCGTGCGCTGGCCGGCCTGAACAAAGGGCAGGGCGAGCTGTGGCTGAACGGCGAAGAGTTAATGACCCAGCCGTTTGCACGCCGTGCGCAGCGCGTGGTATATCTGCCGCAAAGCTTACCGGCGGGCGTGCATCTGCATGTGCTGGAATCGATTATCGTGGCGCAGCGTGCGTCCGGTGGCTTGCACAGCGCATCCAGTGAAGCCGAGATCATGCACTTGCTGGAACAGTTGGGTATTGCTCATCTGGCGATGCGTTATCTGGATCAGCTATCCGGTGGTCAGAAACAGCTGGTGGGCCTGGCGCAATCGCTGATTCGCCGCCCGGAACTGCTGCTGCTGGATGAGCCGCTGAGTGCGCTCGATCTTAATTACCAGTTCCATGTGATGGATTTGGTGCGCCGCGAAACCCGCCTGCGCAATATCGTCACGGTAGTGGTGGTGCATGATATCAACATCGCGCTGCGTCATGCCGATCATGCGTTGATGCTGAAAGAAGGCACTCTGCTGGCTGACGGCGAGCCGTCGCAGGTGATCACGCCGGACACGCTGGCGCAGGTGTATGGCGTGCGCGGGCGTATTGAACACTGCTCGCAGGGCATGCCGCAGGTGATGATCGATGGTTTAGTGGCGGAATCGCTGGCTTAAACCTCGCAAAAGACGCTAGAGCTCAACATCAGGAAAGGCTGAGGATGAATGTCGGTGCGGCTTTAGCCAATCGCCGTCAGCCATAGCCAAAAAGGGCGCACCGGGTGCGCCCTTACTGTTATCTACATCAACCGGCGTGATTTACACCAACAGATGCTTCGCGTGGAACCGCAGATGGTCCTCGACAAAGCTGGCGATAAAGAAGTAGCTGTGGTCGTAACCCGGCTGTACACGCAGCTCCAGCGGGAAACCCTGCTCACGCGCTACTGCTTCAAGGCGCTCCGGACGTAACTGATCGGCGAGGAACTGATCGCTATCCCCCTGATCGATCAAAATCGGCAAACGCTGTTCCACTTCGCGCATCAGCAAACAACTGTCCCATTCGCGCCATGTCTGGCGATCTTCACCCAGATAGGCGCTGAACGCTTTTTGTCCCCACGGCACTTCAGTTGGATTCACAATCGGTGCGAACGCGGAAGCCGAAGCAAAACGGCCACCCTGACGCAACGCCAGCACCAGCGCGCCATGACCGCCCATCGAATGGCCCATTACCGACTGACGATCGCTCACCTTGAAGTTGCCCGCCACCAGGGCTGGCAACTCTTCACTGAGATAATCGAACATACGATAGTGCGCCGCCCAGGGTTGCTGCGTGGCGTTGAGGTAAAAACCTGCGCCCTGACCGAGATCGTAACCGCTGTCATTGGCCACTTCGTCACCGCGCGGACTGGTGTCCGGCATTATCAGCACCAGACCCAGCTCAGCGGCAACACGCTGTGCACCGGCTTTGGTGGTGAAATTCTCGTCGCTACAGGTCAGTCCGGCGAGAAACCACACCACCGGCGGCGGCGTGTCATCCTGCGGTGGCGGCAGGAAAATGCTGAAGGTCATCGGGCAGTTCAGCACCGCCGACTGATGACGCCAGCGCTGCTGCCAGCCGCCGAAGATACGATGTTCTTCCAGCAGTTCCAGAGTGGATGCCATAACGCCTCCTTTTTACTTGTTAAAATGCACAACCGAACGAATAGATTTCCCTTCGTGCATCAGATCAAAGGCGTCGTTAATCTCTTCCAGCGGCATGGTGTGGGTGATGAAATCGTTCAGCGCGAACTTGCCGTCCAGATAATCCTGCACGATGCCCGGCAGCTGGGTGCGACCTTTCACGCCACCAAACGCTGAACCGCGCCAAACGCGTCCGGTCACCAGCTGGAACGGACGCGTGGCGATCTCTTCACCCGCACCGGCCACGCCGATAATCACAGACTCGCCCCAGCCTTTATGGCAGCACTCAAGCGCGGAACGCATCACGTTGACGTTACCGATGCATTCAAAGGAGAAGTCCACGCCGCCGTCGGTCAGTTCAACAATCACATCCTGAATCGGCTTGTCGTAATCTTTCGGGTTGATCAGATCGGTTGCACCCAGTTTGCGCGCCAGGTCGAACTTGCTGGTGTTGAGATCGATACCGATGATGCGACCGGCTTTTGCCATCTTCGCGCCAATGATCGCCGACAAACCAATGCCGCCGAGGCCGAAGATCGCCACGGTATCGCCTTCTTTCACCTTGGCGGTATTCATCACAGCGCCCATGCCGGTGGTCACGCCGCAGCCCAGCAGGCACACTTCTTCCAGAGGCGCTTCTTTGCTGATCACTGCCAGTGAGATTTCCGGTACCACGGTGTACTCAGAGAAGGTTGAGGTGCCCATGTAGTGGAAGATCGGCTGACCGTCTTTGAAGAAACGGGTGGTGCCGTCTGGCATTAAACCTTTACCCTGAGTGGAGCGGATGGCCTGACACAGGTTGGTTTTACCTGACAGACAGAACTTACATTTGCCGCACTCTGGGGTGTAAAGCGGGATCACGTGATCGCCCACTGCCACACTGGTCACGCCTTCGCCCACGGCTTCCACCACGCCACCGCCTTCGTGACCGAGGATTGCCGGGAACACGCCTTCAGGATCTTTACCTGACAGGGTATAAGCATCGGTGTGGCATACGCCGGTGGCGACGATGCGCACTAACACTTCACCTTTCTGCGGTGGCATCAGATCCACTTCTTCGATTTTCAGCGGTTCGCCCGCTGCCCAGGCAACGGCAGCGCGGGTTTTGATCATGTTCATGCAATCCCTCTTCTTCAGATGTCGTGATTTACTTAAAATTAAAAACTCACTCAGCGGTTTGCAGCGGGTGCAGCAACTCATCGTTAAGTGGGCGGTCGTCAAACATTTCAATAATCAAATATTTCAGCGCTTCCACGTTGGGCGTGAAGGCGTCGCGTCGCCACATCAGCCAGGTGGCGGTATCGCGATAAGCGGGTGGCAGAGCATGTTCCTGCACCCGGGCGCGGCCGGGCATTTGCGTCAGCACCGACGCCGGAATCATTGCCACGCCCGCACCGCCTGCCACACACGCCACCATGGCGTGATAAGACTGAATCTCCATCACGCTTTTTGGTGAGGTCTGGCTTTCGCGATACCAGGACTCCAGTTTGGTGCGATACGAACAGCTGTTACCAAAGGCAAACAACGTGTCATGCTGCGTGTCGCGGGCGCTGGTAATCGGGTCGTGATCGAGACTGGTGATCAGCACCATTTCCTCACGAAAGGCGATGCAGCCATTGAGATCGTCATGGGTGGCAGGGCCATCCACCAGCGCGGCCGCCAGCGTACCGGCGCGCACTTTATCGATGATGTCGCCCGAGGTGCCGGTGACCAGCGATAGCGCCACGTTGGGAAATCGTTGATGATAAGCCGCCAGCAGGCCGGGCAGACGGGTCGCGGCGGTGCTCTCCATCGAACCGAAGGCAAAGTTCCCGCCCGGTTCCCCGGCACGGGCCATATTCAGCGCCTCATCGCTCAGGCTGAGGATGCGCTGAGCATAATTCAGGAAATTGTGGCCCATTGGCGACAATCGAATACGCTGCTTCTCACGGATAAACAGGTCGACGCCAATCTCTTCTTCCAGCTGGCGCAAACGGGTGGTGAGATTGGAGGGCACGCGATGCAATAGCTCCGCGGCGCGCGCCAGCGAACCGGTTTCGGCCACAGAACAGAACATGCGGAGTTGTACTAAATCCATATTCTCTTTCCGTAAACAACTTGGTTAATATTATTCACTTTTCGTGAGTGTAATCGTCATGCATGCTAATAACAAGTGCTAAAAGAATCTGAACGGGAGTGGGAATGGCGTTTCGTGTCGCGCTGAGCGCGTTTTTAAGTTTAGTGGTTGCCATGGGGATTGGGCGATTTGCTTTCACCCCGCAGGTGCCGCTGATGATTCAGGACCATCAGCTTACCCTGACCAGCGCCAGTCTGGTGGCGGCGCTCAACTATCTTGGTTACCTGTGTGGCTCCTTCGATGCCATGCGTGCTCGCCAGCGTGTGGAGTGGCGTTTGCAGCTGGGTGTCTGGGGCGCGGTGATCCTGACGCTGCTGTCTGCCTGCGTCAGCGGGCCGTGGCTGCACGGCTTGATCCGCTTCGTGATTGGCGGTGCCAGCGGCTGGGCGATGGTACTGATCGCCGCATGGAGCAACGAGCAGCTGCTGCATCATGGGCGACCGGGCTTGTCGGCGGCGGTGTTTGCCGGACCGGGCACCGGCATATTCCTCAGCGGTATGCTGGCGGTGGCGCTGCATGCCAGTGGTGCCAGCGCGGCATTAGGCTGGGCGGCTTATGGCCTGCTGGCGTTGCTGTTTATCGCTGCCATTGCGCGCTTTTTACCGCGCAGCGGGCAGTTACATCGACCCGATCAGGCACCTGCGCCGCTGGTGCTCAATGGTAATCTGAAACGCCTGGTGCTGAGCTACAGCCTGGCGGGCTTCGGCTACATTCTGCCCGCAACCTTCTTGTCGCAGATGACCGCCGCGCGTTTCCCGGACAGTGCGCTGGCGCAGTTTGTCTGGCCGGTGTTTGGCGGCGCGGCGGTGATCGGCATCGTGCTCGGCATTTTGACGCGGCGCTGGGGCAGCAGCCATCTGCGACTGGCAGTGGTGCTCTGGGCGCAGGCTTTGGGCGTCATCTCCGCGATTGTCCTGCCGGGGCTGGATGGACTGTTAATTAGCGCGTTGTTAGTCGGCGGCGGGTTCTTATGCGTGGTGCAACTGACGCTGCAATACGGCCGTGAGCTGGCGCCACATCACTCGCGCTACCTGGCCGGGCTGCTGACTACCGGCTACGCGGTTGGGCAATTGGGCGGGCCGCTGCTGTCATGGATCTCCAGCTTGCTGTGGCACCGCCTCGATCCTGCCTTGTGGGTCGCCGGTGGCGCGCTGATTCTGGCAGGCTTACTGGTGCTGCGCCGTTCGGCACCATGAAAAGCTTTCATCTCCGATTGGATTGATTGCTGGATTACGCGCGCGTTGTGTTTCACAATACGCGCTCAGAATTTCCCCCGCAGGCGACGATCTGCGGGCGCATCACCTGCCGGAGAAAGAGTACGATGAGCACCTTAAGTCAGGAAGCCGCCCTGGTTCACGAAGCGCTGCTGGCGCGTGGCCTGGAAACGCCGTTACGCGCCCCGGTGCGCGAAATGGATGACGAAACCCGCAAGCGTGAAATCGCCGGTCATATGACCCAAATCATGCAGCTGCTGAATCTGGATCTGGAAGATGACAGCCTGATGGAGACGCCACATCGCATCGCCAAGATGTACGTGGACGAGATCTTCTCTGGTCTTGATTACGCCAACTTCCCGAAAATCACCGTCATCGAGAACAAGATGAAGGTCGATGAGATGGTCACCGTGCGTGATATCACCCTGACCAGCACCTGTGAGCATCATTTTGTGATTATCGACGGAAAAGCCACCGTCGCTTACATCCCGAAAGAGAAAGTGATTGGTCTGTCGAAGATCAACCGCATTGTGCAGTTCTTTGCCCAGCGGCCACAGGTGCAAGAGCGTCTGACCCAGCAAGTGCTGGTGGCGCTGCAAACGTTGCTTGGCACCAACAACGTAGCGGTATCGATTGATGCGGTGCACTACTGTGTGAAAGCGCGTGGCGTGAAAGATGCCACCAGTGCCACCACCACCACATCGCTGGGTGGGCTGTTCAAGTCCAGCCAGAATACGCGCCAGGAGTTCTTACGCGCGGTGCGTCACAGCTAATCCTTTGGGCGGCATATTGCCGCCCGTTTTCTCTCTCCGTCAGGTCACTCGATGCAACGCTATCTTGCGCTGGATTTCATTCGTGGTTGCGCCATTCTCGGCATTCTGTTGCTCAATATCGTGGGGTTTGGCTTGCCTTCAGCAGCCTATCTCAACCCGGCGTGGCAGGGCGCTGTTTCATTTTCCGATGCCTGGACCTGGGCGATGATGGATGGCCTGGCGCAGCTGAAATTCCTCACGCTGTTTGCGCTGCTGTTCGGCGGCGGCCTGTATTTGCAAATCCCACGCGGCAGTCGCTGGATGTCGGCGCGCCTGACGTTATTGGTGCTACTGGGTTTCATTCACAGCATCTTCTTCTGGGAAGGGGATATCCTGCTGGATTATGGTCTGACCGGGCTGATTATCTGGCGGATGCTGCGTGAAGTGCCCTCCGACAAAGCTTTGCTGCAAACTGGCGTGTTGCTCTACCTGATTGGTTGCGGCGTGCTGTTGGTGTTCTGGGGCATTTCCAGTCCTGAACCGGGCCGATCGTGGCTGCCGGGTGCCGCCGATATCGAGTATGAAAGCTACTGGAAACTGGTCGGCGGCTGGGAAGCGATTCAGAACCGTCTTGAACATCTTTCCTCCAGCTTGATGGCGCTCGCCGCGCAGTACGGCTGGCAGCTGGCGGGACTGATGCTGATTGGCGCGGCGTTGATGCGCAGCGGCTGGCTAAAAGGCGAGTTCAGCGTGCAGCACTACCGCCGCTCGGCCGCGCTGCTGCTGACGATCGGCTGGCTGATTGCTATCCCCGGTATTGTGGCGCAGTGGTTGCTGGGCTGGGAATTCCGCTGGAGCGGCTTTTTGTTGCAGGTGCCGCGCGATCTTGCCAGCCCGTTTATCAGCCTCGGTTATGCGGCGCTCTGCTTTGGCTTCTGGCCGCAAATCGCTGCCACGCGTTTCAGCTATGCGCTGCAATGCGTTGGCCGCATGGCGCTCAGTAACTATCTGCTGCAGACCTTGATCTGTACCACGCTGTTCTATCGTTTCAATCTGTTCCTCAAGTTTGATCGCCTGCATTTGCTGGTACTGGTCCCGGCTATCTGGTTGGTTAATATCCTGTTTTCAGTGCTCTGGCTGCGCTTTTTCCCGCAGGGGCCGATGGAGTGGATCTGGCGCAAACTCACGCGTCTCGCCGCCGGCAAAACGGAGCCTTCCTCGCGCATCAGATAATGATGTTCATCACAAAGGTTGCAGATTTGTATGTAACCGTTTTCATCCGTGTGACGTAATTCACGCAGCTGAGCAAAATGCCCTGACAGAATAGCGCCATTACGCGCTCGTCGCGCATTTTCATCCTCTGTGGAACAGCTGCATGATAACAATTCGAGATGTCGCCCGTCAGGCCGGTGTATCAGTAGCCACCGTGTCGCGTGTGCTCAACAACAGCAGTGCAGTCACCCCTGATACCCGTGAAGCCGTGCTACAGGCGGTGGAATCACTGGGCTATCGCCCTAATGCTAATGCACAAGCTTTAGCCACCCAAGTCAGTGATACCATCGGCGTGGTGGTGATGGACGTTTCCGATCCCTTCTTTGGCGCATTAGTGAAAGCAGTAGATACCGTGGCACAGCGTGTTCACAAACACGTATTGATCAGCAACTCCTGGCACCAGGAAGAGAAAGAGCGCCATGCCATTGAGGTGCTGATCCGCCAACGATGTAACGCTTTAGTGGTCCACGCGAAAACGCTTTCAGACGCTGAACTGACTCATTTTATGGACCAGGTTCCAGGTATGGTGTTGATAAACCGCACTATTCCGGGCTATGAGCATCGCTGTGTCTGCCTCGATAATGTAACGGGATCTCTGATGGCTACGCGCATGTTGTTACAACAGGGTCATCAACGCATTGGTTATCTTAGCTCCAGCCACCCGATTGAAGATGTCACACAACGCCGCGAAGGCTGGCTGCAGGCCCTGTCAGAGCAGGGGATTCGCCCGCAGGAGTCCTGGATTGCCCATGGTGAACCGGATATGCAGGGCGGTGAAGCAGCGATGGTGGAGTTACTGGGTCGTAACCTGCATTTAACCGCCATCTTCTCCTACTGTGACGGCATGGCCGCCGGTGCTCTAACCGCATTGAAAGACAATGGTATTCAGGTGCCACAGCACTTCTCCGTCATCGGCTTTGATGATATTCCCATCTCGCGTTACACCGATCCACAACTGACAACCGTACGCTATCCTATTGTTTCCATGGCGAAATTGGCCACTGAGCTGGCGCTGAAGGGCGCAGCCGGAGAACTCGATCCTGATGCCACCCACTGCTTTATGCCGACCCTGGTACGCCGCCATTCGGTCGCTCAGCGGCAAATTGTGGAGTCGGTCACTAATTCGGGCGATAGCGCTGTGTAACCGTTTCCAATCTGTGATTACATTCACAGTTAATTAACATGGTGCTCACTATGATGGCAGCGTCTTACCGGACTGAAACATCATGTAACGCCGGGTTTTCCTTCTCCGGTCAGGTTTCAGTAGCCGATTGAAATAGTTCACAACACTCTTCAGGAAGCGTTTACGTACAGGGAAGTCAGGATAGCGATGGTGGCCCGGCTTTGCGTTACGCGTCCGCCCCATAAATGAGTTTGAACCGACTGCGCTGGTTGCCCGCAGGCAGCACAGCGCGATGATATGCCCTACATAAAAAACCGGAGATACCATGAATAAGAAGGTTTTCACGCTCACAGCACTGGTTGCCAGCATGATGTTTGGTGCAACTGCGCACGCCGCCGATACCCGCATTGGCGTGACAATTTATAAATACGACGACAACTTTATGTCTATGGTTCGCAAGGACATCGATAGCGAAGCCAAAAAACTGGGCGGCATCCAGCTGCTGATGAATGACTCGCAGAACAGCCAGTCTACCCAGAACGACCAGATTGACGTACTGATGGCCAAAGGCGTGAAAGCGCTGGCAATCAACCTGGTAGACCCTGCTGCTGCGGCAGTGGTGATCGACAAAGCGAAAGCGAATGATGTGCCAGTGGTGTTCTTCAACAAAGAGCCAAATGCCAAAGTGCTGGCCAGCTACCCGAAAGCCTACTACGTGGGTACCGACTCTAAAGAGTCAGGCATCATCCAGGCCAAACTGATTGAGAAGCACTGGAAAGCGACTCCAGCCTGGGATCTGAACAAAGATGGTCAGATTCAGTTTGCGCTGCTGAAAGGCGAGCCAGGCCACCCGGATGCTGAAGCACGTACCAAATACGTGATCGAAACCCTGAACACCGATGGTTTCAAAACTCAGCAGCTGGCGATGGATACCGCGATGTGGGATACCGCGCAGGCAAAAGATAAAGTTGATGCCTGGCTGTCTGGCCCGAACGGCAACAAAATTGAAGTGATCATTGCTAACAACGATGCAATGGCAATGGGCGCAGTCGAAGCCCTGAAAGCCCACAACAAAACCAGCATTCCGGTGTTTGGTGTGGATGCGCTGCCAGAAGCGCTGGCGCTGGTGAAATCCGGTGCGATGGCCGGTACCGTGCTGAACGATGCGGAAAACCAGGCGAAAGCCACCATTGATATCGCGAAGAACCTGGCCGATGGCAAAGAGCCAACTGCGGGTACGACCTTCAAGATGGAAAACAAAATCGTACGTGTTCCTTACGTACCAGTCGATAAAGAAAACCTGTCCCAGTTTGTGAAGTAATACGTACCGGGCGCGGCATTACGCCGCGCCTTATTGCATCTGACCCACGTTTTATTTAGCCAGGTAAATTATGGCCAGTGAGAATCCGACCGCACAGCGTGAATATCTGCTGGAGATGACGAATGTCTCGAAATCATTTCCAGGGGTGAAAGCCTTAGATAATGTGAATTTGAAAGTGCGGCCGCACTCAGTCCATGCCTTAATGGGCGAAAACGGCGCCGGAAAATCCACATTATTAAAATGCCTGTTTGGTATTTATAAAAAGGATACGGGGAGCATCCTGTTTCAGGGTGAAGAGATTGATTATAAAAGTTCCAAAGAAGCGCTGGAGAATGGCGTTTCAATGGTGCATCAGGAATTAAACCTGGTATTACAGCGCAACGTGATGGATAACATGTGGCTTGGCCGCTACCCACGCAAAGGCGTATTTGTTGATCAGGATAAAATGTATCGCGATACCAAAGCGATCTTTGATGAATTAGATATTGATATCGATCCACGTGATAAAGTGGCCAATCTTTCTGTTTCACAGATGCAGATGATTGAAATTGCCAAGGCATTTTCCTATGACGCGAAAATCGTCATTATGGATGAGCCGACGTCATCGTTGACCGAAAAAGAAGTGAATCACTTGTTCACTATTATCCGTAAGCTGAAAGATCGTGGCTGCGGTATTGTGTATATCTCGCACAAAATGGAAGAGATTTTCCAGCTGTGTGATGAGATTACGATTTTACGTGATGGACAATGGATTGCCACCCAGCCGCTGGAAGGGCTGGATATGGATAAGATCATCGCCATGATGGTCGGTCGTTCATTGAATCAGCGCTTCCCGGACAAAACCAACGTGCCGGGTGAGACCATTCTTGAGGTGCGCCATTTAACTTCGCTGCGTCAACCGTCGATCCGCGATATCTCTTTTGACCTGCGCAAAGGGGAGATTCTGGGCATTGCCGGCCTGGTGGGTGCGAAGCGTACTGACATCGTTGAAACCCTGTTTGGGATTCGTGAGAAGTCGGGCGGTACCATCAAATTGCACGGTAAAGCGATCAATAACCACAGCGCGAATGAAGCCATTAACCACGGTTTTGCGCTGGTGACGGAAGAGCGTCGTTCAACCGGGATTTATGCCTATCTGGATATTGGTTTTAACTCGCTTATTTCCAATATTAAGAAATATAAATCCAGCATGGGTTTGCTTGATAATAAGCGCATGAAGAGTGATACCCAGTGGGTGATTGATTCAATGCGCGTGAAAACGCCGGGTCATCATACGCAAATTGGTTCGCTTTCCGGTGGTAACCAGCAGAAAGTTATTATTGGTCGCTGGTTATTAACTCAGCCGGAAATTCTGATGCTGGATGAACCGACACGCGGTATTGACGTCGGTGCTAAGTTCGAAATTTATCAGTTGATTTCTGAGTTGGCGAAGAAAGAGAAGGGGATCATTATTATCTCTTCTGAAATGCCAGAATTGCTGGGAATTACCGATCGTATTTTAGTGATGAGTAATGGCCTGGTAGCGGGCATTGTCGAGACCAAAACGACCTCGCAGAATGAAATCCTGCGTTTAGCGTCATTACACCTTTAATGAAGCAAGGGCTTTAACATGAAAGCGACTACTAAAAAGAATGCGCTAACCTGGTTAAAAGAGGGCGGCATTTACGTTGTCCTGTTGGTACTGCTGGCAATTATTATTTTCCAGGATCCGACGTTTTTAAGTTTGATGAACCTGAGTAACATTCTGACCCAATCTTCGGTGCGTATTATTATTGCACTGGGCGTGGCCGGATTGATCGTGACGCAGGGTACTGACCTGTCAGCCGGACGCCAGGTGGGTCTGGCCGCGGTGGTGGCCGCCACCTTGCTGCAATCGATGGATAACGCCAACAAGGTGTTCCCACATCTGGATACGGTGCCGATTCCACTGGTTATCCTGACCGTGTGCATCATCGGTGGTGTGATTGGCCTGGTGAACGGCGTGATCATTGCCTATCTGAAGGTGACACCGTTTATCACCACGTTGGGCACCATGATCATCGTTTACGGTATCAACTCGCTGTATTACGACTTCGTCGGTGCTTCGCCGGTTGCAGGTTTTGACTCGGGCTTCTCCACCTTTGCGCAAGGCTTCTTGCGTTTCGGTGATTTTAAGCTGTCATTCATTACTTTCTACGCGTTTATCGCCATTATTTTCGTCTGGATTCTGTGGAATAAGACGCGCTTCGGTAAGAACATTTTCGCTATCGGTGGCAACCCTGAGGCTGCACGTGTTTCAGGTGTTAACGTGCCGCTGAACCTGATTCTGGTCTATGCGCTGTCAGGTGTGTTTTACGCCTTCGGCGGTATGCTGGAAGCGGGCCGTATCGGCAGTGCCACTAACAACCTCGGCTTTATGTATGAGCTGGATGCGATTGCGGCTTGCGTGGTTGGCGGCGTGTCATTTGCAGGTGGCGTGGGTACCGTGGCAGGTGTGGTGACCGGTGTGATTATCTTCACCGTGATCAACTACGGTCTGACGTATATCGGCGTGAACCCTTACTGGCAATACATCATCAAGGGCGGCATCATCATCTTCGCCGTCGCATTGGATTCACTGAAGTACGCACGTAAAAAATAAGACTGACACACAGCAACACATCACAGCAAAGGGCCTTATTGATAGCGGGATGAATGTCAATTAGGGCTAAGTACAGTTAAGGCTGCCATTTCAGATATGGCAGCCTTTTTTGTTTATGTCAGCATGGCTGAGTGGCTGAGTGGCTGAGTGGCTGAGTGGCTGAGTGGCTGAGTGGCTGAGTGGCTGAGTATTGAGGCCTTGGTGTGGTGTGTGAAAGGCGGGTGCGATGCGGGCCTTAGCCCCTCTGCTGCTGCCGGGCCGTCCTCGCGCCGCTGACGCGGTGCCTTCGGCTTCCACGTCGTGCCGACGGACCGTTCGGGTAAGGCCGTCCTGGCCAACCCGAACTGCCAGTCGCATCCCTGCGACTGGCTCCTGGCCCAACGTAAAAGCCTCAGCGCTGCGGATAGCCCTTGCAGCAGCAGAGGGGCTATGGCCTCAAACGTTGTGCCCATTTCTCACAACAATGTGGCTTCTGCGGATAGCCCTTGCAGCAGCAAAAGGGCTATGGCCTCAAACGTTGTGCCCCGTTTTCCAAACAGATGCTCGGTTAACACATTGGGTTTTTGCAGTAGCAAAGCGAGATGGGAATAGCTATGTGTCTGCCTTTAGATCAAATGCATGGCATCCGAGCAACGCCCTTGCAGCCGAGCGGTTAAGGCTTGAAGTTGCCTGCCCTTATTTAACAGCAGGCAACAAAGTTCAGGAGCAGGCTGGTGCCGCTTTGGGGGCAGGCATTTCGCAGCGCTGAACAGAGTGAGGATGCCAGGATAGCCCGCAGGGATGCGGGCGGAAGGCGGGGCGGCACATGGATGTGCCATCCCCGCCGTTCCGTAAGGCAGACGAACGGCGTGAAGGCACCGCGTTAGCGGCGCGAGGACCGCCAGCCCCCAAAGCGGCACCAGACAGCGTCACCGTGGCAGCCCAAAGCGGCACCAGACAGCATCACCCTGACAGCCCAAGTGTAACCACAATAGCTTCTGGCAGCATTACTTCTGTAACTTCTCTTCCAAATCCAGCAACTGCTCTGGCGTCACCGCCGGATAACTTTGCGCATCCTCCGGCACTTCATGCACTGCCGGAATCGGCACCAGCGGCCCAAGGAAGCGAGGCTCGCGTTTCATCAGATACAAATCAGCCAGCGCGCCCAAACGTGCGCCGACCTCACGGAAACGCACTGACAGCATATTTTTCGGCGATGGCACGGCATAGCACTGCGCCTGTATCCCCAGGTGCTGGGCGATGTAAAGCGCGCGTTCACAGTGGAAACGTTGCGTAATGATGATGAAATCATTGGTATCGAACACTTTGCGGGTGCGTACGATTGAATCCAGCGTGCGGAATCCGGCATAGTCGAGCACGATATCGGCAGGATCGACACCAGCTTTGATGAGATCGCGACGCATCGTCATCGGTTCGTTATAGCTTTGCAGCGCGTTGTCACCACTTAACAGCAGATAATTCACCTTGCCGCTGTTGTACGCGTTGAGCGCACCCTGAATGCGATAAAGGTAATACTGATTGATGACGCCAGTGCGGTAATACTTGGCCGTGCCTAAGACCACCCCGACCTGACGATGCGGCAGCGAAGTGACATCTTCATAAATAAAGGGCGCGGTTTTCCAACTGATCCAGCGATCCAGGCCGAGCGCGGTCGCCACCATCAATAAGATGATGAAAAACAGACCAAAGAAAACGCGTTTAATCATGCGCGTAAGCACTCGGTTGGCGAAAAAAAAGATGGCTAAAGGCTACTTGAGGTGGGGGCGCTAAGCAAGTTTACGCCGGTTGGCTGGCGATATTTTAAGCGCAGCCGGTAATGTATTCACCGGCTGCGCTGGCTGATTAGATCGAAGTACGGCGATAATGACGATACTGCGGCAGCCAGAAGTTGTTGTTCACGGCTTTCGACAGCACATCTTCTGAAGTGACCACGGCCACGCCAGCCAACTGCGCTGCTTTACCCACTTCCATGGCGATCAGCTTTGATACGCCCTGAATGTGTCTCAATTCTGGCAGCACCGGACCTTCGCCATCGTTCACCAGCGGTGAACAGTCGGCCAATGCACGGCTGGCGGTCATCAGCATCGAATCGGTGATGCGAGTGGCACCGGCGGCAATCACACCCAAACCAATACCCGGGAAGATATAGGAGTTGTTGCACTGCGCAATCGGGTAGGTTTTACCTTTCCAGGTCACAGGTGCAAATGGGCTTCCGGTGGCGACCAGCGCTTCACCGTCGGTCCAGGAAATGATATCCGCTGGTGTGGCTTCAACGCGTGAGGTTGGGTTCGACAGCGGCATCACAATAGGACGCTTGGTGTGCTTGTGCATCTCGCGGATGATCTCTTCGGTGAACAGACCCGGCTGGCCGGACACACCAATCAGAATGTCTGGCTTCGCGTTGCGCACCACATCCAACAGTGAAATAGAATCGCTGGTCACATCCCAGTCCTTCAGGTTTTCACTCTTCTGTACCAGTTTGCTCTGGAAATCGAGCAAATTAGGCAGTTTGTCGGTCAGCAGACCAAAGCGATCCACCATCATCACGCGGGAACGCGCTTCGTCGTCGCTCAGACCTTCGGACTTCATCTGCGCGACGATCTGCTCAGCGATACCGCAGCCGGCGGAACCCGCGCCGAGGAACACCACTTTCTGCTCGCACAGACGGCTGCCCGCTGCACGGCTGGCGGCGATCAGGGTGCCCACGGTAACGGCGGCGGTGCCCTGAATATCATCGTTAAAGCAGCATACTTCATCGCGATAACGCTCGAGCAGCGGCATGGCGTTCTTCTGCGCGAAGTCCTCAAACTGCAGCAGCACGTTCGGCCAGCGGCGCTTCACTGCCTGAATAAACTCATCAACGAAGGCTTCGTACTCTTCGCCGGTAATACGCGGATGACGCCAGCCCATATACAGCGGATCGTTCAGCAACTGCTGATTGTTCGTTCCCACATCCAGCACCACAGGCAGGGTATACGCCGGGCTGATCCCGCCACAGGCGGTGTACAGCGACAGCTTACCGATTGGGATACCCATACCACCGATGCCGAGGTCGCCGAGGCCGAGAATACGCTCGCCATCGGTCACCACGATCACTTTCACGTTCTGCTTAGTGGCGTTTTGCAGCATATCTTCAATGCGATCGCGGTTGTTATACGAGATGAAAACACCGCGCGCACGACGATAAATCTCCGAGAAGTGTTCACAGGCCGCGCCGACGGTTGGGGTGTAAATAATCGGCATCATCTCTTCCAGATGATTATCCAGCAGGCGGTAGAACAGGGTTTCGTTGGTGTCCTGGATGTTGCGCAGATAGACGTGCTTGTCGTTATTGTTTTTGAAATCCAGGAACTGACGCCAGGCACGCTCTGCCTGCTCTTCGATGGTTTCAACGGCTTCGGGTAACAGGCCATTGAGATTGAATTCGTTGCGTTCTTCCAGGGTGAAGGCGCTGCCTTTATTCAGCAGCGGAAATTCCAGCAGAATCGGACCCGCGTAAGGAATATACAGCGGACGTTTACTTTCGTAGTCGAGTTCCATGCAGTGTTTGCTCCGGTTGCAGTGTTTTCTGACGTGTCACCGGGAAAAGGTAACGCCAGACCTGTTTCTTGTGAAGTGGTTCTGGCGCCCGATCCTATGAGGATTCTTGCAGATGTACAGCTTTTGTTAATAGAAAGTCACAAAAGCGATGAAAGGATCACTAAACTGATGTTTTCGAAACTAAAGTAAGTGAGAAATCTTCACAGCCCAGCGCCACCAGCGTGGCGCGAGTGGCATCGCGCTGACTCAATGTGCTGTCTTCACATTCGACCAGCACAGCCTGTTGGATGGTATCCAGCGCTTCATTCCGCATGTTCATCATAATCAGCGCAGCCTGCAATGGCGGCAAACTCGGGTTAAAGGCCGCGTTTTCTGCATAGCGTCCGGTGAACAGGTTGCCGCTTTGGCTGCGCAGGGCCACGCCACTGTAACTGTGGCTGTAAGGCGCGTGACTGTGGTTCGCGGCTTCAATAGCCGCCTGCTGTAATGCATCACCTTCTGAAATGAAGCCGTGATGAATCGGTGTCAGCAGACGTTCAGTGATATTCAGATCGGCAGGGCCAAACGCATCGGGCAAATAATCACCCAGCGTACTCACCGCGCGCCCCGGTAAACTGATGCGGATCGCCGTGCCGCTGTTCAGCTCGTTCATAAACTGACGACAGTGACCGCACGGCGTGTAGTTAACGGTTATCGCATCCAGCTTCTCTTCGCCGTGCAGCCAGGCGTGCGTGATGGCGCTTTGCTCCGCATGCACGGTTTGTTGCAGCGGCGCATGCTCAAACTCCATGTTGGCACCGAAATACCAGTGACCGCTCACGCCGCGTGAAATGGCGCCTACGTTGAAGTTAGACACCGGTGCGACCGCACAACAGGCCGCAATCGGTAGCAGCGCTAGCGCTAAGGCATCCTCATCCAGCCCCGTCTCCTGCTTCAGACGCGCCACATCCTGTGGGCGTAGTACGCCGTTAAAATCAGCTGAATCCAGCAAGGAGTGAATCGCAGTTTGCAATTCAGCGGGCAGGGCGGAGAAAGCAGCAGTAAATCGTGGATGCATGATGTGATGACCTCATTAACGCGTTAGCGGCGATGCGCCGCCTATGGGGTTATATGTGATCTGTGTCGCTATGACAATGCAAGCTGATTGAGTCGTTTCAACTTTGCGAGATCTCTCGCAAGTTTTAGCCCAACCAGTGCATCAACAGCGGAAAAAGGAACGGTGCCAGCAGCGAAGTAATAATGCCGCAAATCACCAGTGCCAAAGAGCTAAACGCCCCTTCCTGATAATCGATCTCTGCTGCGCGCGCCGTGCCCAACGCGTGCGATGCGTTGCCAATCGCCAGGCCGCGTGACGATTTGCTGTGCACGTTAAACAGATTCAGCAGCATATGGCCGAACACCGCACCGAGCACGCCAGCAATCAATACGCAGATGGCGCTGATGGCGGGAATACCGTGCAGTGAACCGGATACCGCCATGGCAATCGGCGTGGTGACGGATTTCGGCATAATCGTCGCGGCAATTTCTGGCGTAGCCCCCATCCACAGCGCAATAGCCGTGCCCGACACCATCGCGGTAATACTGCCGATAAAACAGACGCTGATGATGGTTTTCCAGCGCGCGCGAATTTGGTGCATCTGCTCATATAGCGGCAATGCGAGCGCGACCACCGCAGGTTGCAGCAGATGATTAAGGAAGGTGCTGCCGGCGAAATAGCGGGTGTAAGGGATATGCGTGAGCAACAGGATCGGAATGACAATCGCCATCGCCACCAACAGCGGATTGATGATCGAGATGTTGATTTTGGCTGCCAGCTTACGTGCCAGCAGATACGCCACCACGGTGAGCGGCAGTGACCACCAGGCGTCAGTCATGAGGCTGCTCCTTCGGGCGCTGCAAACGTTCGGCGCTCAGGCCAACGATCAGCAGCACCATAAAGGTACTGACCACACAGGAGACGACAATCGGTCCAAACTGTGCGCTCAGGATATCGGTATACCCCATCACGCCGACGCTGATCGGCACAAACAGCAGCGCCATATAGCGGATCAGCAAATGACAGCCCGGTTTCACCCAGCCCACCGGCAGGATTTGCAGTGCCAGCAGGGTAAACAGCAGCAGCATGCCGATAATACTGCCTGGAATGGTAAACGGCAGCAGGGCAGCAATACCGTTCCCGGCATAGAGCGCGGCATAGATAATTACAAAGGCACGCAAATAGTGCCAGCAAGCAGTTAGCACGACAGGCTCCACAACAGAGGCTCGATAAAAAAGCCGCCCTGAAGGCGGCTTGTTCAATTACTTAACCTGCATTCCAGGTTGTGCGCCGCTATCAACGGACAACACAAACAGGTCTGAACCGCCAGAACCGGCAGACAGCACCATGCCTTCTGACACGCCGAAACGCATCTTACGCGGCGCCAGGTTAGCGACGATAATGGTCATCTTGCCGACCAGCACCGACGGATCGGGGTACGCCGCGCGAATGCCGGAGAAGATTTGACGCTTCTCACCGCCGAGATCCAGTTCCAGACGCAGCAACTTGTCAGAACCTTCCACCAGTTCGGCTTTCTCGATCAGCGCCACGCGCATATCCACTTTAGCGAAATCATCGATGGTGATGGCCTCACCAATCGGTGCGTCAGCCAGAGGACCGGTTACCGCAGGTTTGTTCGCCGCTGCCGCGTCTTCTTTAGACGCTTCAATCAGCCCTTCAACCTTGGCCATTTCGATACGGCCATATAAGGCTTTAAACGGAGCGACATCGTGATCCAGCAACGGCTGCGCAATCGCATCCCAGCTCAGTTCCGTGTTCAGGAAAGCTTCGGTACGCGCGCTCAGTGAAGGCAGCACCGGTTTCAGCCAGGTCATCAGAATGCGGAACAGGTTAATACCCATTGAGCAGATCGCTTGCAGGTCAGCATCGCGGCCTTCCTGTTTCGCCACCACCCACGGTGCCTGCTCGTCCACATAACGGTTGGCGATATCTGCCAGCGCCATGATTTCACGGATCGCGCGGTTGTACTCGCGGCTCGCCCAGGCTTCACCAATCTTCTCTGAAGCATCGACAAAGGTTTGATACAGCGCCGGATCGGCCAGTTCGCTCGCCAGTTTTCCGCCAAAGCGTTTAGTGATGAAACCGGCGTTACGAGACGCGAGGTTCACCACCTTGTTAACGATATCGGCATTTACACGCTGGACGAAATCTTCCAGATTCAGGTCGATGTCGTCGATGCGTGAAGAGAGTTTCGCCGCGTAGTAGTAACGCAGGCTGTCCGCATCCAGATGCTGCAGCCAGGTGCTGGCTTTGATGAAGGTACCGCGCGATTTGGACATCTTCGCGCCGTTTACCGTCACATAACCGTGTACGAACAGATTGGTCGGCTTGCGGAAGTTGCTGCCTTCCAGCATCGCTGGCCAGAACAGGCTGTGGAAGTAAACGATGTCTTTACCGATGAAGTGATACAGCTCGGTAGAAGAATCTTTTTTCCAGAACTCGTCGAAATCAATGTTACCGCGCTTGTCGCACAGGTTCTTAAAGGAACCCATGTAACCGATTGGCGCATCCAGCCACACGTAGAAGTATTTGCCCGGTGCACCTGGAATTTCGAAACCGAAATATGGCGCATCACGGGAGATATCCCACTGCTGCAAGCCCGATTCGAACCACTCCTGCATTTTGTTCGCCACCTGCTCCTGCAACGCACCTGAGCGCGTCCAGGTCTGCAACATCGCGCTGAATGAAGGCAGGTCGAAGAAGAAGTGCTCGGAATCACGCAGTACAGGCGTCGCGCCGGATACCACGGATTTCGGATCGATCAGTTCGGTCGGGCTGTAGGTCGCGCTGCACACTTCGCAGTTATCGCCGTATTGATCCGGTGACTTACATTTCGGGCAGGTGCCTTTCACAAAACGGTCCGGCAGGAACATGCCTTTTTCCGGATCGTACAGCTGTGAAATGGTGCGGTTCTTGATAAAGCCGTTTTCTTTCAGACGACCGTAAATCAACTCCGACAGCTGACGGTTTTCGTCGCCGTGGGTGGAGTGATAGTTGTCGTAGCTGATGTCGAAGCCAGCGAAGTCAGTTTCGTGCTCCTGCTTCATCTCAGCGATCATCTGCTCAGGTGGGATACCGAGCTGCTGTGCTTTCAGCATGATCGGCGTGCCGTGGGCATCGTCTGCGCAGATAAAGTAAACCTGGTTGCCACGCATTCGCTGGTAACGGACCCAAATGTCAGCCTGAATATGTTCAAGCATGTGACCGAGATGGATAGAACCGTTTGCGTACGGCAGTGCGCACGTTACCAGAATTTTTTTAGCGACTTGAGTCATAGTTTGCGTAGCGTTCCGTGAATAAAAATCGGGCTTAGATGTTACCCGAAGCACCCTCTGGCGTAAACACAACTGGACGGCATCTGATATTATTGAAAGCACACCGCCGTTATCTGGCGTTATGAAAACACAAGGAGTTGGGATGACTTCACAATCCCGGGAACATCATTCACCCGAAGCATTGCGCGCTGTGGTTATCGGCGTGCTGAGTGACTTTGAACATCCGACGCTGCATCACAATCTGACTACCCTCAAAGCACTGCGTCATGTGGCGTTACTCGACGGCAAACTGCACATCGAGCTGGTGATGCCGTTTGCGTGGGCCTCGGCTTTTGAGGAGCTTAAGGCGCAAACCAGCGCTGAACTGCTGCGCTTAACCCATGCCAGCGCCATTGACTGGCGTTTGCGCCATGACATCGCCACGCTCAAGCGGGTGAAAAATCATCCCGGCGCGACAGGCGTGAAGAACATCATTGCGGTGAGTTCCGGTAAAGGCGGCGTGGGCAAATCCAGTACGGCGGTGAACATGGCGCTGGCGCTGATTGCCGAAGGCGCGAAGGTAGGTATTCTCGATGCCGATATTTACGGCCCGTCGATTCCCAATATGCTCGGCACCGAAAGCCAGCGTCCGACCTCACCGGATGGCACGCACATGGCACCGATCATGGCGCACGGATTGGCGACCAACTCGATTGGCTATCTGGTCACTGATGAGAATGCGATGGTGTGGCGCGGTCCGATGGCCAGCAAAGCCTTGATGCAGCTGCTGAATGAGACGATGTGGCCGGATCTCGATTATTTGATTCTCGATATGCCACCAGGCACCGGTGATATCCAGCTAACGCTGGCGCAAAACGTACCGGTAACCGGCGCGTTAGTGGTGACCACACCACAAGACATCGCCCTGATTGATGCGCGCAAAGGCATTGTGATGTTTGAGAAGGTCAGCGTGCCGGTGTTGGGCATTGTGGAGAACATGAGTATTCACATTTGCAGCGAATGTGGCCATCACGAGCCGATATTTGGCACGGGCGGCGCGCAGAAGCTGGCGGCTGATTACCACACGCAGCTGCTGGCGCAATTGCCGCTGCACATCAATCTGCGTGAGGATCTGGATGATGGTGAGCCGACGGTGATCCGTCGTCCGGACAGCGAATTCACCGCACTCTATCGTCAATTAGCCGGTCGCGTGGCGGCACAGCTTTATTGGCAGGGTGACGTGATCCCGGCCGATATTTCCTTCCGCGCGGTTTAGCGCAACGTTTTTACGCTGGCGCGCGCCGTCAGCGGAAAATGCATCAGCACGTACTTTCCCTGTTCGCTCACACCGGTGGCTTCACGCTGCCAACCGTGTTTCAGGTAAAACGCCTGCGCGGGCTCATTCAGCATCAGGCATTTCAAGGCACCGGTTGAGGTGAAGCGGCGCTGCACCGCCTCCAGCAGAGCGCTGCCAATGCCGCGACCCTGAAAGTCAGGATCGACATACAGGCTGTGCAGGAAGTTGTCGTTAGGAAGGATGCCGGCAAATCCGGCGCGATGGCCCTCGACGAACGCCACTAACACCGTTTCACCCAATATCACCCCATCCAGATCTTCCAGCGCCCAATCATCGCCATCCAGCCATGTCCAGCTATGACGTCGTGCAGCCAGAAACAGCGTGCGCAGAAAAGGGCGATCGGCTTCCTCAAATAATCGAATGTCCAAGCAGGGGCTCCAGTTGAAGAATGGCAAATTGCGTGTCGGTCGCCATAAATGCTGACCCTACATCAAAGCAGGGTGTTTATATCGCAACAGTCCCAGGGAAGGGTGACCCTACAGCAAAGCAGGATTTTCGTAGGTGCGCATTGATGCGCATCTGTCGCCATAGAGGGCAACCCTAGGTAACAATAGCCGACCAAAAAGATAAAGCCTGTCAAATCATCAGGCTTTCTGTGTAGAATGCCGCGGCAAGCCGCATGGAATCTGGCATCAGCACTTTGATAGCTTTTGATTATCTGATTGATAACGACTGCATATTAGAAGTTGGCCCGGAAAAACTGTAACTTGCATCACATCTTTTAACGGAGGTCACCATGTCCATCATTAATACCAAAATCAAACCATTCAAAAACGCAGCGTTCAAAAACGGCGAATTCATCGACGTAACCGAGAAAGACGTTGAAGGTAAATGGAGTGTTTTCTTCTTCTACCCGGCTGACTTCACCTTCGTATGCCCGACTGAACTGGGTGACGTGGCAGACCATCATGAAGAGCTGCAGAAACTGGGCGTAGACATCTACTCTGTTTCTACTGACACGCACTTTACCCACAAAGCCTGGCACGGTTCTTCCGAAACCATCGCAAAAATCAAATACGCGATGATCGGCGACCCAACTGGCGCACTGACCCGTAACTTCGAAATCATGCGCGAAGACGAAGGTCTGGCAGATCGCGGTACCTTCATTGTTGACCCACAGGGCATCATCCAGGCTATCGAAATCACCGCTGAAGGCATTGGCCGTGACGCATCTGACCTGATCCGCAAAATCAAAGCGGCTCAGTATGTTGCTTCTCACCCAGGCGAAGTTTGCCCGGCTAAATGGAAAGAAGGCGAAGCAACACTGGCTCCATCTCTGGACCTGGTTGGAAAAATCTAAGTCACACCCAGCCATTCGATCTTTCTCAATCGGGTGCTACGGCACCCGATTTTCTTGACAGGAACTCACTATGCTCGATACCAATTTAAAAACACAGCTCAAGGCTTACCTTGAGAAATTAACGAAACCGGTTGAGTTGATTGCCACACTGGATGATGGCGCTAAATCTGCGGAGATCCGTTCTCTGTTAGCCGATATCGCGAGCTTGTCAGAAAAAGTCAGCTTCCGTGAAGAGAATGATCGTCCGGTTCGTAAACCCTCTTTCCTGATCACTAACCCAGGCAGCCAGAGCGGCCCCCGCTTTGCCGGTTCGCCAATGGGACACGAATTTACTTCACTGGTGCTGGCACTGTTGCAGACCGGTGGACACCCTTCGAAAGAGTCGCAGAGCCTGCTGGAGCAAGTGGTGGCTCTGGATACTGACCTGCATTTCGAAACCTATTACTCGCTGTCATGCCATAACTGCCCTGACGTGGTACAGGCGCTGAACCTGATGGCAGTGTTGAACCCACGCATCAGCCACACTGCGATTGACGGCGGCATGTTCCAGAACGAAATCACTGAGCGCAATGTGATGGGCGTTCCTGCGGTATTCCTCAACGGCAAAGAGTTCGGTCAGGGCCGTTTGAGCCTGGCGGAAATCGTCGGCAAAGTGGACACCAACGCAGAGAAGCGTGCGGCAGAAGAGCTGAACAAGCGTGAAGCCTATGAAGTGCTGATCGTCGGTAGCGGCCCAGCGGGCGCAGCGGCAGCGATTTACTCGGCACGTAAAGGTATCCGCACGGGCCTGATGGGCGAGCGTTTTGGTGGCCAGGTACTCGACACCGTAGACATCGAAAACTACATCTCAGTCCAGAAAACCGAAGGCGCTAAGCTGGCGGGTTCACTGCGCGCCCACGTTGATGATTACGATGTTGACGTCATCGACACCCAGAGCGCCATCAAGCTGATTCCCGCTGCCAAAGAGGGCGGTCTGCACGCAATTGAAACCGCGTCTGGCGCAGTCCTGAAATCACGCAGCATCATCATTGCCACCGGTGCACGCTGGCGCAACATGGGTGTGCCGGGTGAAGAGCAGTATCGCACCAAAGGCGTGACCTACTGCCCACACTGCGACGGCCCGTTGTTCAAAGGTAAACGCACTGCGGTCATCGGCGGCGGTAACTCCGGTGTCGAAGCGGCTATCGATCTGGCTGGCCTGGTTGAGCACGTGACGCTGCTGGAATTTGCCAGCGAAATGCGTGCCGACAAAGTACTGCAGGACAAACTGCGCAGCCTGAAAAACGTCGATGTGATTCTGAATGCCCAAACCACCGAAGTGAAAGGCGACGGCAGCAAAGTGACTGGCTTGAGTTACATCGATCGTAACAACCAGACCAGCCATGAGATCGCGTTGAGCGGCATCTTCGTGCAGATTGGTCTGCTGCCCAACACCACCTTCCTCGAAGGCGCGGTGGAACGTAACAAAATGGGCGAGATCATCATC
The DNA here is from genome assembly GCF_000963985.1 of Pantoea sp. BL1. Classification (NCBI taxonomy): domain Bacteria; kingdom Pseudomonadati; phylum Pseudomonadota; class Gammaproteobacteria; order Enterobacterales; family Erwiniaceae; genus Pantoea; species Pantoea sp. BL1. The sequence continues at coordinate 42,705 of NZ_JZRH01000017.1, read as the reverse complement.
GACGCCAAATGCGAAACCAGCCTGAAAGGCGTGTTCGCGGCCGGTGACTGCACCACGGTGCCGTACAAGCAGATCATTATCGCCAGCGGCGAAGGCGCGAAAGCCTCACTCAGCGCGTTTGATTACTTGATCCGCACCCAACCGGCTGAATAAGTTTTATTGCGATAGCCACGCAGCAGCCCCGTAACGGATGTTACGGGGCTTTTTTTTGCCTGTTATTCATCCTAACCAACGGCGTGCTTCCGCATCGCTGATGTCGCGATAATAAATTTTATGCAAACGCTCGCCGCAACCTTTGCATTGCGCTTCAACATGGGTAGAAAAATAGTGGCGGCCGGAAGGGCAAATTGCGCCTTTTCGCGAAATACGAATGTCGTGCCATTTATGGGCATGCGGAATAAAGCTGAATAATTTTGAGATCATTATCGATTCCGGAATTGGATAGGCAGTGACTCTCTTCAAGTCCGGAGGGGGATTAGGCCTTGCCACAGCGGGCGGGGCGTTGATGTGCATCAATGAATGCGAAGGCGGGTGTTTATTAGTCGATTTTTCAGTGATTAGAATAAATCTGGCAAATTCAGATGAGAATTATTTAATGATGATAATTGACCGATACAGCTTTTTTTTAAATTCAGCCTGTCGAATGATTTTAACTATTTTGATTTAGTGCCGTTTTCAGCGTCTTTCAAAGCACCACGATTTACAACCCCCCGAACTGCCCTTATCCTGTATGCGGCATGTTCACCATGCCATGACTCGGGGTGCCCCTGTTAAACAGGGCTGAGATACACCCGCTGACCTGATCTGGATAATGCCAGCGTAGGGAAGTCAGATGCCTGACCGCATTCGCCTTCTTGATCGCCGGTTGGGAGTTTTATGACACAGCCTGACCTTCTTACCTCCGCGCAACTCGCGCAATCCCTACAGCTGCTGCGTCAGCAGGCGCCGCTGGTGCACTGCATGACCAATGACGTGGTGCAAACCTTCACTGCCAATGTGCTGCTGGCTCTACAAGCCTCTCCTGCGATGGTGATCGATGCCGAAGAAGCCGCGCAGTTCGTGAGTTTTGCCGATGCGCTGCTGATCAACGTGGGCACCTTAACCCGTGACCGTCGCGATGCGATGCTGGCGGCGGTGCAATCCGCAGCCAAAGTCGGCACGCCCTGGACGCTCGATCCGGTGGCCGTGGGCGCACTCTCGTTACGTACCGAATTCTGCCAACAGTTGCTGAACCTGCATCCCGCCGCGATTCGTGGCAACGCCTCGGAAATCCTCGCGCTGGCCAACCAGGCTGCGGGCGGACGCGGCGTGGACAGCGTGCATCAGGCCGATGCGGCACTGAGCGCGGCACAGCAGCTGGCGCAGGATTACCACACGCTGGTGGCGGTCACTGGCGAAGTCGATTACGTCACCGATGGCATACGCACGCTGGCGATTCCTGGCGGAAGCCCGTTGATGACGCGCGTGGTCGGCACCGGCTGCGCGCTTTCAGCCGTGGTGGCGGCCTTCAGCAGCTTGCCGGGCGATCGTTTACAGCATGTCGCGGCGGCGTGCCGTGTGATGTCGCTGGCGGGTGAGCAGGCGGCACGTGCTGTGCAGGGGCCAGGCAGCTTTGTCGCGGCTTTCCTGGATAACCTCTGGACGCTGGAGGTCACCGTATGAAACGCATCAACGCGTTAACCATTGCAGGCACTGACCCGAGCGGCGGCGCGGGCATTCAGGCCGATTTGAAAGCCTTCTCCGCACTGGGCGCTTATGGCACCAGCGTGATCACCGCGCTGGTGGCGCAGAACACCTGCGGCGTGCAGTCGGTGTATCGCATCGAACCCGATTTTGTTGGCGCGCAGCTGGATTCCGTGCTGGATGATGTGCGCATTGATGCCGCCAAAATCGGCATGCTGTCTGAAACCGCGATTGTCGAAGTGGTTGCCGAACGGCTGAAACGCGCCAGCCTGCCGTTTGTGGTGCTGGATACGGTGATGATCGCCAAGAGTGGCGATCCGCTGCTGTCGCCCGATGCGTTGGCCAGCGTTCGAGAACTGCTGCTGCCGCAGGTGTCGTTGATCACGCCCAATCTGCCCGAAGCCGCTGCGCTGCTGGGGCGGGATATGGCGCAGGATGAAAATACCATGCTGATGCAGGGCGATGCGCTGTTGGATCTCGGTTGTGAAGCCGTATTGATGAAGGGCGGACATCTCAGTGATGCCGAAAGCCCGGATTGGCTAATCACCCGCGCGGGCCGTCAGCGCTTTACCGCACCGCGCGTCAATACGCGCCATACCCACGGCACCGGCTGTTCGCTGTCCGCTGCTTTAGCGGCGCTGCGTCCACGTCATGATAACTGGGCGGACACGGTCACTGAAGCCAAAGCCTGGTTACAGCAGGCCTTGCTGCATGCGGATTCGCTGGAAGTGGGTAAAGGCATTGGGCCGGTGCACCATTTCCATCAGTGGTGGTAGGGCAATAGAACGATGCTTCAGGCGAGCCTCTACGTTGCAGGATGCAATCTGCAGGCCGCCCATCGCAAGGTGGCAGAATTTTTTTACTGCGTATCCGTCTGAAAAATGGTGTCAGCAATTTGCCAGCCTGGCGCATTTCGGTCCAGGCTGTTGGGGGCGAATCGGCCATTGCCGGTTCCATTCCAGCCATTTATTCAGGAGCCAACATGACGGACATCGTACAGTTATTGGGCAAAGAAGCGGACTCTCTTCTTCAACATCGCTGCATGACCATTCCAGCGGACAGCCTTTATTTACCGGGCGCGGATTTCGTTGATCGTGTGATGATCGACAACAATCGTTCTCCTGCCGTATTACGCAATATGCAAACCCTGTACAACACCGGTCGCCTGGCGGGCACCGGCTATCTGTCGATTTTGCCGGTCGATCAGGGCGTTGAACACTCAGCGGGCGCCTCCTTCGCCGCTAACCCGGCTTATTTCGATCCAAAGAACATCGTTGAGCTGGCGATTGAAGCGGGCTGTAACTGCGTGGCGTCCACCTATGGCGTGCTGGCCTCGGTATCACGCCGCTATGCGCACCGCATTCCGTTTATGGTGAAACTCAACCACAACGAAACCCTGAGCTATCCGACCCAATACGATCAAACCCTGTATGCCAGCGTTGAGCAGGCATTCAATCTGGGGGCGATCGCGGTGGGCGCGACCATCTATTTTGGTTCTGAGCAATCACGCCGTCAGATTGAAGAGATCTCGGCCGCTTTTGAGCGTGCGCATGAACTGGGTATGGTGACCGTGCTGTGGGCTTATCTGCGTAATGATGGCTTCAAGAAAGACGGCGTGGATTACCATGCCAGCGCCGACTTAACCGGCCAGGCCAACCATCTGGCGGCGACCATTGGCGCAGACATCGTGAAGCAGAAAATGGCCGAGAACAACGGCGGCTACAAGGCGGTGAAATTTGGTCACACCGATGAGCGCGTCTACAGCAAGCTGACCACAGAGAACCCGATCGATCTGGTGCGCTACCAACTGGCGAACTGCTATATGGGCCGTGCAGGGTTGATCAACTCGGGTGGCGCATCAGCCGGAGACACCGACATTGCCGAATCAGTGCGTACTGCGGTGATCAATAAGCGTGCGGGCGGGATGGGGCTGATTCTTGGCCGTAAGGCGTTCAAGAAGTCGCTGAAAGAGGGCGTTCAACTGATTAATGCGGTTCAGGATGTCTATCTGGCGAAAGATGTCACGATTGCGTAATTGATTGCCCAAATCCCTTCCCGCAAGCGGGAGGGGAACCGATCCAGCGAAGTATCCATTGAAGAATCAATGACAGCATTGGGGCGAAATCTTATCTGCAAAGCTCGCTTTACTGGCCAGCACTTCGCTTTTCACTCACCCGCAAACCGCACTTTACTCACGCTCTGCTGTATCCCCCTTAGTTGTGTGTAAGGGGCGGGGTGAGGGCATCAAATTGCTGAGGAACTAAGGCGCTTCAAACCACTCGCTATTACGCTCAGCAATCGGCGTAATGGTCAAAATCATCTCCTGCAGATGACGGCGCATCGCCGCTTCTGCCGCTTCAACATCTTGCGCTTTTAACGCCTGGTAGATGTTTTCATGCTGCTGAATCAAGCTTTCCGGTGGCGACACTTCGCTCAGGGTCAGGAAGCGCACGCGGTCCATGGTGGCTTTGATGTTCTCCACCGTTTCCCAGGCCAGCAGGCAGTTGATCCCTTCGGCAATCAGGCGATGAAACTCATCGTCCAGCGTTAAAAACGCCTGGCTGTCGTGGCGTTCAGCAGCTAAGCGTTGCAGTTGTAAGTTATGCTCCAGCGCCATCAACCCCTCGGGGGTGATCTCCTGCGCAGCACGACGCACCACGGCGATCTCCACCGCTTCACGGATAAAACGGCCGTCGGCCACGCGCTGGGCGGAAATCTTGCGCACGAAAGTGCCGCGCTGGGGCAGCACCTGCACCAGGCCCGCTTCCGCCAGTTTGATAAAGGCTTCGCGTACCGGCTGGCGTGACACATTAAAGCGTGCGGACACTTCCTTTTCGGACAGCAACGAGCCCGGATGAATGGCGCAGGTCACGATATCTTTGCGCAGATAACGATAGATCTGCTGATTTACGGGTTCGCTGGTGGTTATGGTATAGGCAATCGACATGCAGCAATATCCGTATTACGGCTGGCCTACGCCAGCCCGATGAGAAAGGTTCAGTCTAATCAGCACGCTGCATCTGCGCTACACATTTGTGAAAGCGCTTAAGCCTGCGTCACAAGGGCTTGCACCGTGGCGCGTGCACCTTGGGTATTAAGCTGGTTATACAACTCGGTGACGCGCGAGACAAAGGCGGTCTGATAACGCAAATCATCGCCAAACACCGCTTGTATCCGCAGTAAGGCTTCGACGCGCTGTGCACCGTCATCGCTGTGCGCAACGATACTCGCCAATTGATCTTTCATTGGGTCGCGAATCTCAATCGCCTGCCCTTGCTCATCGACACCGCTCACGTAACGCATCCAGCCCGCCACACCAAGCAGCAGATAGTCACAAGATGTGCCGTTACGCAGATGCCAGCGCACGCTGTCCAGCAAACGCTGCGGCAGCTTCTGTGTGCCATCGGTGGCGATCTGGTAAGTGCGATGTTTGATGGCGCGGTTTTCGTAGCGTGCAATCAGCGAGTCTGCATAAGCGGTGAGATCCACGCCCTGAGTGCGCAGTGTCGGGGCCTGATCCTGCAACATCAGCGCGCGCGCCGCCGTGCGGAAGTGGTTGTCGGCCATGCAATCGCTGATGTGTTCGTATCCGGCGAGGAAGCCAAGATAGGCAAGGAAGGAGTGGCTGCCGTTGAGCATGCGCAGCTTCATCTCTTCGAACGGCAATACATCACTCACCAATTCAGCACCGGCGTTTTCCCATGCCGGGCGGCCATTGACGAAGTTATCTTCGATGACCCACTGGAAGAAAGGCTCGGCTTCTACCGCGACCGGATCGCTGCTGCCTAAGCGTGCTTCCAGCGCATCAAATGCTGCATCCGTCATCGCGGGGACGATGCGGTCCACCATGGTGGAAGGGAAGGTGATGTGCGTTTGAATGTACTCTGCCAGTTCGTGGCTATGGCGTGCTGCCAGTTGGGTGATGACGTTGCGCGTGACGTGACCATTCTCTGGCATGTTGTCGCAGGACATCACGCTGAACGGCGCTAATCCACGCTCGCGCCGACGGATAATCGCCGCCAGAATCAGACCCGGCAGTGAACGGGGCTGTGTGGGATTTTCCAGGTCATGCACGATATCAGGATGATCCGGGTTGAGCTTGCCGCTGGAGGGCATATAGCAATAGCCTTTCTCGGTCACCGTCATCGAGACAATCGCTACATCTGGCTGGCTCATCGCCTCAATCACCGCATCAATGCCGTCGCCTTTGCCATGCAGTGCTTGCGTCACCACGCCAATCACGCGGGTATGCAGGCTGCTATCGGCCATCTCGGTGAGGGTATAGAGCAAATCCTGCTGGCGCAGCGCCTGAATCAATGCACCGCTGTTGAGATTCACTTCGCAGTAGCCCCAGTCACTGCCTTCCGCCGCCAGTTTATCGGTGGCGAGCGCCTGATGCGCACGGTGGAAAGCACCAAAGCCGATGTGCACCATGCGGGTTTTCAACTGGCTGCGGTCATAAGCGGGACGTTGGACGTCGGCGGGAAGGCGATCAAGCTCTAACATGCGTTTTCCTTTTAGCAAACGGGGCGCTGAGCGCCCCATTATGGTCAATCTGTTATGCGGACACCGGTTTATCTATGGTCTTTGGGCTACGAATCACAAACAGCACTAACATCGCACCAATCCCGGCGACACAGCCCGCCAGAATAAAGGCGCTATCGAATTTGCCGGTGTGCTGCACGATAAAGCCCGTGACAATCGGTCCAACAATCCCGGACAGGCTGCCAATCAAATGGATAAAGCCACTGATGCTGCCGACACGGCTTTTGTGCACCACATCCTGAATAATCGCCCAGTAAATCGCACCGGTGATGTAGAGGAAGAAGATGGAGATCGACATCATGATCACCGCCGAATTCACCTCTTTAATCGTTCCTGCCAGTGCCACGCAGATCGCGGCAGCCAGCAGCGAGACCACCAGCACGATTTTGCGCGACAGCAGCAGCTTGCCAGTGATGTTGAAAATCTTATCCGAGATCCAGCCGCCCAATGCCAGGCCGACGAAGCCGACAATCCACGGGATCATGGTGGTGATACTCATGGATTTAATGTCCAGGCCGTGCGCCTGCACCAGATAGGCCGGGAACCAACTCAGGAAGAAGAACAGAATGTAGTTGTAGCAGAAGAAGGCAAAAGCGGTCACCAGGATAATCGGCTGACGCAGGTAGTAGCCCATGCCGTGCGCTTTGCCGGTCGGATCGATAACGTCAGCCGGTTCTTCCGCTTTCAGTTTTTCGACCAGTGCGCGCTCTTCTACAGAGACTTTTTTGCTGCGCGCGGGATTATCGGCGGCGAAGTAGAACCACAGGCACATCCACACCAGACCAATCAGGCAGATCACCACGAACGCCGGACGCCAGCCGAATGACAAGGCCAGATAACCGACAATCGGACCGGCTACCGCGCCACCCAACGGTGAACCGGCACTCAGCAAGCCCATCGCGGTAGCCGCCTGTTTTTTCGGGAACCAGCCGTTAATCGCTTTGTTGGCCGAGGCGCAGATCGGGCCTTCCGCCATGCCGAACAGCACGCGCAGAATCATCATCGACCAGAAGCCGGTCGCCAGTGCGGTCATCCCGCAGAACAGCGACCACATACCGACAGCGGTGCCGAGCACGATGGTGGGGCCGAATTTATCGGTCGCCAGGCCACCGATAAAGTTAAACAGCGCGTAGCCAAAGAAGAAACTACCGAAAATCATGCCGAACTGTTCGGCGTTGATCATCAGGTCTTTTTCTACCAGCGGTACAGTCAGAGAAAGGGCAATACGATCGAGGTAGTTGATCATATAAACCAGGAACAACAGCAGTACGAGGGTCCAGCGTAGATTCTTTATCATAGAAACTCCGTTTCCCCGTCATGCTTCAATCTGTCTTTAAGTTGGCTGCGTGATTGCCCCATTCGCCTATCGTTGTAAGCGTCTGGGGGCTTAATCACTGGCCGCCTTGATACAGCCTGAAGCATTGAGAGGATTATTATATTGGCCGGCAGGTACGCACCGGATTAAGGACACCTGGTGTGAAGATTAACTTAACCCATGTGCAGAATCACTTTGCAGCAAGTGCGCGGATCTTTTTCGAACAGCGTCATCGCACGTTCAATCTCCGCCAGCGGGAAATAGTGCGTGACGAGTTTTTCTGGCTGAATCTGACCTTTCTCCATCCACTCAATCACCTGCGGGAAGCGATGGCTATTAAGGCGCGAAGTGAACAGTGACAGCTCTTTGCTGGTTAATGCCTGCTGCGTAATGCTGCAAGGTTCACCAGAGAAGCCCAGCAGGCCAATACGCGCCGCCGGAGAGGCGAGGGCAGCGGCTTCGGCCAGGATGGTGGGATGGCATGCGGCATCAATGATCAGCGTGGGCTGCACGCCTTCAAGCTGTGCGGCCAGCGGAATGTCGCTGTTGTTGAACACCTGATCGGCGCCATTCGCTTGCGCCAGCGCCAGACGTTCCGGCAGGCGATCCACCACCAGCACTTTTTCTACGCCGTAGACGCCTTTCAGCACCTGAATCGCGGTTAAGCCCATCGGGCCTGCGCCGTAAATCAGCGCCACGTCATTGACCTGCGGCTTAAGGAAGGCGGTGATGTTCGCCGCGATGGTGAAGGGCTCCACCAGGCTGGCCAGTTTGTCAGGAATGGAAGCCGGCAGAGCGAATGCGTTCTTCGCGGGTGCCACCGCGAACTCGCTGAAACCGCCGTCACGATGTACACCGATTACCTGCAATTCTTTGCAGACGTTCGGGCGGCCGATGGAGCAAGGGTAGCAGTGTCCGCAGCTCACCACCGGATCCACCGCGACACGCTCACCGATTCGCGCGGCATCCACGCCTTCACCGACGGCATCGATCAAGCCGAAGAACTCGTGACCAATCACGCGCGGGTATTTGGCGAAGGGATTATGGCCGTGCCAGATGTGCACATCTGAACCGCAGATACTGGCAAACTGTACTTTGACACGCACTTCGCCTGCGGCAGGTTCTGGCAATGCGCGTTCCGCCAGCACCAGTTCACCCGGTTGTTCAATTACGACACTTTTCATCATTTACTCCTTGCCAGACGCGCACTCAGTGAGTCGTGCTGGCATTAACGGGAAAGCACGGAAGAAAAATACGCCGGCAAATACTACCATACAAGTCGTTGTTAAAGAGTTGTGAAGAGAGTCACAAAGTGTTGGATAAGGAAAAGATCGTCAGGGGCACTATTCAGTTAAGCAGCGGCGGTAACAAGCAGTAAAACTCAGTCAAATATCAAGTGTTAGCGATGGATTAAGAGAGGGGTTTGCGCTTTTTTTAACTCTCTTACGTTCATTCCTGCCTCAATCAGCCATTCATTCCATTTACTTCACGTTGGTAGTGAGCGTTTCTGTCTAAGAGACAGGGCGAAACCCTGCAGTACGGGGATTAAATATACGTGATGCGGGTTTTGTAAGTATAAAAACCTGCTCTGCTGCTCTTAACTCAAATTGAGAAAAAGCATTCTCGATCAGTTCCAGTAAATTGTGAGATTTTATGAATTTTTAATGGATTAAATTTCATCATAAGTGGTGATTTTCTTATGAATCAAAGGGTTTTTTGAGAGAATTCTCATTTAATCATCAACAAACGGAGCGAATTTCAGTTAAATATATTTAATAAGATATGTTTATGTATGTTTCTGAGGTTGGCGCACGTTGATATTTTGTCAGGCTTATGTAAATCTTTTGCAGATGTAAATACAGGGATGATTTTTGTGCTCGCGAGCGGATTTTACCGAGCTCGTGCGGTAGCTATGGCGTGACTGGTTGATCTTAACTCGTTGATTTAGATCGATTACGATTCATGTTTCTCGCGATTTATATTCGTCACGACTTTTGCGCCCTGCTTGTGTGGTTTCATATGACAGGGTGGATTTCAGACCAGGAATGTCATTAGTAAATCTTGTGAACGCTGCTTTACTCTCTTTGGGATGCAAATATTGATCACTTTGATGAATGTTTTCATTGCAACTCAAAATCCTTCCTGGTGTTGCACTCCCTTTTATTGCATCTCAATTACATAATTTGTATTGATCTATTTTAACTTGATATTTGATCTAAAGGTTCCAGAAAACTCCGGAGCCAAACTATCAAATGGTCCTGAATGTATAGGCTTGTCCCTGCATTTAGTGATTTGTTTTGCTAACAACCGGCCAATGGCCATTTTTTAGAGATTAATGGAACTAAACATGAAGAAAATGGTGAATCTCCGCATCGCGTTAAGCCTGCTGTTTGTCCTTGCTATGGCAGGTTGTAAAGCGCCACCGCAAATCACTGATGACATGCTTGAAACCAGCACCGTTGACGGTGTGGCACTGGTCCACCGCCATGCAGTTGTGCCGCCGGCCCAGTTCAGCCCGATCAACGAAACCTATCGTGCGCTCTACCCGACCTCGGTTATGACCCGTCCTGATTTTGGCGGCAAAGTGGTGACTACCCTGGAAACCGGGGGAACCTACACCGTGCTCGGCACCGTAGAGAACAATTGGCTGGCGATTGGCGAACTGGCTCAGCAGGCAGAAGCCGCCCCGGCAGACGGCCAGAAAACTACTGATGCAAAAGCCGCAGCCGCACCAGCCGCTGCCCAGCTCACCGGTTATGTGCCGTTCCGTGCGTTGGTGAAAAGCGATCTTTATGACCAAACCCTGAAAGCTGACCAGCCTAAACGCCGTGTACGCAGTGCGAAGAAAAAGACCTGTGTGTCGGTCGATGGCGACAGCAAAGCCTGCCAGAACGGTAACAGCGGTACCTGGATCATTAACTAAGTGCGCTGAACATGGAGGGAAAGGTGAGGGTGATAATCCGTCTGAAAAAGTGGTGTTTTCCGCTGTTCGCCTTGCTACTGGCTGCATGCAGTGGCGGGCAGCCTTCAGTGGCGCGTTACAACCTGCATTTCCAGGCGCACCCTCAAATCAATTCGGGTGCGCCGCTAAAAGTTCGGGTGATGCTATTAACCTCTGACGCCGCATTTATGTCTGCAGATTTCTATTCTCTGCAAAATCAGCCGGCTACGGTGCTGGGCAATTCACTGTTGAACAATCAAGAGTTCTTCCTCAGGGCAGGGCAGTTAAGCAACACGCTCAGTGGCAAAAGCCTCGAGCAAGCGCGCTTCATCGGCATCATGGCGGAATACCAGACATTGGACAGAAAAGTCTGGCGTCTGGCGCTGCCCTTCCCGGATGGGAATGACAGTGCGTTCTGGCAATTCTGGAAAAGTCATGATGGCGAGCTGGATGCCAACATCGTTGTCGATATCAATGGCCTGCGCCTGGTTAAGCAGTAAAGGATGATTATGAATAGAGCCGAAAAGGTGGTGTGGACGGAGGGGATGTTTCTGCGGCCACATCACTTCCAGCAGTCGGAAAATTTTCTGCACAGTACCTTACGTGAATGGGGGCAGTCCCAGCGCGTCTACACCTGGGGTTTTTTTGATGTTGAATTTGATGAGGCGCTGTTGCGTCAGGGCAAGCTGGCTTTAAATACGGCCAGCGGCTGCCTGCCGGACGGCACCTTTTTTGCTTTCAGCCAGCCTCAGCAGGGACCGGCTCCGTTGGATCTGCCAGACAATGTCGATCGGGCAAAAGTGGTGCTGGCGATCCCGACGCGACGCAATGGACGTGAGGCTGTGACATTTCAGGATTCACAAGACTCACTGGCGCGTTATCTGGCATGGGAAAGCGAGGTGGAAGATGACAACGCAATGGCGGTGGGGGCAGCCACGGTTCAATTCGGCAAACTGCGCCTGCGCCTGATGCTGGAGCAGGATCTCACCGCAGAATGGACGGCGATGGGAGTAGCGCGCGTGGTTGAAAAGCGTAGCGATAATCACCTGCGTCTCGATAACGATTACATCCCGCCGATGCTGACCCTGACCGGGAGTCACGGGCTGCAAAGTATGATGAACGATCTGCATGGCCTGATTCTGCAACGCAGCCAGCAACTGAGTCAGCGCACACCGGGCACCGGTCGTTTTAACAGCGCCGATATGGTTGATTTCATGCTGCTGGCCTTATTAAACCGGCAGTTGGGTCTGCATGCGCATCTGCAAAGCCTACCGTTGCTGCATCCTGAATCCCTATATTGCCACTGGCTACAACTGGCGTCAGAGTTGTGCACCTGGTCACCCGCGCGCACGCCGGATGTGTTTCCGCGTTATGACCATGACGATCTGTATGGCTGCTTTACGCGCTTGACCCTGCAACTGCGGCAGGCGTTGTCGCAGGTGATGGAGGAGAGCGCCATTCAACTGCCTCTGACCCAGCGCTCACATGGATTGAATGTGGCAACGGTGCCGGAAAGCAGCATGGTGCGCGAATTTGGCTTCGTGCTGGCGGTAAAAGCCAACGTGCCTGTCGATGCATTAAAAACCCATTTCCCTGCGCAGATGAAAGTCGCCCCTGTCACCAAAATTCGCGATCTGGTGCAACTTCAGTTGCCTGGCTTGTCTCTGATCAGTATGCCGGGTGCGCCACCGCAAATTCCATGGCATGCCGGGTATAGCTACTTTGAACTGGATAAAAACAGTGAGTTGTGGAAGGAGATGGAACGATCAGGCGCCTTTGCGCTTCATCTCGCCGGAGAATTTCCTGGCCTGAATATGGAGTTCTGGGCCGTTCGCAGTCAGTCAGAATAATCAAAACTGAGCACGCATGATGCAGCCACAACAGAAATCGAATAGCGATGTCGCACAGCCCGACGTGAGCCACCAGAATGCGTTGGTGGCAGCGGCTAACCCGCTGATTAACGCCATCCCGCAGATCCGGCACTCCGTTTCCCATGACGATCCCGCACGTCTGCGTCAGCAATTGATAGACCAGATCCGTCACTTTGAACTGCGTTGTCAGCAGTCGGGCCTGAGTTATGAAGTGATCATCGGTGCGCGTTATTGCCTGTGCACCGCACTGGATGAAGCCGCCGCGCTGACGCCTTGGGGCAGCCGCGGCGTCTGGACCAGCAAAGGTTTGCTGGTCACTTTTCATAATGAAACTTGGGGTGGGGAGAAATTTTTCCAGTTGCTGGCAAAACTGTCGCAGAATCCGCGTCAGCATATCCTGTTACTGGAATTGATCTACTTTTGCCTGCTGCTCGGTTTTGAAGGGCGCTATCGGGTACTGGACAATGGGCGCTCGCAGCTGGAAACCATCAAACAACGACTGTTGCAGATGATCAAAAGCGTACGCGGCAGCTATGCGGCGGCGCTGTCGTTGCATCCGACCGATCAACCGGTGTTGCGCAAGTTGTGGCGTCCGATGATCCCGCTGTGGGCCTGCGCTGCAGTGGCCGCGCTCGGTGCCTGTCTGTTCTATATCGTTCTCAACTGGCGGCTGGGGGATTACACCACGCCAGTGCTGGCCAACATTTACCAAACTTCATTACCGGAAATGCAGATTCGTCATCCGGCACCGCCGCCACCGGCTGCGCTCAATCTGAAAACGTTCCTCAAACCGGAAATTGATGCTGGCCTGGTCGTGGTGCGGGATGAAGCCGATCAAAGCGTCGTGACGCTAAAAGGGGATGGCTTGTTTACCTCCGGCGCAACCACGGTGCGGGGCCGTTATGAAGCGGTTATCGAACGTATTGCGGCGGCGATGAATAACGTCAGCGGCAAGATTCTGGTGGTGGGTTACAGCGATAACGTACCGATCCGCAGCGCCCGTTTTGCTTCCAACTATGAACTCTCGCTGGCACGTGCCCAGACGGTTCAGAGCTTGCTGCAAAAGCAATTGACCCAACCGGCACGCGTGAAAGCGGAAGGGCGTGGCGAGAGCAATCCAATTGTGCCAAATACCAGTGCTGAGAACCGTGCGCGTAACCGTCGTGTGGAGATTACGCTGCTGGTGGCGCCGGATGCGACGCTAGCTGAACTCAACGGCCTGGCGAGAGGGAACTAATCCATGCTGAATATGCTTTTTGCCGTGCTGACCAGCCGCCTCGCCTGGGGTTTTGTCGGTATCACGGCGCTATCATTTATCATCTGGGTGATTGGCCCGGTGTTCTCGATTGTCGATTCGCGGCCGCTTGAACCTGAGCAGAATCGCGTGATCAGTATTGCCTTGCTGTATCTGGTGTGGGGTTTGAGCCAGGCGATTCCTCGCCTCTACAACATGTGGCTCAACCGTAAACTGATGTCGAGCCTGGAAACCCGCCCGAGTGGCGAATCTGAACAGGACAGAAAACGCCTCACCAACGAGGAGCAAGTGCTGGCGAGCCGTTTTGGCGAAGCGACGGAGATGCTGAAAAAAGCGCATTTCCAGCGTCATAACAGCAAAGGGACGCCGTTTTGGGCACAGCGTTTCAGCCGTCAGTATCTCTACCAATTGCCGTGGTACATGATCATCGGCGCTCCGGGGGCCGGTAAAACGACTGCGCTGGTCAATTCGGGTCTGCAATTCCCGCTGGCGGATAAGTTTGGTAAGGCCGCGCTGCGGGGTATCGGGGGCACGCGCAACTGCGACTGGTGGTTTACCAATGATGCTGTGCTGCTGGACACCGCCGGACGCTATGCTACTCAGGAGAGCCAACAGGAGCGTGATGCCAGTGAGTGGCACCACTTTCTGGCGTTGCTCTGCAAATACCGTGGTCGCCAGCCGATCAATGGTGTCATCGTCACCCTGAGCGTGGCGGATCTACTTAGTCAGACGCCGGAAGCCTTGCGCAATCAGGCCCTCACTTTACGTCAGCGTCTAATGGAGCTGCACGACCGCCTCGGTATTCGTTTCCCGGTCTACGTGCTGGTTACCAAAGCGGACTTGTTGAAAGGGTTTCGCAGCTATTTTGCCGGGCTGGATAAAACCCAGCGCGAACAGATATGGGGCTTCACCTTTCCCTGGGCGCAGGCGTCAACGGCCGATTTCGAACTGAGTAGTCAGTTCCAGCAGGAGTATTCGCTGCTGCAACAACGTCTGGATGCCGGGTTAGCCGATACCTTGCTGGCTGAAAGCGACGCGCAGTCGCGCGCGGAAAGTTATCTGTTCCCGCAGGAGTTTGCCGCATTACGTCCGCTGCTGGCCGAAGCACTGGATACCTTATTCGCCCGCTCCGATTTTGAGACCCAGTTCGCACCGCGCGGCATTTACTTTGCCAGCGGCACCCAGGAAGGACTACCGTTTGACCGCGTGATGGGTGAATTAACCCGTGCGTTACATTTACCGGGACAACAGAATGGCGAATCAGGTCGCTGGGATCAGGTTGGCAAAGATGCGCCCATCCCCCCGACCAAAGGGCAAAGTTTTTTCCTGAAAGACATGCTGGAAGATGTGGTATTTCAGGAGTCTGGACTGGCAGCCAGCAATCGCTGGTGGGAACTGCGCAATCGTGCGGGACTTTGGTCCGGCTATTTGGCGCTGCTGGCCTTGGTGCTGATTGCGAGTGGGTTATGGCTGACCAGTTACAGTAAAAACAAAGCCTATTTGCAGGAGATGGCCGCTAAAACGCCGCAGGTTGAGCAACTTGGCGATCAACTGCAAAAGCAGGGAAATGGCGATTTGTTTGCGCTGATGCCTTACCTCAATATGCTGTTGCATCTGCCGGAGAGCAAAGACTTCTCATTGCAGGAACCACCGCTAACGCGTCGTATGTGGTTATACCGTGGCATTGAAGTAAGTGACGCCAGCCAGGCACTTTACAGCAAAGCGTTGAAGCAATTGTTGCTGCCGCAGGTGGCACAAAACATCACCCGCTGGCTGCGTAATGACAACGGCAGTGATGCGGATTACAGCTACGAGGCGCTGAAGGCATATCAGATGCTGTATCAACCTAAGCATTATGACGGCAAGTTCCTGCAAGCCTGGCTGATGCTGAATATCTCGCGTGAGCTACCGCAGAACGTGACCCAGCAGGAAGTCAAACAGCTGGCGTGGCATTTGCAACAGTTGCTGGAAACGCAAATCCAATCCTCGCCTTATGCGCAGGATGATGCGCTGGTAAAGCGCGAGCAGGCGCTGATTAATCAGATGCCGCTATCACAGCGCGTCTACGGACGCCTGAAGCGCCTGCTACAACGTGATGGCAGCTTACCTACGGTTACCCTCGCCGCGCTCGGTGGCCCGCAAAGCGAACTGGTGTTCTCACGTAAAAGTGGAAAGTCGGTTAACGATGGCGTCGCAGGCCTGTATACCCCGGACGGATACTGGCAGTACGTTGATAAGCAAATTGTGCCGGTAACTCAGGCACTGTATCAGGACGATCGCTGGGTATTGGGCGGCACCACGCAACAGGAAAACAGCCAACAGACCGACTTAGCGGTGCGCCGGCTCTATATGCAGGATTACATTCGTCAGTGGGAACAATTCCTCAGCGATATTCAGCTCAATAACAGCGCTGATCTGGCACAGCGTATTAACACCGCTCGTTTACTTTCCGGCAACCACTCACCATTGCGCCAGTTGGTTATCAACCTGAGTAAAGTGTTGACGCTGACGCGTCCGATAACAGATGACAAAGCAGCACAAACCGCGCCGCCAGCGTCAGACAATAGCGCTACCCGCACCTTGCAGGCGTTATTTAGTGCGCCGAAGGCCAGTGCGGCACAGAACGAAGCGAATCCGGCACCAGAACAGGTAGTGGGAGCGCACTTTGCCTCGATTATCGAACTGGCGCAGCCGTTACAGCAGGGCAGTAAAGTGCTGGCGGTGGATGATTTTCTGCACCAGATTGACGATCTCTATCGTTACCTGACCGCGGTGCAAGATGCGGCTAACAGCGGTATGCCACCGCCATCGAGTGATGCCATTAGCCGCGTACAGGCCAGTGCGGGTCGTTTACCTGGTACATTACAAAACATGGTTTCCAGCATGGCGGTGGGGGCCAGTTCAGACGCCCAGCGTCGCGATATGGATAACGTACGCAAACGTATCCAGATGGAGGTGGGCAGTTTCTGTCAGCAGGCTATCGCCGGACGTTATCCGCTGGTGCGCAATGGTCGCAACGAAGTAACTTCCGATGACCTGGCACGCATGTTTGCGCCGGGAAGCGGCCTGATGGACAGCTTCTTTCGTGACAATCTGGCGAGCAAAGTTGATACCACCCACGCGGCCTGGCGTTTCACACCCGGGATTGATGGCAAAACCTTGCCGGGTGGTGAAGCGTTGCTGCGTCCGTTCCAGCAGTCGCAGTCAATTCGCGATGCGTTCTTTACCAATGGCGCGACCACGCCATCTTTTCGCGTCACACTGCGCACGGTAAAAATGGATAACGAAATCCTCACCCTGACGCTGGATGTCGATGGGCAGATCCTGCGCTACAGCCATGGCCCACAGGCGGTACAAATGGTCAGTTGGCCGGGGCCTGGTGGCACCAGTCAAGTGCGTATGCAGCTTGGCTTAACTAATGGTACCACCTCCACGCTGGTCACCAGTGGTCCCTGGGCGCTGAATCGCTTTTTCGATCGCGCCCGGCTGACACAGTCCGGCGGCCTGACGCGCGAAGCCAACTTTAACGTGGAAGGACATCAGGTCACGCTGTCATTTACCCCCGGCAGCATTCGCAACCCGTTCCAGCTTCCCGCTTTTAGCTGTCCCTGAATCGGAGCCTTACGATGACGCAATACGCAGCACCCGGCTGGTACGGCAAACTCCCCAGTGCGGGGGACTTTGTTAAGCGACGCATTCCCGACAGCTTGCTACGGCAATGGTCACACTGGTTTCAGGTGGGGTTACACCACTGGCAAACCAGTGCCGAAGGGGAGAATGCGCCTTCGCGAGCGTTTCTCAGCGCTCCAGTATGGAATTTTGTCGTGCCACCGATGCTCGGCAGCCAACTGGTGCAGATGGGGAGCCTGACCGCTTCACGCGATAGCGTTGGCCGCCACTATCCGCTGTGCGCCCTGCGCCACTTCAGCCCGACAGAATGGTCGCCTGCCATGCTGGGCTATGCGGGCGACTGGTATCAACAGGTCGGCAACACACTACTGCGTGTGGTGCGCGACGGTAGTAGCCCGGAACAGTTGGATCAGGCTTTGCTCAGCATTCCTCTGCCGCAGCAGCCAGAGGAGGAGGCATCAGAGATTCTGGCGATTATTGGTGAAGGGAGCAGCGTGTCGAACCTGAGCTGGCAACTGCCTGCCGACATCTTTGATCCCCAGTTTTACACCAGTTTCTGGTGGACCAATCAAAGCGACGGCTTCCCGTTATACACCCATGTGCATAGTGGCAACTTCACCGCCCAGTTATTTTCGCTGCTGTTTGACCCGGCAGGCGGTGCGAAGCCCGGACGAAATGGACTTTACCCCCCTATGTTTGAATCCTGAGGTGCAACCGCATGACTATTAATCTCGACGCGTTGCTGGCGCCGATCGGTAATGATGACCCTTGCGGCGACAACCTGGAATATCACGCTGATTTTCAGGCGATGGAGCAGGCCAGCGCGGGTAAAGCTGAGCAACAGTTTGGTGAAACCATTATCCCGGCTGAGCCAGCTGACTGGAACCGGGTAGAAAAGCTGGCGACGGAATTGCTGAGCCGCAGCAAAGATTTACGCGTGATGCTGGCCCTCACCCAGGCGTGGACCCATCTTAATGGCCTGCCAGGCTATGCGCAGGGGCTGGAACTGATTGAAAAAGCACTATTGCGTTACTGGGAACCGCTCTGGCCACGGCTGGAAGAGGACGGCGAACAGGATCCGTTCTATCGCATCAATGCGCTGGCACTGCTTGAAGACGCTTCTGCGTTAACGGCAGCCGTGCGCCAGGCCTGGCTGTTACGTCAAGCCTCGGACGGTATCACGCTTCGTGATGCAATCGCCCTGTGTGATGGCAGCAAATTAGAGACACCTGACTACCCAGGCGGGATGGCGCGTCTGCGCGACGAACTGGCGCAGCAGGGGCAACCCGCCGCTGCCACCTTGCAACACATCTATCAATACCTGCAAAGCCTGCACGCGCTGCTCGCCGAACGTCTCGGGGAAAGCGCGGTGCCTGATATGACGCAGTTGCAGAAAAGTTTTGCCTTGCTGGTCAGCCTGACGCAATCCGCAAACTCAGCGGAGGCACTGCCAGATGCTGCTGATGATCAGCCCGCAGACGTGCCAGCATCTACGGCGACTCGTAATGCGCCAGACTGGCGAACAGTACAGCTTACCAGCCGCGCGGATGCCCAATTGATGCTGGAAAAGGTGAAGCAATACTTCGCCCAGCATGAGCCAAGCCATCCGGCGCCGTTAATGATTGACCGCGTACAGCGGCTGGTCGAACTCGATTTTATGGACATCATTCGCGATCTGGCACCGGACGGCGTTCATCAGTTGCAAAACATCTTCGGACGCCACGACTAACGCCGCGTTCCTCATTTCATCACGCAGTGACACCTGCGCGCCTTAACCGCGCATCATTTATGGAGAAAATCATGGCCACTATGAAATCCAGCGGGCAGAAATTTATTGCCCGCAATCGCGCGCCCCGCGTTCAAATTGAATATGACGTGGAGATTTATGGTGCGGAACGCAAAATCCAGCTGCCGTTCGTGATGGGCGTGCTGGCAGACCTCGCTGGCAAGCCACTGGAACCGCAGGCTGCTGTTGATGATCGTAAATTCCTTGAAATCGATATTGATAATTTTGACGAGCGCATGAAGGCGATGAAACCGCGTGCGGCGTTTCAGGTTGAAAACACCCTGACGGGTGAGGGAAAACTCAATGTCGAACTGACCTTTGAAAGCATGGATGACTTTTCACCTGATGCGATTGCCCGCCACGTTGAGCCATTAAACAAGCTGCTGGAAGCACGTACCCAGCTTGCTAACCTGTTGACCTATATGGATGGCAAAAACGGCGCGGAAGAGTTGATTGGCAAAATTCTGCATGACCCGACGCTACTGCAGGCGCTGACGCATCTGCCAAAGCAAGCCGACGTAGCAGAAGGTAAGGAGGAAGAATAATGAGAGAGAAATTGCAACAGCAGGCGGAAAGCGCATCCAGCTTCAGCCAGGATGAATTCAGCGCGCTTCTCAGTAAAGAGTTTCGTCCGAAGAACGATCAGGCGCGGGAAGCGGTTGAAAACGCGGTCAAAACTCTGGCCCAACAAGCGCTGGAGAACAGCGTTACCATTTCCAACGACTCGTACCGCACTATCCAGTCACTGATCGCTGAAATTGACGAGAAATTATCGGCGCAGGTTAACCAGATTATTCACCACCAGGATTTCCAAAAACTGGAAAGCGCGTGGCGTGGCCTGAGTTATCTGGTGAACAACACCGAAACCGATGAGATGCTTAAAATTCGCTTTATGAGTATTTCCAAGCAGGAGCTGGGACGTACCCTGAAACGTTACAAAGGTGTGGGCTGGGATCGCAGCCCGCTGTTCAAGAAAATCTATGAGCAGGAATACGGCCAGTTTGGTGGCGAACCTTTCGGTTGCCTGGTCGGTGATTACTACTTTGATCATGGCCCACAGGATGTGGAGTTGCTGGGAGAGATGGCACGTATTGGCGCAGCGGCACACTGTCCGTTTATTACCGGTGCGGCACCCGAAGTCATGCAGATGGAGTCATGGCAGGAACTGGCGAATCCACGCGATTTGACCAAGATTTTCCAGAACACTGAATATGCTGCCTGGCGCAGTCTGCGTGAATCAGAGGATTCACGTTATCTTGGCCTGGTGATGCCACGTTTCCTTGCTCGTCTGCCATACGGTATCCGTACTAATCCGGTGGACAGTTATGATTTTGAAGAGCAAACGGATGGCTCTGATCATGGCAATTACGCCTGGAGTAACGCCGCCTATGCGATGGCAGCCAACATCAACCGTTCCTTCAAAGAGTACGGCTGGTGCACCTCAATCCGTGGTGTGGAATCGGGCGGGGCGGTAGAAAACTTACCGTGCCATACCTTCCCGAGTGACGATGGTGGTGTGGACATGAAATGTCCAACTGAGATCGCCATCAGCGATCGTCGTGAAGCGGAGCTGGCGAAAAACGGTTTTATGCCACTGGTACATCGTAAAAATTCGGACTTCGCGGCCTTTATTGGTGCGCAGTCATTGCAGAAACCGGCGGAATACCACGATGCCGACGCTACCGCCAATGCGCGTCTGGCGGCGCGTCTGCCGTATATGTTTGCCTGCTGCCGCTTTGCTCACTATTTGAAGTGCATTGTGCGTGACAAAATCGGCTCCTTCCGTGAACGCGATGAGATGGAACGCTGGTTGAACGACTGGGTGATGAACTACGTGGACGGTGACCCGGCTAACTCCTCACAGGAAACTAAGTCACGCAAACCTCTGGCCGCAGCCGAGGTGACCGTTGAGGAGCAGGAAGACAATCCAGGTTACTACGCGGCGAAATTCTTCCTGCGTCCGCATTATCAGTTGGAAGGCCTGACGGTCTCGCTGCGTCTGGTATCGAAACTGCCTTCGCTGAAAAATGACAATGCGTAAGTGTTGAAAAGGATGTGCGATGCCTGAGTCTCACTGAGCAGAACACATCCTAAAACTTTTAAGATGTCAGGCGCTAGAGGGTTTTGCGCCTGATGTCTTCTGGAATCATCGCTGTATAAAAGGATTCGGGATATGGATTCGCCGAAAAGTATTGCTGATGGCATGCTGGCCCTGTTCAATACCAAAAAGAAATCGGATGTTGAGACGTTTATGGTGAGTGCGCTGAGTGGATTTGCCGCGATTCCGGGTGATCTCTATGCGCTGACCAAAGACTTTCTCGATAGTGATCATCGTTGGGATAACGAAACGGATCGCATCCGCTTGATCAGCCTGCTGAAGAAGGGAGCGACAAGTGATGATCTGCGCACGTTGATAAAACTGGTGGTTGAGCAATATTTCAAACGGCTCAGCGAAGAGCAGTTAGAAAAATTACTGGTAAAAATGGGTGGGAGTGCAGCGGGATCTTTTGCGTTTAAATACGTGTTTGTGAATGAGATCGTGTCACGATTCTTTAGCCGGGTCATCCCTAAGTTTCTTTTTAGCGCGGGGATGACAGGGATCATCACCATTGGTGCTTCTGTTTCAAGGTCAATCTATACCTCACGGGATTTGATGAAAAAGAATAGGGAGGTTTATGCCATGTTGCGCGGTGCAGGTGATCTCGATTTACTCTATTTTCTGCTACAAGATAATATTGATCCCTGGCTGGATGCGATTGCACTACAACAGAATAATTCGCCACTCGCGCAACAGGTGTTTTCGAATTTTCTGGAAGGGATACGGGATGTTTAAAAAATCAGCGTTCTATATCATCAGCCTTTTGCTGACCTTTTTATCTGCGCTGATTTTAATAACCTGTGCAGGTTATTATATTCTGTTCTTTGACTGGAATGTCTCTTTAGTGGGGAAAGTTATCCACGCAGTTCTGATAATGATTTCAATAACTGCGTCAATAGCAATCTATGCAGTGGCCGAAAAGCTAAAGCGAACTAATTAAGCGGTTTTTTGTATACTGTTTTATATAAAACAAAAATAATAGCGATGCAGAGCGCTGAAAAGATAACTTTACCGGCAATGATACCTGCAGAAGCAGCATTAAAGTTTTCATAACGAGAAACCAGCACTATCGATTCGATAATATCTGCAATTGAATAGAGTGAGAGCAGCGATAACACTAATATCAGGAATGCTGAGATAACCTTTTTCATATTCGTTCCTTCGGTGAACTTTTGATACGCTGGGCTACTATAGACTATCTGTCAGGTCACTGTCCATGAAATGAGCGCGTGAAGTCCGGGTATGCAAAAAGGAATCAGGTTCTCAATATATATATCGATTTAAAAACGCATACAAATTTTGTCGGGTATGTATCCGGCAATACGTTATCTGAAATATTGTTTACGACACTGTTTCAGAAGCAAGGCAAAGGTAAAATATGGACTGTTTTATTCAGCCCCATGCTTTTCTTTTTGCCATATCCTTGCTTTTTTTAAAGCAACAATCTCAATCAATTAAGAGAGAAAGATAATGGCTATTGATATGTTTATGAAGGTCGACGGCGTTACCGGCGAATCAAAAGACTCAAACCACACTGGCTGGACCGATATTACCTCTTTCTCATGGGGAGCTTCTCAACCAGGCAATATGTCTGTTGGCGGTGGCGGCGGTGCGGGTAAGGTTAATTTCAACGATCTGCACGTCAATGCACTGATCGATAAATCCACCACTGCGCTACTGAAGAACTGCGCCAGCGGTAAACATCTCACGAAGGTCGAACTCTCTATCTGTAAAGCGGGTGGCACTCAGGTTGAGTATGCCCGCATTACACTGGAAGACGTGCTGGTAACTAATGTGAATTATAATGGTTCTGACAATGGCGATACGCTGGGAATGAGCTACTCCTTCCAGGCATCTAAAGTTAAGCAGCAGTATTGGGAGCAGAGCTCTTCCGGTGGTAAAGGAGCAGAAAGCAGTTCAGGCTGGAACATTAAGGAAAATAAAGAGGCGTAATGTTCTTTATTAATTAACTCTGCAGTAATTGTAGCGGCGCGATTTAATTTTATTCAAAGGCACGTGTTAAATCGCGCCGCTACATTACGGTATTCAACGTTATTGAATGCATTGAATTACAAAAGGAGATTGTAATGAGCGGGAAAAGTAGGGTCGAACCAGGTTTTTGTGTGGTGCAGCGTCCTGGAAGGCTCACGGAGCAGGCGATGTTTTTATTTGGCAATCGCAATGTTGCAGCAGCAAATTACTTTTTGCAATTGAATGCAGACGTTGCCTGGGCAAAGCCAGGTCAGATTTTGATTGTGGCCGATCCTGAGGGTAACAACACAACGGCAGCAATGAATGCTCTGAAAGCGGCGAAAACGACCACGAATAATAGTTTGTCACAACTGTCCAGCGATGAAGCGAGCTTTTTTCATCAGCACTACGCCTCGATTGCGGCAATGACGAACTTTATGGACAAGTCCTCGGGTCTGATAGGCGATGCCGGAGAGAAATACTTTGCTGAGATTGGAAAAAAACTGACGGCCATCGAGAGCGCGTACCGTAACCAATATCTCACTTCTGGAACACTATTTGGTGAACAGTTCTTTGTCGAACGCCGTCGCTTGTTTGCTGAGCTTGACATAATGTTGAATAAATTCTCTCGGCTGGTTTTGAGGTTACAGCCTTACGAGAAGCTGAAACATGCGTTGAATCTGTCCAGCTCATCGATTGTTCATGATTGGCAAACGGCGGGAGTTGGCGCCATCCGGGGCTATTCAACTTATGTTGATGGTGCAGCCAAGGCAGCAAAATTTATGAAAGCTGGTGGTTGGGTGTCTATTGGATTTAGCGCGTTGAACACAACGAATGAAGTCTATAAGGCTTGTACAGTTGAGCGCCAAAATGAATGTGGGCGAGTGGCGGTGATTGAATATGCAAAGTTTTCAGGCAGTACAGCGGCTGGAATCTATGGGGGCATTGGCGCTGCATTAGCACTTCGGGGAGCGTGCCTTGCAGTTGGAGCTGCGACTGGACCAGTAGGGCTTCTGACATGTACTATCGTCACTTCAGCTGTCGGGAGTTATATTTCCGCGAAAGGTGCTGAAGTGACTGTTGGCACATTGATGGATAAAATTTTATGAATAGATTTGATTTTTTGTTTTATTTATCTTTGTTTTTTTATTTTATTTTTTTTACCTCCCAGGTTGCTTCTTACTTAATATTCAAGCGCAACCAAGATAAATATGATTTGTTGCTTAGCGATTTCAGGCAAAGAGGTCTGAAGTTAGATCTGATCACAGATATAGCCTCTTTTCTTGGTCCAATGTTTAATGCCCATAAAATTGCTTATTTTTCCAGCCTGTATCACGGCCAAAAAGCCATCCTTGACAAAAAAAAACCGGCTAGTGAAGAATCCTGTGATTTTATCAGGAGTCAACCTATGGAAAGGGTGGGTTGGTTATTGTCTCTCCATAAACTGAATGTCGCGAGTTTTGCAGTGCTTTTTATTGCTGTTGCGTTGAGTCTAATTAACCATTATCTTTAAAGATAATGGTTTCTACGGAAGTTTGAACTAATGTCTTAATCAGTTTATTCAAACGATTGAGCAGGGTGACTGGGAAACAGTAGGTTGCCATAAAGTAGATTCGGTAGGTTTCATTTTAAGAAAGATGATGAAAATGAAAAAATTGCCGTGATTTATACCATTGAAGCCGCTGTTCACTACGGTACCGACTACTATGTTATGGGAGTTAAAGCGGGTGACGGTGTTTACTATGATGATGGTACTACTGAAAAATTCCAGAATTCTTCGCTGAAAAACATTGCTGAATTGCGTAAGGCATATCAAAAGTAAAATTCAGTGGTCTTTATGAGATGGCCGAATTATTTCAAAAAATAAGGGAATTGATGTGAAAAAGGGAATTATTATCTTTCTGTTTATAGGTGTGCTACAGAATTACGCTAATGCGCAGGGTAAATGCAGCGAAGCTGCTAATGATGGTGAGATTTTCGCCTGTTTTAATTCCGCAAAAAAGGCAGCAGAAAGGACGTTAAATAGAGAATATATCGCAGCAAAGAAAAGAATTAATGCTGAGTATTCCGCTTCACCGGCAAATTTACAAAGTTACATGACAACGTTAGCCGATACCCAGCGTGGTTGGCTCAAGTACCGCGATGGCCAATGTAGTCTTGAGTCCTTTATGGCTGAGAAAGGAACCCTCACTCACGATACGCTGACAGATAAATGCGTTGCCAGAATTGATTTGGAACGTGTAGAGCAACTTAAATCGATGCCTTATGAATAATCATTGATAAGTTTTATCTTATTGCTGGCGCCTTTTTGTTGGGGGCGTTGTTTCTAATGAGATATGAGTAAAACAAAATATCTCGGCCCTTTAATCATTGTTGCGTCTCTCTCATTTCTTATAATTGTCCGTATTTCGTAGTGGCGCAATTTATCGCGCGGTAATAAATAAATATCTAACCAGCTAAAAAGAGCGCGATAAATCGCGCCGCAACCCGTCATAAAACGCTTCCTATATTCCGCCTCTTTCGCGAGAGAGGCGCGATATAGATGCCGAACAGCCAACCGCAGGAATCCGTTATGCGCTTTACGATAATAACGACTAAACCCGGCCACCAGCCGCCGCAAACTCTTTTTGACTTCTTACCCCCTGGCGGCACCATTGGTCGTGGGGTGGATAACAATCTGGTATTGCCTGATGACGACCGTACCATTTCCCGATTACAGGCGATTGTGCATATTACTGCTGACGGTGAATGTCGTCTGACCAACCGTGGTAACGTCACTCGCGTGCTTCTGAACGATATTCCACTGGAACGTGGACGTCAGGTGGAATTGCAGGACGGCGATATTCTTGGCATTGATGATTATCAGTTGCTGGTTAACGATATTCACGCCGCATCGTCTGCCAGCGTGGTCGCTAAGCCAGCCGCCAAAGCGGCCGTCATTGTTGATGAGCCCGCCGGAGTGGTGAGCAGTACCACTGCCGCCATCCCCAGTGAGATCTGGGACAGCCTGGCGAAAGAATTCTCCATCTCTGACGATTTATCGCAACGTAACAAACCTGTGCCAGCGCCATCCGAAGCTCATCCGCTGACGGCTCCCGCTGCAGTTGACCGTAATCCGGAAAATCCACTGGCTGCGCTGATCAGTGAGACGCCACTGGATATCGGCCAACAGCGACCTCACCGCAGTTTGTTTGATGAAGAGGATGCGTTGTTCGCCCAGGATAGCATTTTTGATGATGCGACCCCGAGTGCACTGGTGGGGCAGAAGAGTGCTGCGGCCTCTGCACCGGTTGAGAAGCAGCCCGATGAGCTGGATCCTCTTAGTTTGTTTGGCAGCCAGAACACTCCTGACCCCCGCCATCACGATGACCCACTAGGTTTGATGATGAGCGGAGCGGCTCCGCTGGCACAACCCGAAGGACCGCCGCTGCCAGAAGTTGAACCAGAACCAAAACCAGAACCAGAGCTAAAGCCAGCGTCGGCCGCGCCAGACACCGTCAATCTGGCTGAACTTAGCAGCTCGCCATTATTTGATGACACTGACACGACGCCTGCGCCCATCGTGGGTGAAGAAGCTGAAGAAGCTGAAGAACCGACCGAAGCCAGCCCGACACCGATTGAATATGGTGGTATCACCCTGCCTACTCCGCAGGCGGTGCAGCGTAGCCCATCACCCACCCCGAAAGGGCGTCTGCGCATTGATCCGGTGGCGTCTCACAGCCAGCGCGAGGCGGCGGCTCAGAGCAGTGGTGATGCGCTGAAAGGTGAGTTACTGGATGCCTTGCTGGAAGGAATGGGGCTACAGGATTTGCAGCCCACGCCGCAGTTCGATTGCGATCAAATGCGCCAGTTCGGCCAGATGCTCAGCATGTTCTCGCAGGGCACAGTCGCATTGCTCTCTTCCCGCTCGATTCTCAAGCGTGGCGTAAAAGCGGATATGACGGTGATCCTCGACGATGCCAACAACCCGTTCAAACTGCTGCCTTCCGGCAAAACCGTGCTGATGCAGATGTTTGGCAGCCGCATGCCCGGCTTTATGCCGCCACGCCAGGCAGTACGTGATGCGCTGATCGACCTCCAGGCGCACCAGTTAGGGATGATCGCCGGAATCCGCGCCATCATCGCCTCTATGCTGCAATCCTTTAACCCCGATCAGCTAGAAGAAGAAGCGCGCGAGGCGGGTTCCGTGTCTCGCCTTGGCCTGCCGGGGAGCCGTAAGGCGGCGCTGTGGGAGCATTTTGTCGAGCGCTACGGCGAAACCGCAGGCGAGATCGAAGACGACTTTCACACCCTGTTTGGCGAAGCGTTCCTGCATGCCTATGACATGGAAGTTAATCAGTACAAAGATTCACAAACCCACACGGATGACGCATGAATATCACTATTGCTTCCACGTCGAATCAGGGCGACCGCGCCAGCAATCAGGATCAGACCGGTGAGATCATCGGTGAACGTTCAGCCTGCTTTGTCGTCTGTGACGGCGTGGCCGGTTTCCCTGGTGGAGACGTCGCTGCCACCATCGCCCGCAGCAGTTTGATGGATACCTTCAACGGCGAAACCCATCTGAATGCGCAGTCGATCCGTAACTATGTCAATCATGCGAATCACTCCATCCGCCAGCAACAGAAAGCCAGCAGCGAGCACAGCCGGATGGGTACAACGCTGGTGAGCTTGTTTATCGATCGTGATTACGGCCTGGCTTACTGGGCACACGCCGGTGACAGTCGCCTCTATCTGTTTCGACGCGGTTACCTCTACCACGTCACCACCGACCACAGCTTAGTGCAGCAAATGAAAGATGCCGGGCATCAGACCGAGGGCATCAACACCAATTTGCTCTATTTTGCGCTCGGCATGGGCGACGAGCAGCGTGATGCCAGCTACAGCGATGTGGTGGCGATTGAAGATGGTGATGCCTTTCTGCTGTGTACCGACGGCTTCTGGCATGGCGTCACGCTGGAACAGATGCAGCAGTCACTGCATATGGTCAACACGCCGCAAGAGTGGCTCACGCTGATGCAGCAGATCATTAAAAACGAACAACCGCAACAGGGGCAGCAGGACAACTTTAGTGCGCTAGCCGTGTGGGTTGGTTCACCTCAGGACACCACCTTACTGCACTCGCTGTCAGATGCGGCGCAGTTTTTCCCTCTTCGCGATTGAGAACGCCAACATGAAATATGGATTATTGGGGCTGGCTGCGCTGCTGTTGAGTACACAGGTATTTGCCGAGAACTACCGCATTGTGCAGTCCCCGGCACAGAAACTGGATGTCTGGATTGATGACGTCAAAGATAACCAGCTGGCGAGTTGGTGTCAGAAGAGTGTGGATCTGCGCATCGTCAGCAAAGGTGAAAAAAGTGCCAGCGTGCTGGATGGCTTCCTGCCGCGTGTCGCCGGTTTGATGGCGTCGCAGTGCAAACCGCTGCAACAACTGCACTGGCAATTACAGGATGCAGAGGGTAACGCCCTGGCAGAAGGTACAGCTGAGCGCACGAAAGATTGGCAGCCGGTGGTTACCCCGCCACCTCAGGCGGCGATCCCGACACCTGCGGCACCCACTCTCAGTTCACCGCCTGCGGACACCACGCCCTGGCAGCAATTCAGTCTGTTGGATGGCTGCCACTTCCGCACCTGGTGGCAGCAACCGGCTCAATCCAGCGCCATCTTTGTGCCGACAAAGCAGGGGCTGGTGTGTGGCAAGGATGGCTGGTTGAGCGGCAACAGCAACCTGACACAGATGGGTAACGGGGCCACAAAATCAGTGGCTGTGAGCTTTTTACAAGGTTTCCCGATTGCCGGTTTAAGCAGCGGGCAGTCGACCAGCGAACTGACCATCACCACCGTCAACCGTGAACGTATGGTGCTGGCTAATGAGAAATCCCCGGAAAGCTGGTTGGTACTGCCGTTCAGTAGGCAATTTAATGGCTGGCAGGCACCGGACCAGGTGGTAGTGCAGATGCACGCCAGCGATGCGGCCGATGAAAGCGCGCTGCGTGCCCGCTTGCAAGAGGTACGTAAAGTCTGGTCGCCGTGGTTGAAAAGCGCCGCGCCGCTGAAAGTACAACTGGTGGAGCAACTGCATCCGGAATTGAAAGATCCGGCCGCAGCGGCTTACCGCACCCTCAACTAACGCAAAAGGAGTTTGCATGGAGTCGCTACAACAACGTCTGGCTGATGCATCACTGGCGGAGAATCTTGCCCGTACCACGGCGCAAATCCAGGCCAATCCTGCTGACGCCGATCTGCGCGCCACCTTTGTCCAACTGCTGTGCCTGGCCGGTAACTGGACGCGTGCCCAAACACAACTGCAATCCTGGCTGGCGCTTACCCCGCAGGCACAACCCACCATCACCCTATTGCAACAGGCGATTGCCGGAGAGTTGCAACGTGCGGCAGTGTTACGCGGTGAGGCGCAACCCCAACTGCCGGGCAGTGCCTGGGCATGGAGTGAAACCCTGCTGGCGGCGTTGCAAGCCGAGGTCAAAGGGGATGAGGCACGCGGTGCGGAGTTACGCCAGCAAGCGCTGGAACAAGCCGACGTCAATCCCGGTATGTTAGAGCAGCAGGACCAGTCCGTGGCGTTCCCGTGGTTGATGGATGGCGACAGCCGCTTTGGTCCGGTGTGTGAAGCTATCGTTAATGGCCGTTATTACTGGGTGCCGTTTGCTGCGATCCAGGAAATGCAGTTCCAGCCACCGGCCAGCGTAACGGATTTGGTGTGGCGCCATACGTTGATCCAACTGGTAGATGGCAGCGAACAGGTGTGCCAGATCCCGGTGCGCTATCCCTTACCGGCACCAGCGCAGGAAGCCTGGTTGCGCGCCAGCGTCACCGAATGGCAGCCGCTGGGGAGCCAGGATGATCAGTTTATTGGTCTGGGACAGAAAGTCTGGCTGAGCGACAGTGAGGAGTTCTCACTGCTGGCACTGCAACGCCTTACTTTTAACCGTATCGGGCCAGCTTATGAGTCGTGAAGACGGCTATGCACAGCTGCACGGCGGCTATCGTGCGCGTAAAAACCGCGACACGCTGACCTCGCGCGACAAGTTGCAATCCTCGCTACTGGATCGCCTGACTGACGATGCCCCTGACAAACGCAGCGAGCCGGGAAACAGCGTGCTGATTACCCATAACACGCTACGCCGCCATGTACTGCGCGATTTGCAGTGGCTGTTCAACACCATCAATAACGAAGCGCAGCAGGATCTCAGCCCGTTTGGCGAGGTGCAGCGCTCGGTATGGAATTTCGGTGTAGCGCCGCTGGCCGGACAAAACATGTCTGACATCGAATGGCAGGACATCCAGCGCAAAATGACTAACGCCATTTTGCATTTCGAACCCCGCATCTTGCCACAGGGCTTGCAGGTGCGTTGTGTCAGCGACCTGAAAGCACTTGACCTGCACAACGTGCTATCGATTGAGATCAAAGGTCGCCTGTGGTGCGTGCCGTATCCGCTGGAGTTTCTGTTTCGTACCCAAGTCGATCTCGAGAATGGTCATTTTGAACTCCAGGATGTGGGGTAATCATGGACAGTAAACTGCTCGACTACTACAACCGCGAACTGGCCTATCTGCGTGAGATGGGCGGGGAGTTTGCCGAACGTTATCCCAAAGTGGCCGGAAGGCTGGGGATGCGCGGCATAGAAATCGCCGATCCTTATGTTGAACGCTTAATGGAAGGCTTTGCGTTTCTCACCTCACGCGTTCAGCTAAAAATGGATGCGGAGTTCCCGCGTTTTTCCCAGCGCCTGCTGGAGATGATTGCACCAGGCTATTTAGCGCCAACCCCTTCAATGGCTATTGCCCAGCTAACGCCGGATAGCCGCAAAGGGGATATTAGCAACGGTTTTCTGGTGCCGCGTGGCACCATGATGGAGAGCCAGAGCCTGAAGAAATCGGGCGTCACTTGTAGCTACACCACAGCGCATGACGTGATGCTGCATCCGTTACGCATCAGCGATGTGGCGCTCGGCGGTGTACCCGGTGACATCCCGCTCGGTGAGCTGAAGTTGAGCGGCCTGGGGGCGGCCAGCGCATTGCGCATCCGGATCGAGTGCGAAGGCGTTGCGTCGCTCAGCCAACTGACAGTCGATGAACTGATGCTCTACCTCAGCGGCCCGGATATTCAGGCGCTCAGGTTGCTGGAGCTGTTGATGCAGCACCGTGTTGGCATTGTGCTGCAATCGGTCGAACCACAGCCGCAGCGCCAGGTACTGGCCGATAACGCGCTGCAACAACAGGGTTTTGCACCGGAGCAGGCATTGTTACCGGACGATTTACGCAACTTCGATGGCTACCGTCTGTTGCAGGAATATTTTGCTTTCCCGGCACGCTTTCAGTTTATCAGCCTGCATCAACTGGCGGCGTTACTAAGCCGTTGCGAACAGGCCACCGCATTCGACATCATCATTCTGCTGGATAAGGCCGACGCCGAACTGGAGAGCGTGGTGGATCGCAGCCATCTGGCGCTGCATTGCACCCCGGTGATCAACCTGTTCCCGAAAATGGCCGAGCGACTGAAAGTCAGCGACAGCCAGCATGAATATCATCTGGTGGTGGATAACATCCGCCCGCTGGATTACGAAGTGCATTCGGTGCAACGTTTGTTTGCCAGCGTGCAAGGGCAGCGCGAGGAGCAGGTATTCCGACCCTTCTGGAGCACCTTCAGCGCGGATAACGGTGACTACGGCGCCTATTTTTCCCTGCGTCGTGAACAGCGCACGCTATCCGAACATGCGCAACGCTATGGCACCCGCACCGGCTATATTGGCTCTGAAGTGTTTCTCTCGCTGGTGGATGAACACCACACACCGTGGCGCGACGATATGCGCCATCTTTCTGCTGAGGTCATGTGCACCAGCCGCGATTTACCGCTGATGCTGCTGCAACAGGAACACGGCCAGTTTGTGATGCCGGATTCAATCCCGGTGAGTCAGCTGACACTGTGCAAAGGGCCAACGCCACCGCGTCCGGCGCTGGCAGAAGGTTTATCCTCCTGGCGGCTGATCAGCCATCTGCAAATGAACTATCTAAGCCTGATGGACAGCGCTGACGGGGAAGGGGCTGCCGCCTTGCGCCAACTGCTGAGTTTGTATGCCAATCTGGCGGAAGCGCCAGTGGCGCGTCAGATCGAGGGCATTCGCCATTGCCAACTGAGTGCGGTACATCGGCGGGTGCCGGAACCGGGGCCGGTGGTGTTTGCACGGGGGGTCAGTATTGCGCTGGAAGTGGATGAGCAGGTGTTCTCCGGAGCCAGTCCGTGGCTGTTTGGCAGCGTGCTGGAACGGGTCTTCTCGCGTCTTGTGGCGCTCAACAGTTTCACCGAACTGACGCTAACCAGCCAGCAACGTGGCGAAGTAGGTTACTGGCCGCCGCGTATGGGCCAGAAGGCGCTGCTATGAGTGAGGTGGCACAGATTATCCATTTATCGCGCGCCAGCCGTCTGCCGGACGATTTCTGGCCAGCGGTGATGGCGACTCCCTGGCGCTATGACCTGTTCCAACTGTTGCGACGGTTAAATGCGCAAGGTGGTCAGCGTTATGCGCTGGGGCGCGCGCCGCTGCCAAAGTTCGAAAGTCTGCGTATCGGCCAGATGCCCTCCCTGACCTTCGCCCCGGCGACGCTTGCCTCGGTGCGTGAGCGCGAAGAGGACGGTCGTCATGATGTCTCCATCTACAGCTTTGGCCTGTTTGGCCCTAACGGCCCGCTACCCACCCACTTGACTGAGTATGTGCGCGAACGTATCGACCATCATCAGGATTACAGTCTGGCGGCTTTTGCTGACCTGTTTCATCACCGGGCCACCTTACTGTTTTACCGCGCCTGGGCGGATGCGCAGCCGACCGCTTCTCTCGATCGCGGCGATGACAAACGTTTTCAGGACTATCTCGCCTGTCTGGCCGGGATTGGTTTACCGGCGCAGCAACAGGCCAGCTCGCTAAGCCTGCACGCACGACTGATGTTGGTGGGACATCTCAGTCGCCACGGACATGATGCAGAAGGTCTGGTGCGCATTCTGCGCCTCTATTTTGGTATCCCGGTGCGGCTGGAGCAAAACCAACCGCAGTGGCTGACGCTGGATAGCCGCGATCAGGCGCGTCTGGCCGCCGGGCGGCACATGCCACGCTTGGGTGAATCGGCTTTTCTCGGGGTGGCGGTGCGCGATGTGCAGCACCGTTTTCGCCTGCGTTTGGGGCCACTCACCGCCGCGCAATATGCCCATTTCTTACCCGATGCGCCAGGGGCATGTGAAGTGCGCGACTGGGTGCAACACTACATCGGGATTGAAATGCAGTGGGATCTTAGCCTGATCCTCGCCGCGAACGAGGTCCAGGGCGCGACCCTGGGCGGCAGCGCCCGACTGGGTTACACCAGCTGGCTGGGACAACCAGCAAAGCCTGTCGATCGAGAAGATTTTGTTTTTGAAGTTGAGGCAGCCTCGCGCTAGCCCATCGCCTTTTCCTGTTACATAGCCTGCTTCTTCTATTACAGAGATTCGATATGTCAGAAATCAGCCGCGCCGTGTTATTCGGCAAACTGGACACGCTGTTATTTACCTCGCTGGAAAGCGCCACCGCCTTTTGCAAACTGCGCGGCAATCCCTATGTCGAGTTGGTGCACTGGTTGCATCAACTGATGCAGCAACAGGACGGGGACTTACAGCAGATAATCAGTCATTTTTCACTGGATGAAAACGCGCTGACGCGGGATATCGTGGCGGCGCTTGACCGTCTGCCACGCGGTGCGAGTGCCGTCTCCGATCTTGCCGAACACATCGACAGTGCCGTGGAGCGCGCCTGGGTCTATGCCTCGCTCAAATACGGAGCCAGCCGCATTCGTGGCGGTCATCTGATGATGGGTCTGCTTAAAACCTACAGCCTCGCCAGTGTGCTGAAAGGAATTTCATCGCAGTTTGCGCGCATTAACGTCGATGCGCTGTCTGATCAATTCGATGCGTTACTGAGCCAGAGCAAAGAGGCGCAACAGGCGCTGTCCCAACCGGATGTCGCAGCAGCCCCGGCAGCCAGTGGCAGCAGCACTCTGGCGCAGTACGCCCAGGATCTCACTGCGCGTGCACGTGAGGGCTGTATCGATTCGGTCTCCGGGCGTGATGAAGAGATCCGTCAGATAGTGGATATCCTGATGCGCCGTCGCCAGAACAATCCGCTGCTGACCGGCGAAGCCGGAGTCGGCAAGACGGCGGTGGTGGAAGGGTTGGCACTGCGCATTGCTGCGGGTGATGTGCCTGCGCCATTGCGCGATGTACAACTCTGGCTGCTGGATATCGGCATGTTGCAGGCCGGCGCGGGGATGAAAGGGGAGTTTGAAGCGCGTCTGCAAGCGCTGATCAACGAAGTGCAGTCGAGCGCTACCCCGATTGTTTTGTTTGTGGATGAGATTCACACCCTGGTCGGCGCGGGTGGACAGCAAGGCACGGGTGATGCCGCTAATCTGCTAAAACCGGCACTGGCGCGCGGACAGCTGCGCACCATCGGCGCCACTACCTGGGCCGAATATAAAAAATATATCGAGAAGGACCCGGCACTGACGCGTCGCTTCCAGACCGTGCAGGTGCAGGAGCCGGATGAAGCCAAAGCCATCCAGATGCTACGCAGTACGGTTAGTGCGCTGGAGAAACATCATCAGGTGCTACTGCTGGATGAAGCGGTCAGTGCAGCGGTCAAGCTGTCGCACCGCTACATCCCGGCGCGGCAGTTACCGGATAAAGCAGTGGCGCTGCTGGATACTGCCTGCGCACGGGTCGCCGTCAGTCAGGGGGCACAGCCTCCGGCGCTGGAAGATTGTTTGCATCGTCTGGCGGCACTCGACATTGAAGCGGAAATCGCTGGGCGCGAGGCGAAAGTCGGGCTCGGTGCCCCAGAGCGCCAGCAGGAAATTGCCCGGCAGCAGGCATCACTCAGCGCTACGCGAGAGGCATTGACCGCGCGCTGGCAGCAGGAACGAACGCTGGTGGATCAACTTATCGCGTTGCGTGCACGTTGTGTCACTGAAGATGAAACTGCGCTGCGCAGTGAGCTGGATGCCACCCGGCAGCAGTTGCATGAATTGCAGGGTGAAGCACCGCTGCTGTTTGCCGCCGTGGATGCCAGCGTGGTGGCGGCTGTAGTGGCAGACTGGACCGGCATCCCCTTAGGACGCATGGTAAAAAACGAGATCGATGCGGTGCTGAACCTGGCGGAAACCCTGAACCAAAGAGTCATCGGCCAGCGCCATGGGCTGGATCTGATTGCGAAACGTGTGCGCACCTCACGCGCCCGTCTGGATAACCCCAACAAACCGGTCGGGGTGTTTATGTTGTGTGGCCCGTCTGGTGTGGGGAAAACCGAAACCGCGTTGGCGCTGGCCGAATCGCTGTATGGCGGCGAGCAGAACATCATTACCATCAATATGAGTGAATTCCAGGAAGCACACACCGTTTCCACCTTGAAAGGCGCGCCTCCGGGCTATGTCGGTTACGGCGAAGGGGGGGTGCTGACCGAGGCGGTTCGCCGTCGGCCTTATAGTGTGGTGCTGTTGGATGAAATCGAGAAAGCACATCCGGATGTGCATGAACTGTTCTTCCAGGTGTTCGACAAAGGCTGGATGGAAGATGGTGAAGGACGCCATATCGATTTTCGTAACACCATCATCATCCTGACCTCCAATGTGGGCACACAGCTGATTAGCGCATTGTGTGCCGATCCGGAACTGTTACCGGAACCTGACGCGCTCAGCAATGCACTGCGCAAGCCGCTGCTGGAGGTGTTCCCGCCGGCGCTGCTGGGACGCATGCTGGTGGTGCCGTACTACCCGCTCAGCGATGCGATGCTGGCACAGATCGTCCGATTGCAACTGGCGCGCATTGTGCGCCGTCTTGAGGAGAACCACGGAATCTCAGCGGAAATTGAAGATAGCGTCGTCAGCCAGATCGTGCAGCGCTGCACCGAAGTGGAGTCCGGCGGACGTATGGTCGATGCCATTCTCACCAATACCCTGTTGCCGCAAATGAGCCAGATACTGCTCAGCGCCCACGCCCGCGATGAACGTTACCGTCGGGTGCTGGTGCGTTGTGAACAGGGTGAGTTTGTTTGCCAGTTTGATGTCTAAAGCCGTTCGTTATCAGAGAGTTTTCGTCTATGTCGGAACACGATAATCACCTCAATGTACCCAACGCCTTGCCGCTGGGTTACCGGTTTAATGAGTTTGAGATAAAAGAAGTCATCGGTGGTGGCGGCTTTGGCATCGTCTATCGCGCCTGGGATCATCAGCTGGAGCGCGATATCGCCATCAAAGAGTTTATGCCGGCCTCGTTGGCGGTGCGTAGCGATGGGTTGAATCTGGTGTTGCGCAGTGAGCGGTTCAGCAAAACCTTCCACGCCGGTCTGAACAGTTTTATCCAGGAAGCGCGCTTGTTGGCACGTTTTAATCATCCCAACCTGTTACACGTGTTGCGCTTCTGGGTACAGAATGACACCGCCTATATGGGGACGGCGTTTTACAGTGGTACCACGTTGTCCAATCTGCGTGCGCGCAATCCACAGCAGATCGACGAAGCCTGGATTCGTCGTCTGTTGCCCCCCCTGCTCGGGGCGATAAAAACCATTCATGACGCTGGCTATCTGCACCGCGATATTTCGCTCGATAACATCCAGATCCTGAGCAATAGCGAACCCGTACTGCTCGATTTTGGTTCCGCACGTAAAACCATCGGTAACCTGTCTGATGAAAGCGAGACCATGTTGCGTCCTGGTTTTGCGCCGATCGAGCAGTATAGCGACAACGATGAAAGCGAGCAGGGTGCCTGGACTGATATCTATGCGCTAGGGGCAGTACTGCACATGTTAATCACCGGTGCGCCGCCGCCGGTTAGCGTGGTGCGCAGCATCGAAGATAATTACCAGCCACTGGTGCAAAGTCGCCCTGCTGGCTATTCCACGGCGCTGCTGAATGCGGTCGACCAGGCACTGGCGTTGAAAGCCGAGGATCGCCCACAAAACATCGATGCGTTTGCGGAACTGATGGCGCTGCCCGAGCGCGAATCTGAACCCTTGCTCGCGGCGAAAATCAGTGGGCCGGGCACCATGCTGGTGCCGATCGAAGAGGTGGAAGCCGAGGCTCCGTTATCGCCAGCGAAACGTTTCCTGCAACACCGCTTTGCGCT
Source organism: Pantoea sp. BL1 (assembly GCF_000963985.1). Classification (NCBI taxonomy): domain Bacteria; kingdom Pseudomonadati; phylum Pseudomonadota; class Gammaproteobacteria; order Enterobacterales; family Erwiniaceae; genus Pantoea; species Pantoea sp. BL1. The sequence goes on along the minus strand of NZ_JZRH01000017.1, from coordinate 5,446 downwards.
GCCAGGCCTGGTGGCGGCGGGTGTGCTGGTCGGGCTGGGCGTGGGGGTATTGATGGCCGGAGGCGGTGATGACGTGCCCGCGCAGGCGCAAAACGCCACGGTGGCTCAACCGGCTACACTGCCCCCGGTGGTGGCAGAGAAACCGGTGTCCCAGGCCGAAGTCCAGACCGCACAGGCTAAAGTGGAACCCGCACCGCCCCCGGCACCAGTGGCACAGGTCTACATCCGTCTGCAATCGGGCGAACACGTGCAGGTCAACGGCAAACAGCAGGCCGTGGTGCCTGCGGCGAATGGTTTTGCCGCGCTGCAACTGGCTCCGGGCAACTACACCTTCTCTATCAGCAGCCATAACGGCGCTCGTGAACAGACACTCACCATCAGTGCGGAAGGTGTCTGGCTGCTCGATCCTCACAGTTAATTATTTTCCGGGATTTACTTATGTTCTCACGCATCACCGTCCAGCTGCCCACGGAGGGCCTGCTGTTCTGGAAACTCAGCGGGCGTGAAGCCCTGTCGGAATCATTCACCCTCCAGGCGGAGTTGTTGGCGACCGATGCGCGCATCGATCGCCATGCACTGCTGGGCAAGTCGGTGACTTTTACCCTGCCGACACAGAACCTGCTCACGCCACGTTACTTCAACGGCAAAATCACCCGCGTGGCCGTGCGCAGTGAGGAGCTGAATGGATCGCGCTATGCCGTTCATGCTCTGACCGTTGAGCCCGACGTGTGGCCAATGAAACGTGATCGTAACCTGCGTATTTTCCAGAGCCAGACCGTGCCGCAAATCGTGCAGACGTTGCTGAAAGAGTACAACGTCAACGTCGAATCAAAACTCGCCAGTAGCTACCGGGTATGGGAATACTGCGTGCAGTATCAGGAGAGCAGCTTCGATTTCATAAGCCGTTTGATGGAACTGGAGGGGATCTACTACTGGTTCCGCCACGAATCCGATAAGCATACGCTGGTACTGTGTGATGCAGCCGACCAGCATCAGGCGTTTAGCGGCTATGCCACCATTCCCTACCACGTAGCCCCTTCCGGTGGCAGCATAACGGAAGAGGGGATCAGCCAGTGGTCACTGGCCGAGAGCGTGACGCCGGGGATGTACAGCACAGATGACTATGACTTCCGTAAACCCAATGCCTGGATGCTTCAGGCGCGGCAGAACCCGGTGGCGCCCACGCCGGGTTCGGTGGATGTCTATGACTGGCCGGGTCATTTTGTTGACCACAGCCACGGCGAGTTTTATACCCGCATCCGCCAGGAAGTGTGGGAAGTGGAGCATCACAGCGTCAGTGGCACAGGTACGGCGAGCGGCATTGCGCCTGGGTACACCTTTGGGCTGCTCGATGCGCCGCATTTCAGCGATAACGGCACTTATCTCATCACCAGTGCCGAATATAAATTCGAGGAAAACAGCTATGCCAGCGGTGATATTACCTCCTCGCACAATATCACCTTTACCGTGCTGCCGACCGCGATCACGTTCCGTGCGCCACCCCGCACGTCATGGCCAAAAACCCACGGTCCACAGACGGCGAAAGTAGTGGGCCCCAAGGGAGAGTCGATCTGGACCGACCGTTATGGCCGGGTCAAGGTGAAGTTTCACTGGGACCGGCTGGCAAAGGGCGATGATACCAGCTCGTGCTGGGTGCGTGTTTCCAGCGCCTGGGCGGGCCAGGGATTTGGCGGCGTGCAGATTCCGCGTGTCGGCGACGAAGTGGTGGTGGACTTTATTAATGGTGATCCGGACCGTCCGCTGATCATCGGCCGCGTCTATAACGAGGCGAGTATGCCCCCCTGGGCGCTGCCCGCCGGTGCAACGCAGATGGGCTTCCTCAGCCGTACCAAAGATGGCACCGCAGAAACCGCCAATGCCCTGCGCTTCGAGGATAAGTCCGGTCAGGAGCAGTTGTGGATCCAGGCGCAGAAGAACATGGATACCAACGTTAAAAACGACGAAACCCACAGCGTGGGTGGTTCGCGTACTGTCAGTGTCACTCAGGACTACAACGGAACAGTGTCGGGCAGCCACACCGAGGCGACGCAACTGGCCCATTCCCAACTGGTGGGCGGTGGTTTTGTTCAGCGTGTGCAGGGGGCAATTGTGCAGGCTTCCGACAGCGGCATTCGTCTGGTGGCGGGCCAGTCGGTGCTGGAATTAGGCGCTAACGGCCAGGTCACGTTGCAGTGCGTGAATTTTAATATCGATGCCTCCGGCACCGGGCAGATCAACACCGGCGGTACGCTGGATCTGAACCTGAAACAACCCGGAGCATTACCCGCAGTGGAACCCACGCCAGCGCAAATCCAGGACGCCGTTAAAGCGGCATTTGATCAAGGAAAAGATAAAGCATGAAAACCGTCCCTTTTGCCCTCTCAGAAGGCGTACTTAACCTGCCCGCCGCAGTCCAAGACCACACCATCAATGTGCTGAAATTCGCTGATGCGACGTTGGTCATTACCCGAGCCTGGGATGTCCCGGCAGGGGATGAGGAGAAATACCTCAGCCAGCAACTGGGCAAAATTAAACGCAATATGAAAAAGGTGGTGCTGAGTGAAGTTGCAGATAGCAACATCGCAGGGATCCCTGCCCGCGAGGTGGCGCTGCGCTTCGAAAATCAACATGTGATGGTATATGAAAAACTCGCCGTGGCGCGGGTGGATGACCACTTGCTGGCGTTTACCCTTAGCCGCATGCAGCCGTTTGATGCCGATGGCGATGCCTTCTGGGCCGCGATCAAAGCGGGTCTGCAACCGGGAGGCTGAGGATGACAGATTATCTCGCGGCGCGCATTGGCGATCCGCTGGTACACAGTTCGGCGCTGGCGGATTTTGTCGGCGGTCTGGTGGAAGGGGCGATTGTCGCTGGCATCATGATCGCCGCTGGCACTGGCGTTGGGGCGCTGCTGGGTGGCGTGGCCATTGCTACGCTGGTGTTCAGTGGAGGTCTGGAGAAGATCGGCAACGCGGCGGCATCGCTGGTCGACAGCCTTATCGACCCCGGACCGCCGGATGCATTTATTGTCAGCGGGTCCGGCAACGTCCATATCAAAGGGAAGCTAGCTGCGCGCGCGGCGGGCAGCGTGTCGCGTGATTACCTCAACGCGCCTGCGGCGGCTGACAATGGCATCGACTGGGCGGCGGTTGGCATGCTGGCACTGACCGGTGTCGCGGCGGCGATGAAGACCGCGCTTAACCCTGGTGCCGCGCTGATGGCGGTAGCCGAGCGCGCCAGCCATCTCTCAGTGGATGATGTAAAGGAGTGGGGCAAGAACGTCTGGACCAGCCTGATGCAGCCAGTGGTGGAGAGCGCCAGTCCGTATGCAACGCCACTGCCGCTCGATACCGTGGCCTGTACTAAAGGTCATATGGTCACCAGCAGCAATTTTATTGCGCAGGGATCGAAAAAAGTCCTGATCAACAATCAGCCCGCGGCACGTAACGGCCACAAAAGCACCTGTGAAGCAGAAATCAAACTGAGCGAAAACCCGCGTGTGCGCATCGGTGGCGATACCATCACGGTGCGCGATATCCACAGTGGCAAAAACATCTGGGCGTACATGGCCGGTAACCTGATCGGCGGGGCGCTGGTGGGTATTCTGCCGGAGCTCTACCGCATTGGCTTCAGCCGCCTGATTTTACGCGGGCTGGCAAAAGATATCGTTTGCCCCATCGGCGGGAGTATCGCCATGGAAGCCGCTGTCCAGACGCTACACCCGGTGAATATTGCCACCGGTGCGAAAATACTGGCACGGGAAGAGGATCTCGATTTTGTGCTGCCGGATCGCATGCCGCTCTACTGGCAGCGCATCTACCACAGCCGCAATCTGGCGGCCGGGATACTCGGTACCGGCTGGATGCTGCCGTTCGAGGTGCGTCTCTGGCGCCTGCCGGATAATCAACTGATCTACCAGGACATGACCGGGCGTGAGCTGGGTATGGGGGAAGTGCATGCCGGTGATGTGATTGATTTCCAGGGCGAGGGGCTGAAGCTGTTTTGCAGCCCGAACGGTGCGATGGTGATACAAACCAGTGAAGGTGAGCATCAGCTGTTTGAGCCGGATCCCACGCGACCGGGTGAATGGCGCATCCACCGTATTTATGACCGCCATGAAAACGTGCAGCATTTCAGCTGGAACGATGAGGGCAGACTGCTCCGTATCTCCAGCGATAACGATGCGCTGGATGTGGAACTGGAGTATGACACGCATTCCGGGCGTTTGAGCGCAGTTTACCAGATATCGGCAGGGGCCCGGCATCTGCTGGTTACCTACGATTATAACGACCAGGGGCAATTAACGACGGTGACGGACGCCGACGCTGTCGTCACGCGTCGTTATGGCTGGGATCAAGCGAGCGACATGCTGGCGTGGCACAGCTATTCCACCGGACTGAAGGTTCAGTATCAGTGGCGGCCCGCACTCCACTCACGACACTGGCTCGTCGATGCTTATCAGGTCTGTGACGAGCAGGGTGACGAGCTGGAGAGCTGGCGTATTGAAACGGATGAGCAGCAGCGGGTGGCGCGTGTCAGTAATGATGAAGGTGTCAGCAGCGAGCATCACTGGGATGCACTGAGCCGCATCACCGCCTGGACCGATCCACACGGCGGACACTGGTCATATACCTGGAGCGGCGACAGCGAACAATTGCTGGCGATGACGCAGCCGGGTGGCGCACGCTGGGAATACGCCTGGGATGAACGCGGTAATCTGACGATGGAGCGTGACCCGCTGGATCGCACCCGCATCACCACCTGGCATCCGCTGTACGCGTTGCCCCTCAAAGAGGTGCTGCCAGATGGCGCACAGTGGCAGTATGACTATAACTTGGCGGGTGATGTCGTCGCACTGACCGATCCCACGGGCGGCGTGACCCGTTTCGAATGGAATGAGCAGGGGGATCTGACGCGGCGTATCGATGCACTGGAAAACAGCCATCAATTCTGGTGGGACATGCGCGGACAGCTGATCCGTGAAGAGGACTGCTCCGGCTACCAAAGTCAGCGCCAGTACGACGCCTGCGGAAAACTGCTCAGCACCACTGATGCACTGGGTAACACCGACCGCTACCAGTGGAGTGCAGCGGGACGACTGCAGACCTGGGTGCGCGCCGACGGGCGGGAAACGCTGTTTAAGTACAACAAAGCCGGGTTGGTGTGCGGTCAGAACATCGACGGCATGCTGGAGCGCAGGGTGACGCTTAATGCACGCGGTCAGGTCACCGAGGCGATTGACCCTGCCGGACAAGTGACGCGCTATGACTTCAGCCGCGCCGGACGGCTGGTGTCGCTCACCAATGGCAACCGTCAGCAGTGGCATTTTGCGTACACGCCAGCCGGGCTGCTGACGCAGCAGCAGGACTACGCCGGACGTCAAACCGAATACCAGTACAACGGCATGCAGCAGGTGGAGAGCGTGATCCGTCACCCGGTGCAGGAC